>CAZIRI010000015.1:4866-27410 GCA_964541815.1 uncultured Lachnospiraceae bacterium
ATGAGAGCATTCAAGTTTCCTTTGAGCAAAAAATTTTCAATTTATTCAAAGAAAAAGCAACTCAACTTATGAAAGAAGCACCAGCACCGCTATTGAAATTTGAAGAAAAAAATATTGAACTTGTGTATCGATATCTTGCATGGCTCAAACAAAAAGAAAGTCAAAAGCCTTGTAAAAAAGCGAAGAAACCCGCAAAAACAGAAGATGCAAAAACAGAAGATGCAAAAACATTTATCAAATTGAGAAAATATAAATAAAAGACATTTTATAAAGAGGGATAAAAAATGAAAAATAACGGAGAAAATGCAAAAGAAATATTAAACAGAATTATGGCTATGGGATGACGGAATATTCAAAGAAATATCACAAAATATCAAAAAAGGACATAAAAAATTATAATAAAGAATTAGGAGAAAAAAAATGACTGAAAACGTAGAAGATATTATTCAAAAAAATCCCAAATTAAGCATGAAAAACTTCAAAATGGATAGAAATCTTGGTGGATGGGTCTTGGTGAACGTCCCAACAGATTGCACATCATTTGAAATCCCTGAAGGTTTTGTAGGAATCGGAGATAATGCATTCCGTGATTGCCACAATTTGCAATCAGTGACATTTCCAAGCACAATCAAAAGCATTGGAATGTTCGCTTTTGAAAATTGCACATCACTCCCAAATATAACAATCCCAGACACCGTCACATCCATTGGAGTGCAAGCATTCTCAAACTGCACTTCATTGCAAAATATCAAACTTCCAAATTCAATCACAGCGATTGGAGACAGAGTCTTTGCTGATTGCACTTTGCTTGAAAATATTTCAATTCCAAATAGTGTATCAAGCATTGGAGATTATGCCTTTGGTGGATGCAATTCATTGAAAGCAGTTAAAATTCCAGATAATGTGAAAACTGTTGACAATTTCGCATATGCAAATTGTGCATCACTGAAAGAAATTGTGATTTCGCCAAACACGAGATTTGCTGATAGTGCTTTTTTCAACACTAAATTAGCCATCGATGTTGCGAAAACATACACTCAAAATTGCAATAATGGAAGATACAAAACAAAAACAGGAAACGAAACATAATTATTGGGAATAAAAATAGAACAATGCAAATCAAAATGCATTGCTTTTTTTATGTCTTGATTTTCAGCTTTTCAGACTGTTTTTCATATTCTTCCTTGATAATTTTCAGCGCCTTATTTTCGATTCGAGAAATGTATGAGCGTGATATCCCCAGCATATCCGCCACCTCCCTTTGCGTGTATGCCCTTTTGCAGTCAATTCCATAGCGAAGTTTGACAACTTTCCTCTCCCGCTCATCAAGATGAGTTAAAATTATTTGATTGACCTTTTGCACGGATAAAGATGTCTCGACTTGCAAAAACAATTCGTCCGTGTCCGAAGATAGCACATCTTCAAGTTCCAAATCCTTATCATCATCATTGTTTGTTGTCAAAGCATTCAAAGACACAACATTTTTGTGTTTTTTATTCGAACGGATAAGCATCAAAATTTCATTGTTTATACATCGTGCCGAATAAGTGGAAAGTTGGGTGTTTTTTGTGTAGTCAAAAGAATCAATCGCCTTTATCAATCCAATCGTTCCAACAGAAATCAAGTCATCCGCTTCAAGCGAATTTGTGTATCTCTTCACAATATGTGCAACAAGTCGCAAGTTGTGCCTGATAAGTTTTTCTCTCGCACTTTTGTCCCCCTTTTTCATTTTTTCATATTCAATTTTCTCTTCTTCCAAAGTAAGCGGTTTCGGAAACCCTTGTGTTGTGTTCACAAAATTTGTAAAAATGCAAATGCGACTAAAAAAATAAGCAAAACTTTCAACAATCATCACTCACCTCAATGGATATATATGACGAATGTTGTCGAATTTTGCTACAATATCAAAAAAACGGACAACAAAAAACTGCCCACAAAGAGCAGTCAAGATTTACACATATATTTTTTCAACAAGCCAATTCACAAATTTTGTTGGCAAAAGCCCAACAAGAAAGTAGACAAAGCCCCAAATCGCCCCGTCAGTCACTTTCAATGGCGGATTTTTCTTTTTCAAAACTTTCACGAAAACTTTTGCGACAACATCAGGAGATTTTCCATTTCTTTCCCATTTTTCCATTTTGACAATTCCGTGATTTTCCTTTGCGTCACTCGAATTTGTTTTTATTCGTGCATCAGTAAACCCCGTCTTTGTGTCACACGGCATAATTGTTGTCACTTTGATTTTTCGAGGTTTAAGTTCAGTTGCCAGGGCACGGGAAAAACTCAAAAGCCCTGCCTTGCTTGCACTATAACATGCTTGATATGGCAATGGAATAAAGGACGCCACAGACCCCGTGAAAACAATCTTTCCGTTTTCGTTTATATGCTCAATAAATATCCTTGCAAACTTCATTGTTGCAGTCAAATTGACATCCATAATTCTTTGAATGTCTTGAAGTTTTGAATGCTCAACAAGACCGCCAATTCCCATTCCCGCATTGCAAAGCAAAAAATCAATTTTTCCGACTTGTCCAACAATTTCACTTGCAACTTGTTCAACTTTTTTATCGTCAGTTATGTCGCACTCAAAACTTTTTTCAAAAATATCTTCATCAATTTTCGAACGAGAAATATTGAAAATTTTCACACCACATGAGTGCAATCTCCTTGCAACTGCAAGCCCAATGCCACTGCTCGCACCCGTTATAACAGCAATTTTTCCTTCAAGTTTATTTTTCATAACCCACTCTTTCAAATCAATATATTGTGGTGGCATGCAATGCATACCACCATTTATTTAGTATAATTCGTCAACAAAATCTTTTGGGGAGAACTCTTCAATATCGTCAACACCTTCACCCGTCCCAACAAAAACGACTGGCAATTTGTATTCTTTTTCAATTGCAATAATAACTCCGCCTTTTGCCGTCCCGTCAAGTTTCGTCAACACAATTCCATCAATTTTTGCATACTCCGAAAAAGCACCAATTTGCGACAAAGCATTCTGTCCTGTCGTTGCATCAAGGACAATGAAATTGTATTTATGAGCCTCTGGAAATTCTCTATTTTCAATTTTTTCAATCTTTTGAAGTTCTGCCATAAGGTTTGTTTTTGTGTGCAATCTCCCCGCTGTGTCCACCAAAAGAACATCAGTGCCATTTGCCTTCGCACTTGTTATTCCGTCAAAAACAACTGCCCCCGCATCTGCACCCTCGCCGTGCTTTATGATTCTCGTCTTTGTGCGATTTGCCCATTCGTTGAGTTGTGAAGATGCTGCCGCACGGAAAGTATCGCCCGCAACCAATGTCACACTCTTTTTTTGCGACTTAAAATAATTTGCAAGTTTTCCAATGGTTGTCGTTTTTCCAACTCCATTCACTCCAATAATGGTGATGATTGCTGGATATTCGATTTGAATGTGTGGAGCGTCGTCAAAATATCCCGTGATAATCTCTTTCAAAAGAGCTTTCACGCCTTCCGCAGTTCTAATCTTTTTGACATGTGCTTGATGACGGAGTTCCTCGACAATTTCAATTGAAGAGTGAACACCAATATCACACGACACCAAAATATCTTCCAACTCATCGAAAAGATCATCATTTATCTCCCCATGAGATAGAAGCGCATCAATTTTTCTCGCAAACGCCTCTTTTGTTTTTCGAAGAGCGTTGCCAATCTTCTTAAAAAGCCCCATAAATTTTCCTTTTAGTTTTTGTCATTGTCAACTTGTGCGATTGCATCTGCAAGTTTGACTGAAACAGTTTTTGAAACACCACGCTCTTCCATTGTCACACCATACAAGCAATCGGCAAGTTCCATTGTTGGCTTTCTGTGTGTGATAACAATAAATTGTGTTGTTTGTGAAAGCCTTTTCAAATAACTTGCAAATCTTTCAATGTTTGCATCATCAAGTGCCGCTTCAATTTCGTCAAGCAGAGAGAATGGAAGAGGTTTCAATTTCAAAATTGCAAAAAGCAAAGCAATCGCCGTCAAAGTCTTTTCTCCACCACTCATTAGCGACAATTTGTTTTGTGCTTTTCCTGGTAATTGTGCCATGATTTCAACCCCCGCTTCAAGTGGGTCTTCCGCTTCCGTGAGTTCCAAATGAGCATTTCCGCCACCGAAAAGTTCTCTAAACACAACTTTGAAACTGTCATTGATTTTGTTAAATTCGTCATTAAACTTTGAAAGCATCTCATTTGACAAATCTTTGATAATTTTCACCAAATCTTCTTCCGCTTTCTTCAAGTCATCCGCTTGTGTTGACATTTCATTGTATCTATCGAGTAATGTTGAGACATCTTCAATCGCATGAACATTGACATATCCCAAAGCGGAAATGTCTTTTTTGAGTTTGTTTATAGAAATCATCGCCTCTTTAACATCAAAATCTGGACGCCTAAATTCCAAACAACCCGAATAAGTCAAACTATATTCTTCATAAATTCTTTCTTGCATCGCTTCAAGGTCAGAGTCAACTTTTGAGAAATTGCCCTCTTCACGATATTTTTTGTCATTGACAACGGAAATTTGCTCCATTGTCTTTGTTTTGTTTTCGTCAAGTTCTTTTATGCTTGCGGAAACGGCAAGTTTGTCATTGCCTAATTTTGTTATATTTTGCTTTATTTCAATCAATTTGTTTTTTGCTTCTGAAGGTTTCGCATTTTCGATTTTCTCACGAATCATCTCCTCCGCACTTGCAATAAATTTCTCATTTTCTTCCAGTGCTGATTGAATGTTTGCAATATTTGATTTTTGCTTATCTCTTTCAAGTCGAACTCTGTCAAGTTCGTCATCAACAGCCTTTATTTTTGCGTCACATGAAGCAATGTCAACCTTGACAGTTGTCATATTCGCAACGATTTCATCTCTTTCTTTACGGATTTCATTGTATCGGTCTTGCTTTTGTTTCACGAGCAAGTCAGCATCTTCCTTATTTCCACTCAAAGCGTTCTGTTTAAGACTTGATTGTGACAAATCTTTTTCAATGATTTGGAGTTTGTTTGCAACAGTTGTGTTTTCCATTTCACAAACTTTTTTCTCATCTTCAAGTTCGTCCAAATCTTTCTTCAAAGCCTCCAACTTTTCTTGCTCGGTCGCAATTCGAATCTCAATTTCGCTTTTCTTTGAAGAAACACTCTTTTCTTTTGCTTTTGAATCATTCAAATTGATTGTCATCAAATTCACTTTGTTTTTGATGTCATATTCTTTCTTTGTCAACTTATCAATTTCCGTTGTCAAACTCTCAATTTCTCTTTCCCTTGAAATAAGATTGACAATTTCATTCTTTTTACTTCCGCCCGACAAAGACCCTTGTGTGCTGACAACTCCGCCGTCAAGGGTGACAATTTTGAACGAAAATCTGTTTTGTTGAGCAAGAGCAACGGCAGTTTCCATTGTGTCAACAATCACTGTTGAGCCAAGCAAATTGCTTATAACGCTGTCGATTTGTCTGTCATACGAAATCAACTTGCTTGCGACACCAAACACCCCCTTTTTGCCCGATATTGCACTTGCATCCATATCATGTCTTTTCATTGTGTTGACAGGCAAGAAAGTCGCTCTTCCATAGTTGTTTGTCTTCAAAAATTGAATAAGTTCCTTTGCCCCATTTTCATTGAATGTGACAATATTTTGCACTGCCCCGCCCAATGCAATTTCAATTGCTGTTTCATATTGTGCAGGCACTTTGATTAACGATGCCAAAACGCCAACAACCTTGTTGCTAATAGCGGAATTTTTCTCGCATTCCTTCAAAATTTTCTTTACACTATATGCATAGCCCTCATACTCATTTTGCATTTCAATAAGCAATTTCTTTCTGTTTTCAAAAACTTTCACTTGTGTGACAGTGCTTGCCCTTTCCGTTTCAAGTTCTTGAATGTCTCTTGTCGTCACAAAAATATTGCCAGAAAGTTCTTCATTTTCCGCTTTAACTTTTTGATATTCAATCTTTTCCGCTTCGATAGTTTTTTGCAATTCGTCATAAGACTCTTTCACAGTTTTCAATTTTGATGCAATATCTGCAAGATTTTTGCCCAAATTTTCTCTGTTTTGTATCAACAAATTCTTCTCTGTTTCAAGTCTTGACACATCGCTTTTTATATCTGACAAAGAACCCAAAGTTTCAAGCATCTTTTGTTGAGATTGCCCCGCTTCCGTTTCGTTCAAAGACATTTCATCAACAATTTTAAGGTGCTTGTTTGACAAATTTTCATAGGTTTTGTTCAAGATTGACAATCTTTCACTCAACTCTTCTCTTTCTTTGAGTTTCGTTTCTTCTTGTTTGTCGCACGCTTCAATCATTGTGTTTGCATTTGTGATATCAAGATTGAGTCTGTCATTTTCCTTTCGTGTATAATTCACCCTCTCACGAGCAACTTTTGTCTCACCCTCTTGCTTTTCAAGTTCGACAGTAAGACGCAAAAGTTCGTCATTTAATGACGCAATTTCATTGTCAAATTCAGTCAACTGATTCATTTGCTTGTCATAGTCAGTTGTGATTTTTTCAAGGTCGGACTGTCTGTTTGAAAGTTCTTCTTCCAACGCTTGCATTTTCAATTTTATCTGCTCTTTGAGGATATTTGCATTTTCATATTGAGAAATATAGGCATTGACTTCCAAATCTTTGAGTTGTCCCTTATATTCCAAATATTTCTTTGCGTCCTCCGCTTGTTTTTTAAGCGGTCCCATTTGGCGTTCGATTTCGTTGATAATATCATCAATTCTCACCAAATTATCACGGGTTCTTTCAAGTTTTCGTTCCGCCTCGTCCTTTCTCGACTTAAACTTCGCAACTCCCGCAGCCTCTTCAAACATTGCACGCCTTTCTTCTGGCTTTTCATCGACAATTTCGCTGACTTTCCCCTGTCCAATGACAGAATAGCCATTTTTTCCAATTCCGCTGTCAAAGAGCAAATCAGTGATATCTTTGAGTCTGCAAGTGTTTTTATTTATAAGATATTCACTTTCGCCCGAACGATACAACTTTCTTGTTATGGAGAGTTCATCATAGGCGATATTAAAAAATCTGTCCGTGTTGTCAAAAGTCAAAGTGACTTCACAATATGACAAACTTTTTCGCTTTTCAGTCCCTTTGAAGATGACATCTTGCATGTTGTCACCACGCAAAGACTTTGCGCTTTGCTCACCCAAAACCCAACGAATAGCATCGGAAACATTGCTTTTCCCGCAACCATTTGGCCCAACAATTGCTGTGAAACCACCGTTAAACTCAACAACAGTTCTGTCGGCAAAAGACTTAAAGCCAATCATTTCAATTTTCTTAAAATACATATAAAACCATCCTTAATTTAAGTTTTGATGAGAATTATTCTTCATCTTCTTCAACAAAAAGTTTGTTTATTGCAACATAGGCACAATTTTGCTCTGCCTTTGTCTTGTCCTTTCCATATCCAACGGCGATGCAATCTTCGTCCATATAAAATTTTGCTTCAAAATAATCATCAACTTTCACTGTTTCATATTTCATTGCACATTTGAAATTTGCTTGAATCAACTCTTGTAATTGCGATTTATAGTTGTCATTTTTTGCATTTTCAAAATCTTCCAAATGCAATTTTTCAACGATAAACTTTTTGACGCAATCAATTCCCCCATCAAGATAAATTCCTGCAACAATTGACTCAAAAACATCACATTTTATTGCAGGAGTCAACTCTCCATTCATGCTCTTTCCAAGAAGAACACTGTCAGAAATTTGCATTTCATCAAAACACTTTGACAAGTGGTCTTCCGACACATAATGAGCACGCAAAATTGTCAAATCGCCCTCGGGCTTGTCACAATTTTTGAACAAATACTCCCCAACAAGAAAATCAAGAATGCTGTCACCCAAAAATTCCAATCTTTGATAATTTTCTTTTGATTTTGATGGATGAGTCAATGCTCGTTCCAGAAGTTGATAGTTTTGAAATTTATAACCCAATTTTTCTTCAATCATTTCCATTCACACCACTTGCAGAATCAGCGACCATTTTTGTTTCAATCAAAGTTGCAATATTTTCATTGAGTCTATGAGTGTGCAATCTCACAACTTGATTGATTGCATTCTCAACAATCTCACGATTTGCGTTGCCGTGAGCCTTGACAACAATTTTTTTGCACCCAAGGAAAATTGCTCCGCCATACTTGTTGACATCCATTTTTGCCTTTATGCCCTTAAATTTACCCATAAGCAAAGCACCAATTTTTGAAAAAAGATTCTTTTTTGCTTCCTTTTTTATCATTTTTGACATTGCCGAAGCGACACCTTCAACGGATTTCAAAAGAACATTTCCCGCAAATCCGTCCGTGACGACAACATCAACATCACCCGACATAATTTCTCTCGCTTCAACATTTCCAACAAAATTTATAGGAAGATTTTTCATAAGCGGATAAGTTGTTTTTGTCAATTCGTTGCCCTTATGCTCTTCCGTCCCATTGTTCAGTAAGCCAATTCTTGGAGATTCAACATCAAACATGCAAGAATAATATGCAGACGACATAATCGCAAAGTCAAGAAGATGTTCACTCTTGCAATCCACATTTGCTCCGCAATCACAAATCATAACACTTTTGTTGTCAACAACAGTTGGCAAAATTGGACAAAGTGCAGGACGAGAAATCCCTTTAATTCTCCCCATTTTAAGAGTTGCACCCGTCAAAACTGCACCCGTGCTTCCAGCAGAGATAAGCCCCACAACTTCGTCATCATCTTTCAATAAATCAAATGCTTTCACCAAAGAAGAGTCTTTTTTCTGTCTTATTGCAAGTGTTGGCTGGTCGTCATTTGTGATAACTTCTTTTGCATCAACAATTTCAACTCTTTCAGTTCTATCGCCCAAAATTTCCTTTATTTTGGCTTCATCGCCCGTCAAAACAACAGTCAAATTTTTGTCTTTTGCAAGAGCAAGCAAAACACCTTCAACAATTTCAAGTGGCGCATTGTCACCACCAAATGCATCAACAACAATTTTCATATATTTCCTCCATATCATCAAAATAAATAAGATATAATCAATATACCAAAAAATCACACCAAAAGTCAAAAGAATATGCTCGAAAACACCAAGAAAACAAAAAAACTCGACCAATTTGGTCGAGAATTTTGAAACGATAAACTAATCTTTCTTTTTCTTGTCTGCAACGACAGTTTCGTTTTTATATGTCCCACAATTTTTGCAAACAATATGTGGGGCTTTAAGTTCATGGCACTTTGGGCATTCAACAAGAGTTGGAGCCGCAGCCTTGAAATTCGCAGAATTTCTTGTGTTTCTTCTTTGTTTTGAAACCTTATGTTTTGGAACAGCCATTTCTATCTCTCCTTTTCTATAAATATAAGAAAAAATGACATTTATGCCAAAAATTCTTACCTTTGCTCGACTATTTTACCCTATTAGAAAACTTTTGTCAAGTTTTATTTGCCTTTTTCAAAAAATAATTTATAATTTTTCGACAACTTCTTTCGTTGCACGGGCAATCATCAATTCCTCATCAGTTGGAATAACATAAATTTTCACTTTTGAGTCATCAGTGGAAATCAACTGAACACCTCCGCCACGGACTGCACTTTCGTTTCTTTCTTTGTCAAGGACAACACCAAAACTGTCCATTGAACCAACTGCACCCTCACGAATAACAGCACTGTTTTCGCCAACACCGCCCGTGAAAACGATTGCGTCCGCACCATTGAGAATACCCAGAAAACTTGCAATATACTTTTTCACGGAATAAGATGCCATATCCATTGCAAGTGAACATCTTTCATTCCCTTCAAGAGCGGAGTCTTCCACTGCACGCATATCACTGTCAACACCAGAAATTCCAAGCACACCGCTTTTTCGATTTAGATATTCAATCACTTGGTCAACTGACATATTCTTTTTGTGGCACAAAAATTGAACAACTGTTGGGTCAACATTGCCAGCACGGGTCCCCATAACAACCCCTTCAAGAGGTGTGAACCCTGCTGTTGTGTCAACACTTTTCCCGTTCTTTATCGCCGTCACACTTGAACCATTCCCCAAATGAGCGACAACAACATTTGTTTTATCAAGAGGCTTTCCCAGCACTTGAGACACCTTCCAAGCAATATAACTGTGACTTATCCCATGGAAGCCGTATTTTCTTATGTGAAATTTCTTTGCATCATCATAATCAATTGCATACATATATGCTTTTTGAGGCATTGTTGAATGAAAAGCAGTGTCAAAAACTGCAACTTGTGGTTTGTCTGGCATGTCATTTTGACAAACCTTTATCCCCGCCAAGTTTGCAGGCATATGCAATGGTCCAAGAGGGACGAACTCGTCCAAATTTTTCAAAACTTGTTCGCTCACAAGCACAGGCTCCGTGTATATCTCACCGCCATGCAAAACTCTGTGTCCAACAGCATCAATTTCTTCAACACTTTCAATCACACCATATTCTTTGTCAGTCAAAATCTTCAAGACCTTTTGAATTGCGTCTTTATGGTCTTTTGCTCCGTCAAATTTCTGTTCAATCTGTCCGTGTTTGTATGAAATTGTTGCCCCAGCAAGCCCCAAACGCTCACAATTCCCTTTTGCGATAACTTTTTCAGTCTCCATATCTAGCAATTGGAATTTAAGCGATGAACTCCCCGCATTTATAACCAATATTTTCACAAATAAATCTCCTTATTTCTCATCTTCGCACTGCAAAACAGTGATTGCTCCCAAGGCAACAAGTTCTTCAACTGAACATGTTTTTGAGATTATATTCACAGGCTTTGACAACCCTTGCACAATCACTCCAATTGCCGTCAATCCACCAACAAAACGCATTGCTTGACTTGCGATATTTCCAGACTGTGCATCAGGGAAAATCAACACATCTGCATCGCCCTGCAAAACGCTGTCCTTTGCTTTGAGATTGCAAGAGGTTTTGTCAAGAGCGGTTTCAAACTGCAACTCTCCGTCACAAACAACATCTTTTTCTTTCTTTGAGAATTTGTCAAAAGCATTTTTGACAACATCAATATCACCACTTTTTGCACTGCCGTGAGTTGAATTTGATAAAAATGCAACTTTTTCACCAACTCCCAAAAGTTTTGCTGTTTCAAGAGTTTGACTTGCAATGACACAAAGTTCATCGGCATTTGGTCTTGCATTTATCTCACAGTCGGACAAAAGAAGTGCTTTGCCACCTAAAAATTTGTTCTTGCCACAAAGCAAAGTGCTTGAAGAAATTTTTTCTTTTTTATTTTTTTCTTTAACAATCTTCAAAGCGGGTTCCAGCACCTTGTCAATTGTGCAGTTTTCGCCCGCAATCATTGCGTCAGCATATCCGCATGCAACAAGTGCCGATGAAAAATAATAAACATCTTTTTCAAGGTCTTCCGCTTGTTCTATTGTTATCCCGTCACTCTTTTTCTTGTCATAAATAAATTTGATAAGTTTGTCTTTATCGGAAAAATTTGCGGGGTTGACAATTTCAAATTCGGAAAACTTTTTATCTCTCAAAACAAGGGCGCAAGCATCTCCGACAAGCAAAATTTTTGCAATTTTCTTTTTTTGCAAAATTTTCACCGCTTCAAAAACTTTGTCCGAAAAACTCACTTCTGGAAAAACAAGAATTTTTTGTTTTTTCTTTGCCCTTTCAACTATATTTTCAATCTTAAACATAATCCCTCTTTTTTTATAAAAATAAAAAGATATCATACAGCATATATAATATCATAGTTATTATAGAATAATTTACATTCACAAGTCAAATAAAAAGGAGCGGAATTGAAAAACATAACAAAATTTTCTCAATTTTTTTGGACAAGCATAATATTTTTCATTCTGTTCTGTGTGATTATATCCCCCGCAAGATTTTTGCAAGTTGGGCTTGACGGGATAAGTGCTTGGGCATTCAATGTTTTGCCCGCAATTTTTCCATTTATGTTTTTCACGAGGTGTTTGATGTGCCTGGGCAGTGTCGAAACACTCGTCAAACCCCTAAACAAATTTTCTTCAACTCTTTTCAACTGCCCACCTATTTCAATCTACACCTTTGCAATGGCAATACTTTCGGGCTATCCAGTTGGCACAAAAATGGTCGCCGATTTATATAGTCAAGGAAAAATAACACAAAATGACGCATTCAAAATGACATCTTTTTGTTCAACATCTGGCCCAATGTTTATCATTGGCGCTGTTGGCGTTGGAATGTTCCACAGCGCAAAAATCGGATACATTTTGTTTTTAAGTCACATTTTGGGAGCGATAATCAACGGAATTATGTTTAGAAATCTAAAAAAAGGAATAATGAAAAAAAGAGAAATTGAAACGGAAGACAAAAATTTTGATATTTATGAAACAATAGTAAATTCCTCCATTTCGATTTTGTCCGTTGGCGGAATTATTATGATATTTTTTATAGTAATTGAATGTTTTCAACCACTTTTCAACATATTCCCCACACAAATTTCATGCTTTTTATCGGGACTTTTTGAAATCACAAAGGGTTGCATTTGTCTATCCACCCTTTCCCCATATCTTGCGACAATCCTATGCTCATTCGTCATAAGTTTTGGCGGACTTTCAACGATTTTACAATCACAAACAATGCTATCACAAGTCAAAATGCCAACAAAATTGTTTGTTTTTCAAAAATTTTGTCATGCGTGTTTTTCTCTTTTGCTTTCAATTCTATTTATCGCCATTTTTGGGTTATAAAAAAGGAAGGGCTTATCCTTCCAATTTCAAAATTTCATTTCTTGCCAAAGCGTCACAACGATTGTTGTAGTCGTTGTCAGCATGCCCCTTGACTTTTGTGAACAC
Organism: uncultured Lachnospiraceae bacterium; assembly: GCA_964541815.1. GTDB lineage: Bacteria > Bacillota > Clostridia > Christensenellales > UBA1242 > Caccovivens. The sequence continues at coordinate 17,658 of CAZIRI010000015.1, forward strand.
AACTTCACGGTGTTTTGCAATAGCATCAAGCAAACGGAACCACAAATCTTTGTTTGCAATTATATTCCCATCACTGTTTCTCCAATGGGTCTTTTTCCACTTTTCAATCCATCCCCAATTGAATGCATTGACAACATAAGCGCTGTCACTAAACACATTGATTTTCTTGCCTTCGCCCAAATATTCAATGCCTTGAATCACGGACATCAACTCCATTTGATTGTTTGTTGTCTCCATTTCTCCGCCTGACATAACTTTTTCAACACCATTTTCAATGATAATTGAGCCCCAGCCACCTTTTCCTGGATTTCCAGAGCAAGCGCCGTCAGTATACAAAACAACAGTCCCTTTCGAAACTTTTTCATGTGGTTGATGTTTGTCAAATGTTCCGTCAGCAAACTTCAATTTTTTGTATACATTTTTCAAATCGACCCCAGAGCCTGACAACTTTGCAAAAATATGATTGTTGTCGCCTTTCTTTCTTGGGATAAGATGAAAATGCATATGAAAAACTGACTGGTCAGCAGATTCTCCCGCACAAGTAAAAATATTGTATCCCTCAAATCCGCAATCTTCAACATAATGCGTTCCAATCATTTTGCAAATTGCCATAACTTTGTTGATTGTTGCCATATCGCAACTCATCATGCTTTTTAGGTGTCTTTTTGGAATGACAAGTGTATGCCCATATGCATCATTTGCAGTGTCCAAGAAAGCCACGCAAAAGTCATCTTCATAAATCTTGTATGAAGGAATTTCATCGTTTACGATTTTACAAAAAACACAATCTTTATCCATAATTTTCTCTCCTTTCAAAAATTTTCATTTACAATTTTCAATAGACTCTATAACAAGCACAAGCGAGCGAGCCTGGTCCGATGTGCGTTGCAACTGACAATGACAATGGGTCTATGTATTCAAATTCCAAATTTGGAAATATTTTTTCAATCTCTTGAGCAAAAATTTTTGCATTTTCGTCATTTTTTGTGTGAGCAACGGAAATCTTCATCTTCCCCATTGCAACATATTCAGCAAATCTCCCATTCAAATCTTTTTTCAATCCGTCAATCATTTTTGCTTTTGCGGACTTCACATTCAAGACTTTCGCAAATTGGTCAAGTTTTCCGCCTTGAATTTGCAAAACGGGTTTGATATGCAAAATTTCGCCAAACATCGCCACAGCGGGAGTCACTCTTCCACCCTGTTTGAGATATTTCAGTGTGTTGACCATAATGTATATTGAAGAATCCTTTCCCGTCTCTTCAAGCCAATTTTTTATTTCAACAGCACTCTTTCCGTCCCGAGCCATTCTGACCGCATCAAGAACCGACGCTTTTTGAGTGACCGAAATTCTGTGGTTGTCAACGACTTGCACTTTCCCTTCAAACTCTTGAGCGAAAGTGTTTGCTGTTTCGCAACTTTTGCTCAATCCACTTGACATTGGGATGTGAACTATTTCATCATAATTTTTCAAAATTTCTTTCCAAATCTCAACAACATCATTGATATTTGGTTGTGATGTTGTGATTTTTGTCACCAATTGCTTTTCAAAAAACTCATCAACTGAAAGATTGACGCCCTCAAAAAAGATTTCTCCATCAATAATAAACGGCATAGGGACAAGAAAAACTCCCAGTTTTTCTGCCTCATTTTTGGTAATTCCGCAGTTGCTATCTGCCACAATTGCCACTTTTTTCATAGACTTCTCCATTGTTCAATCACCACATATTTTATCACAATTTTTTTCTCACACCAAATAATTTAACAAGAAAACAAAAAAAATATACAAAAATTCACTCAAAATTTCCTTTTTGAATATGTATTTTGTGGAAATATGTTCACAATAAGCGTTTGTATGATAGTCAAAAATGAAAGTGGAACTCTTTCACAAATTTTGTCATGTGCAGAAAAATTTGCGGATGAAATCATTGTTGTTGACACAGGTTCGAGCGACAACACAGTTGAAATAGCAAAAAAATTTGGGTGCAAAATTTTTTCATATCCATGGGATAACAACTTCTCAAATGCAAGAAATTTTTCATTCTCAAAAGCGACTCGCGACTATCAAATGTGGCTTGATGCGGACGATTTTATAGATGAAAAAAATATACAAAAAATCTTAAATCTCAAAAAATTATCATCTCAAAATGATGCCTTTATGATGAAATATTTGACAGGTTTTGACGAAAACGACACCCCAACTCTTGTCTATTGGCGGGAGCGTCTTCTAAAAAGAGAATCAAATTTTTTGTGGCAGGGCTTTGTCCATGAAGTCATCGCTCCATGCGGGCAAATTCAATACACGGACATTGAAATTGAACATAGAAAAAGAAAAGTGACAAATCCAAAAAGAAATTTGATGTTGTATCAAATTGCGAGGAAAGAAAATCACATCTTTTCAGCACGGGAACAATATTATTATTCAAAAGAGTTGTTTTATAACAACGAAATATATTCTGCAATCAAAAATTTGAAGAAGTTTTTGAAAATGGAAAATTGTTATGCTCCCGACAGTCTTGATGCACACAAAACTCTTTGCAAATGTTATATAATTCAAAATGATATAGACAAAGCGGAAAATATCTTGCTGTCTTGCATAAAGAAACACTCTCCAACAAGAGAAATTATGTGCCTGTTTGGTCAAATTAATGACATGAAAAAACAGTTTGAAAAAGCAATTTTATGCTATAATCTTGTTTTCTCTCTCCCAAAAGACACATTTGGATTTGTTTCCACAATTCACAATGAAGTTGTTCCGCATATCGAACTTTCAAAGTTGTATTATCAAACTGGGCAACATGAAAAAGCAAAAGAACATCACATAAAAGCAAAAAAACTTGCCCCAAAACACCCCGCAGTGCTTTTTAATGACAAGTTTTTCTAGTTTATATATCAATGATATCTTTTTCAGCAATTTCTCGTGCTTTTTTCATTTTTCCTTTCACAACAAACATTGAAATTAGGTTGCAAACGCCGTCAACAATGAATGCTATGCCCATAAAAATCAAAAGTCCCGACTGTGCTTCAAAAGGATTTGCAAGCATAACAATTGAGAGAGTCACCAAAATGATTGCATAAATCAAATATGACCACCAATATTTGACACCAAATCTTCGGCAATCCATTGCATTTTGTGCTTTGAGAAGTCCGCTTACAAGCATAATCGCCCCAACAAGAAGAGCAAGAACACTTGAAGAGATAATTTTTGGAGCAAACACAATGCCCAAAAGCCCAATAACAAAAGAGCAAACACCTTTCATAAAGCCAAAAGTTTCATATCCATAGAAGAAATAATCAGCAATGACAATCATTCCATAAATCAAAATGATTGTTGAAATTATATAAATCAAAGTCAACAGCGTTCCATTTGGCATAGCGACAAGGCAAATTCCAAGTCCAATAAACAAAATTGAAACAGCAATCAAAAACAAATCAAATTTTTTTAATTCTTCTTTCATTTTTCACCTCACATATCAACCATTTTGTTTGAAAACAATAAAACATCAAAATAATGCAACAATTCTTCTTTCGAGCATTGGTTTTTCGATTGAAGCCACTCCAAGCCAACAATTGCAATTCCGCCCGTGTAGAATCCGACAACAACATCAACTGGGATTGGGAAAGCCGACTCATGCTTGTTTTTGCTTATGATATACTTCAAACTTCGCTTGATTGTTGTGTTTATGATTGTATACATATCTGGCGTGCAATTTTCAAGAATCAACAAAATTGCTTTTTTGTTTTCAACCATGAAATCAATCGTTTTTGAAATCACCGTCAAATACATATCTCTTGCACAAGTGTAGGAACAATTTTCAATAGATTTGTTGAAAAGGTCTTCTTGTATCCCGTCGAAAACATAATACAAAAGGTCGATTTTGTCTTTGAAATGATTGTAGAATGTCGCACGATGCACCATCGCCGTTTCACAAATATCATTGACTGTCACCTTGTCAAAAGGTTTTTCTTCAAGCAGTCCAATCAAGGCGTTTGTCAGCAATTTTTTTGTTCTCACAACACGCAAGTCTTCTCTTGTTTCGCTCATACTCTTCACCACCTATTTTCAAACCGCATTATATCACAATTTTCAACAAATGTAAAGTAATTTTACGAATGTCTAAAATTTTTTATCGATAATTCCACCACCTAAACACGTTCCGTCACTCAAATAAAGCACAACAAACTGCCCTTCCGTGATTGCTCGTTGCTTTTGGTCAAAGTCAACTTTGATGTGTGTGTCGTCAAGAACGGTCACATGCACTTTTTGGTCACTTTGTCTATAACGAAATTTTGCAAGACAATCAAATTCTTTTTCAGTTGGTTTTTCAGGAATCCAATTGAATGTGTCGGCGTAAAGTCCATTTGAAAAAAGTTCTTCGCACTCACCTTGATTGACATACAAAATATTGTTTTTCAGGTCTTTTTTCACAACAAACCATCTTTCGCCGTTGCCGTCTTTTTTTCCGCCAATGTTAAGCCCTCGGCGTTGTCCAATGGTGTGATACATAAGCCCCTCATGACGCCCAACAACTTTGCCGTCAAGCGTGCAAATATTGCCAGGTTGAGCAGGCAAAAACCCTTTCAAAAAGTTTTTGAAATTTCTCTCACCAATAAAGCAAATTCCCGTTGAATCTTTCTTCTCCGCCGTTGACAAGCCTAGTTCCTTTGCTATTTTTCTCACTTCAACTTTTTCGATGTCGGCAAGCGGAAACAAAACAGATGACAGTTGATTTTGATTGAGTTGATTCAAAAAATATGACTGGTCCTTTGTCAAGTCCTTTGACTTCATCAAATAAGTCTTTCCATTTTCCTTTCTCACCTTGCAATAATGCCCCGTTGCAATCATGTCAGCGCCCAGTTGACGAGCCTTTTCAAGAAATGGTCCAAACTTTATTTCTCGGTTGCACAAAACATCGGGATTTGGCGTTCGCCCCGCCTTGTATTCGTCAAGAAAATATTGAAAAACTCTGTCATAATATTCTTTTGCATAATTCACTGAAAAATAAGGAATGCCAATTTTTGTGCATACCCTTTTCACATCTTCATAATCATCTTCGGCAGTGCAATGCCCGTTATGTTCATCCCAATTTATCATGAAAAGCCCAATAACTTCATGCCCCTGCTGTTTCAACAGATATGCTGTGACTGACGAATCAACCCCGCCAGACATTCCAACAACAACTCTCATTTATTCTCCTTTGTGTCACTTTTTTCGGAAGCAACATTGCTTGTTTCACCCGTTTCTTTTTTCTCATGATCCTTTGTTTCGATAACAACAAATTCAGGTTTTTTGTGTGTTTTGTCCCATTTTTCTCTCGCTTTCAACTCATCTCTGCTGTATTCAATCGTTTGAGTTGGCACCAAAATAGGAACACGAAATCTTTTGAATCCAACACGAACAAGACTCACAATCCAAGCGATTCCATAAACTCCGACCACAAAATACATCGGCACGGACACATATTGGTTTTTGATAATTTGTGCATTGAATATTGTCCCAAAAAGCAAAAGAGCAAATCCGCACGACATCAAAACACCTTTCCAATATTTGCCAACATAATAATATTGCCCGCCAACAAGCCCCGTGAGAAAAGTGAGTAGCAAAAGTTTTAGCCATGACACATCACTTGGATATTGATTTGTGTAGATAACAAAATCAGTGTCAAATTTTCTTATTTTCTCTTTTGCGAGTTTGTTTGAAGCAAATTTCAGTCTTTCAAACAAAAGGTCACACTCATCGCAACGAGTTTGATTGATAGGACATTTTTTGCCACATCTAGGACACTTTTTATGAGTTTTTGTGCCAAACAACGCTTTTTTTTCTTGTTTTGTGATTTTTCCCATATAAATATTTTATATAAAAAAGAAAATTAAGTCAAGTATGTTGAAAAAATTATGAAATCTCTTTAATTTTGCCCACACAACGATTGAAAAAGGTGTAGGAGATTTTGTCATCAGGCATAACTTTCAAAACTTCTTCAAAAAAGGTTTTCGCTTGTTCAAAATTGCCCAAATCAAACATTCTCACCCCGTCTTCAAACATGCGACAAAGTTTTTTTAGTTTGTTTTTCTGCCTCTTTTTATAACTTTCCAAATTTTCATAACAAGCCAAAGTTTTTCCATTATCAAAATGCAAAAGACCAACATATCGGCAGTCAAGAACATGGTTTTGTGGCAATTTATTCAACAAATTTTTTGATATCAAAATCATTGTCCCAAGATTTATATTTTCATCTTGCATTTTCAACATATCGTCCAAAACATTTGAAATGATTGTTGGATTTTTTTGTTCATCATCGCCAACAATTCCAAAAACGACATCTTTTGTGTCAGCCACAATCTTCACTTCGAGATTTGAAAAGAACATCAAATACTTTTTTGAAATCGTCATTTTCGCAAGTGCGGAAGAAAACTCAACCGCATTTTGTGCAGATGAAAAGACCGCCAAAAAGCCACCACCCAAATATTTGTCAATAAAGCCGTCAAACTTTTTTATCACGGGGGCAAATTGTTTCAGGCACCAATTTATGTCCTTGTAATTTTCTTCCATATTCAAAATTTTTTCATTCTTCTTTTTCAAAAGCACATAAACAACACTTGCACTTTTCTTCACTTCATTTCCCATTTCCAAAATTGAAATGTTGTCCTGTCCAATAAATTTCAAAAACTCCTTTGAAACCTTTTTATTGACACCCAAATTGATTTTTCTTATTTGATTTTCTTTGAGTTTATAGTTGTAATTTATCTTATTCAGCGAAAATTCAATATTTTGAAATTGTTTCCCGCCACCAACCTTAAAATCGTCAAATTTCATTCGTCCGTCCCCCAATTTTTGAGAGATAATCTCAACTTTTTTGAGCGGTTTACACAAAATAAGAACAGTCAAAAACACAATCAAAAGATAAACAATTGTTGACAATGCAATCCAAAGCAAATCATTGTGTTGCCAGTCTGTCGAACTCAGTCGAAGAGCATGTTTCACCGAATTTGAAGTTGCATCATCAAAATCTTGCACGGACATAATATACACCACAAAAAGAGCATAAACAACACTTGTTGGTGCGATTGAAAAGAAAATTGAAGTGGACAATTTTTGCACTTTGAGAAATCTCACAAACAAAATTCCAGAAAAAATCGTAAACAAGATTTGAAATGCCAGAGAAATATATGAAATAGGTGTCCAATGCAATTCGAATCCGTTTGCAGTCGGGACAAAAACTTCAAGCAAAAATCGTCCCAGTGCAAAAGCAGGAACGGCACACACAAAAGCAAGTATCATAAAAATTTTCGTAGACAATCTCATATATCACATATTTTGAGACAAAAAAAATTTTATATTCGCATATTTTGCACAAAATTTCAAACACTACAAAAAAGGAGATAAAATGGAAAATCAAAACAAGTTGGAAAAATACACAAATGCAGTTTATCAAAACACAAAAACCGCCATTCAAGCAATTTCTGACATTCTTTCAAAAGTGAAAAGTCCGACACTTAAAATTGAACTATTAAGAGAGCAAACTGCATATAACAAACTTTCAAAAGAATGCGAAATGTTTGCAACAAAAAACAAAATCAATTCAATAAAGGATAACAATTGTTTTGAAAAGGCAAAACTATGCTTGTCAATTGGAGCAAGCACAATGTTTGACAAATCGACCCGCAAAATAGCGGAACTTATGCTTTTTGGCACATTCATGGGGGTTGTCACCTGTGAAAAAGACAAATTTGACCACTTTGGAACAAGTGAAGAACTCGATGAAATCCTTGAAAAACTTATGAATGTCGAAAGGGAGAATATTGACAAACTTCTTCCATTTCTCAACAAAAATGAAACTATCTAGCCCCTAAAATTTCTTGTAAAGTGCAATTAAAATCATATTTCATCATAATTTTGACAACAAACTGCTCACTCAAAAGGGCAGTTTTTCCATTTTCAAGAATATAGACAAAAACAAAATTTTTGTTTCTTTGCATTTTTTTTGACAAATCTTTCAATGTTGTTTCATTCGACACATAACAAAATTCAAATTTTTCAAACTTTCTCAATTTCTTGTTAAATATGTCAATTTTTTTATATTTTGAATTTCTCCCAATCTCCAAAATTCCCGCAAACAAAAAACACGAAAACAGCAAGAATGTTGGATTGAAATTCACAAAACAAGAAATCAAAAAAGACACGAAAAATGTTGTCGCAAAAACAAAATTGACAATTTTTGTGACACATTTAGATTTCTTTTCATTCATCAAATTCACTATCAAGTTGCAAAAAATTTTGCCTCCGTCAAGCGGATATGCAGGAATGAGATTGAATGCACCCAAAGCAAAACTTATCAGCACAAAACTGCTTGAAACAGCATAAATTTCAGGGGAAAGCCACCAAAGCCCCAAAACAAAAAATGCACTGCAAAAATTTGCAAGTGGACCTGCTAATGCAATCAAAATTTCATCTTTTTTCTCAATTCTTTGCCCTGAATAATCAAGCATGAAGCCATATGGAGAAACAGAAAATTGAACGAGTTGATATCCAAGTTTTTTTGCCACAAAAAAATGCCCAATTTCGTGCAAAAAGATTGCAAGAAGATAATTTGTTGCAACAACAAACCCATTCACAAGAAAAAGCCAAATCCAAAGAATAATCGCAAAAAAGTTGATTGAAAATTTTTTCAAATTGTCACCACCAAACAATGCAAATTGCAACAGCAATTCCGCCAAACATCACAACAAAGGACACAAAGTTGTGTATCCATTTGCTTTTTCGAACAATTTTTTTGTAGTTGTTTCCATAAGATTTTTGCTTTTCCACAAAGCATTATATGTCAAAATTTGAAAAAATAGAAAAAAGAGTGAAAAAATCACTCTTCATCGTCATCATCTTCATATTCTTCAAGTTCATTCTCAAATTCTTCCTCAACATTTTTTGTTTCGGAGTCGTCCGCAGTGACAGTTTGAACATCTTCACCCTGCAAATAGTCTGGCAAAGTTTCTTCTTCTGGAATCGAATATTCTCTGTATAGCCCCTCACCTTGCAACTGTTCATCACGAGTTTCAATGATGCTTATTCTGTCAATCAAACTTTCATAATCAGGAAGTTCCGCCAAATCTTTCAAATTAAATCTCTTCAAAAAGCCTTCCGATGTGCCAAAAAGCAGTGGTTTTCCAACCGCATCTTTTCTGCCAACAACTTCAATAACATTTTGGTCAAGCAAAATTTGTATTGCATAATCAGCATTGTTCACCCCACGAATTTCTTCGATTTCAAGTTTCGTGACGGGCTGTTTGTATGCAATAATTGCCAAAGTTTCAAGTGCTGCTTTCGTCAAAGTTTTTTCTCTTATAGGGTTCAGCACTGTTCCAATATAATCAGCGTATGCAGGATTTGAAGCAAGTTGGACTTTGTTTTTGTATGTTATCAAATGAACGCCATTGTCGCCACTGTATATTTTTTGCAAATCAGCAATCGCTTTATCAACATCTTCAATTTTCAAATTCAGTTTTTCAGCAATAAATTCTTTTTCAATGCCGTCACCCGACACAAAAAGCACTGAAAAAATGATATCATTTATCAATTTTTTATTTTCGATTTCCATTTCTATCACTCCTCATTCACTGTGATAACAATATTTCCAAAAGTGCCATTTTGAAGCACCTTGACGGTTTGAAGTTTCAAAAGTTCCAAAAGTGCCAAAAAAGTGTTGATAAGTTCTCCCTTTGTCATGTCATTCTCAAAAAGTTCTTCAAATTCAAACCTCT
>CAZIRI010000016.1:0-27236 GCA_964541815.1 uncultured Lachnospiraceae bacterium
TATAACAAAAAAATCTAAATCAAACACTTTCTTTCAAGTATTCAATTTAGATTTAAAATGGTGCACCACAGAAGAATAAAACGAACCATGAGCAAGACTTGGGGTTCGTTTTTTTACAGGCACATCGCAATGATTTGCAGTGTTTTTTTTGAGTTGGTGTAGATGTATATAGAATAACAATGTTCAATGCAAAGAGTCAACTTATACTTATAATGCTTGATAAAATTGAAATTTTTATTAAAACATTTGATGAGTGCAAATGCGTGGGCTGTGGCAAAAATTGTGAAAGGGAGAATGTTATGGAAAAAGTGAAATATTTTTTAGAGGAAACATACGACATTTTGAGTGCCCATCAAGAAGAAAACCATTGTCTTGTCATTTTCAATAAGGAAGAAGAAAAATAGAAAGTTGCAAACACATCTTTTCGACAATACAGTCATGATTGGATGGATTCTATTTCAGAAATTTCAGAAGAGCAAGCGTCAAAATAACGAATGGAGTTATTCCTTATCAAAAAATTGAATCCTATGTCAAATTTTTGAGTGATAATGAAGTTAAACAAAAAGAGAGAAGTCTAAAAAAATAGAAAGATAGAAAAATGTGCACAATAAATTGACACTTTGATGAAAAAACATAAAAAATTGCTTTACAAATCGATTTTTGTGTGTTATACTTATCAGGTCGATAACCTAGACGCAGTGGGTGGAAGTCCTTCGACCCGTCACTTCGTTTAGGCTGAATAATTTTGTTTGGAGGGAAAAATGGAAAAATCAGAAATTATTGCGAAATACAAACAATCTGAAAATGACACAGGTTCAGTTCAAGTTCAAGTTGCTCTTTTGACTGAAAGAATCAATCACTTGACAGAACATTTGAAGTCAAACCACAAAGACAACCACTCAAGAAGAGGTTTGTTGAAAATGGTTGGTCAAAGAAGAGGTTTGTTGCAATATCTCAAAGACAAGGATATTGATGCATACAGAAAACTCATCGCTGACCTTGGAATCAGAGAAATTAAATAATTTAGGGGAGTTTTTTTGCTCCCTTTTATTTTTGTCTTTTTGGGGAATTTTAATAAATAGGAGAATGAATTATGGAACACAAATATGTGATAAATGTTGCGGGAAGAGATATTGAGTTTGAAACGGGCAAATATTGCGGGCAGTCAAACGGGACTTGTATGGTGAGAAGTGGCGACACTGTTGTCATGGTCAATGTGACAATGGCTCAACAACCAAAACCTGGGATCGATTTTTTCCCATTGACTGTTGAGTATCAAGAAAAAATGTATTCTGTCGGGAAAATACCTGGCGGATTTAAGAAGAGAGAGGGGAAACCTGCTGACAAGGCAATTTTGGTGTCAAGATTGATTGATAGACCTCTTCGTCCACTCTTTCCAAAAGGATTTTTCAACGATGTGCAAGTTGTTGCGACAGTTTTGTCAGTTGACCCAGATGTCAGCCCAGAAACTCTTGCAATGCTAGGTTCATCTTTTGCTTTGTCAATTTCTGATATTCCATTCATGGGGCCTACGGGTGCCGTGCAAGTTGGAATGATTGACGGGAAACTTATTGTCAATCCAAATCAAGAACAAAGGGACAACAGTGTTTTGAATTTGACTGTCAGCGGAACGGAAGAAGCCGTTTTGATGATTGAGGGCGGAGCAAAGGAAATTCCAGAAGAACAATTCCTTGACGCCATTATTTTTGCACATGAAGAAGTGAAGAAAATTTGCAAATTCTTGAAACAAATCAAGGCTGAAATTGGACAACCCGTCAATCCAAAAGTGACTTACTATTCAGTTCCAGAAGACTTGGAAAAAGATGTGAGAGAATATGCAAACGAGAAATATGATGTTGTTTTGCAAGAATTTGACAGACATGAAAGGTCAAAAAAAGAAGAGGCAATGCAAGAAGATGTTCAAGCATATTTTGCCGAAAAATATCCTGATATGCAAAGACAAATCAACGATGTTTTGCATGATATAAAAAAAGAGAAAGTTCGTGCAAAAATCCTCAATGACGGCATCCGTCCTGACGGAAGAAAACTTGAAGAAATCAGACCTATTTGGTGTGAAGTTGGTCTTCTTCCAAGAGTGCATGGTTCCGCTGTTTTCACAAGGGGTGAAACACAAGTTTTGTCCGCTTTGACTTTGGGTTCGGTGTCAGATATGCAAAAACTTGAAGGGCTTGATGACGAAGAAGTCAATCGTTATGTTCATCACTACAATATGCCACCTTATGCGACGGGTGAAGCAACAATGTTGAAAAGCACGGGACGCCGTGAAATTGGACATGGGGCTCTTGCTGAAAGAGCACTTGAACCTGTCATTCCAAGTGAAGATGTGTTCCCTTATGCTCTTCGAATTGTCAGTGAAGTTTTGTCTTCAAACGGCTCTTCATCAATGGCGAGTGTTTGTGGCTCAACTCTTGCTCTTATGGATGGCGGTGTTCCTATCGCTGCACCAGTGGCAGGAATTGCGATGGGGCTTATAACTGACGAAAAGACAGGCAAATATGTTGTTCTTTCCGACATTCAAGGGCTTGAAGACCATTTGGGAGATATGGATTTCAAAGTGACAGGGACAGCAAAGGGTGTCACAGCAATTCAAATGGATATCAAAATCAAAGGGATTGACAGACCTATTTTGACGGAAGCACTTGAAAGAGCAAGAATTGGAAGAATGATCATTATGGAGAAACTTCTTGCTTGCATTTCAGAGCCAAGAAAAGAACTCTCTAAATTTGCTCCAAAAATTATATCATTCAAGATTGATGTTGACAAAATCAAAGATGTTATCGGTTCTGGCGGAAAAGTTATCAACAAAATCATTGAGGAAACTGGTGTCAAGATTGATATTGAAGATGACGGAACAGTCTTTGTTTCAGCAATCGATATTGAAATGATTGAAAAGGCAAAGAAAATCATTCTTTCAATCACAGAAGATGTTGAAGTTGGCGATGTGTATGACGGCAAAGTTGTAAGAATTATGCCATTTGGTGCTTTTGTTGACCTTGGCGGTGGCAAAGAGGGAATGATACATATTTCAAAACTCACAAATCGTCATGTGAACAAAGTTGAAGATATTGTCAAAATTGGTGATTCTGTGGAAGTGGAAGTTATCAAAATTGATGAGAAAAAGCGTATTGATTTGAGAAGAATTATTCCAAAAGAAGAAAAAGAAGCAAACGAAAAACTTGCACAAGAAATTGCAAAAAAGCAAGAAGAGAAAAAATTGGCTGAAAAACCAAAAGTTGAAGAATAATGATTTTTGAATATAAAAAAGTGTTATTTTGTGATAACACTTTTTTTGTTGGAGAATATGAGAAAAAATTTTGTGAATTTGGATTATTCTTTTTGTTTTCATGATTTTTTGTTGTATAATATCTCAAATGGAGTGTGTATGAATAATATTGATGAATTTTCAACGGATAAATATTTTGAAAAATTGAATGCATATTGGCGTGCGAGCAACTATTTGTCGGTTGCTCAATTATATTTGCTTGACAATCCACTTTTGAGAGAACATAAACTTTCAAAAAAGGATATAAAACCAAAGTTGGTTGGGCATTGGGGAACTGTCCCTGGGCAAAATTTTATCTATGCTCATTGTGATAGGGTTATAAAGAAATTTGACCTTGATATGATTATGCTGTCAGGACCTGGTCATGGCGGAAACTTTTTTGTTGCAAATTCATATCTTGAAGGCACATACAGCGAATATTATCCAGAAATTTCACAAAACAAAAAAGGAATGACAAGACTTTGCAAACAGTTTTCATTCCCTGGTGGGATAGGCTCTCACAATGTTCCTGAAAATCCAGGCTCAATTCACGAGGGTGGCGAACTTGGATACTCTTTGGCACATGCATATGGAGCAATTTTTGACAATCCAAATTTGATTGCAGTTGTTGCAGTTGGGGACGGAGAGGCGGAAACAGGACCTCTTGCAACTTCATGGCACAGCAATAAGTTCGTGAATGCAAAATCGGACGGGGCTGTCTTGCCTGTTTTGCATTTGAATGGATACAAAATTTCAAACCCAACAGTGTTGTCAAGAATAAGTCATGAAGAATTGCAAAAACTCTTTGAAGGATATGGATACAAGGTTTATTTTGTCGAGGGTGACGAACCCATGTCAATGCACAAAAAAATGGCGGAAGCAATGGATTGTGCGATTGAAGATATAAAAAATATTCAATATCTTGCAAGGAAAAAGAATGACACATCAAGAAAACCTTGGCCTATGATTGTTTTGAGAACTCCAAAGGGTTGGACGGGACCAAAACAAGTTGGTGGAAAGCAAATTGAGGGAACATTTAGAGCACATCAAATTCCTGTTGCTGTTGAAACGGCAAATGACCTTAAAATTGTTGAAAAGTGGCTGAAAAGTTATAAACCCGAAGAACTTTTTGACAAAAATTACAAATTAAAGGCGGAAATTGCCGAAATTTTGCCAACTGGCGACAGAAGAATGTCTGCAAATCCTGTCACAAATGGCGGACTTTTACTCAAAGAACTCAAAACACCAAAACTTGAAAGTGTTGCGGTGAAATTTGAGGGGCGAGGAACAATAAAAAGACAGGATATGCTTGAACTGGGCAATTACATTCGAGAAGTGTTTAAGTTGAATGCAAAAAACAAAAATTATCGAATTTTTAGTCCTGATGAAGCGATGAGCAACAGACTTTATCCCGCTTTTGAAGTGGAAAATCGAGTTTTTAATGCTCAAAGATATGATTATGACGATAAATTGTCTTTTGATGGGCGAATTATGGACGCTTTCCTATCTGAACATATGTGCGAAGGTTGGCTTGAAGGATATTTGCTCACTGGGCGTCATGGAATGTTTGACAGTTATGCGGCGTTTATCAAGGTCGTTGACAGCATGGTTTCACAACATGCAAAATGGCTGAAATGTTGCAATGAAATCTCTTGGAGAAAACCAATTTCTTCTTTGAATTTGATTCTGACAAGCAATGCTTGGCAACAAGATCACAATGGATTCACACATCAAGACCCTGGATTTTTGGGAAACTTGGCGGATAAGAAACCTTATATAACAAGAATTTTCTTGCCTGTCGATTCAAACACTTTGATTGCATGTTATGACAAATGTGCAAAGAGCAAGAATTTTATCAATGCGATTGTGGCGTCAAAACATCCAAGTTTTGAGTGGCTTTCTATGAAAGAAGCAAAAGAGCAAGTTGAAAACGGCGTGACTGAATGGACTTGGGCAGGAATGAATGACACAAAACATCCTGATATTGTTTTGTGTTGTGCGGGGCATACTCCAACTGATGAAATTTTGGGGGCTGTCACATTGCTCAAAAAATATTTACCAAAATTGAATGTTAAAGTTGTCAATGTTTTGGAACTAATGAAACTTGACAAAAGAGAAGAAAATCCGTTCTCATTGACGGACGAACAATTTGACAATTTCTTCACAAAGGACAAACCTGTTGTGTTTGCTTTCCATGGATATCCACAACTTGTCAAGTCACTTATTTTCAACAGAAACAACAAAAATTTTGTTATTCGAGGATATAAGGAAGAAGGGACAATCACTACTGCATTTGATATGAGAGTGAGAAACGAAATTGATAGATATCATCTTGTTTTGGATGTTCTTGACAAAATCGATGTCAGCGAAAAAGACAAGGAAAAGATTTCAAAGCAAATGAAAAACAAACTTTCTCAACATGAAAAATTCATCAAAGAGCGTGGGCTTGATATGCCTGATTTCGTGAATTGGAAGTGGGAAGAATAAAAACAATGGAGAAAATTTATGAAGATTATTTCATGGAATGTTGCAGGGCTTCGTGCTTGCTTCAACAAGGGTTTGCCAGAATTTTATGAAAAAGAACAACCCGATGTGTTTTGTTTGCAAGAGAGCAAAGTTCTTCCAGAACAAAATCCATTTCATCCGCAAGGGGTGAAAGAATATCTATTTCCAGCAGAAAGAAAGGGTTATTCGGGGACACTTATCTACACAAAAACAGAACCTCTTTCATGCAAGTTTGGCATTGATGACAAAGAATATGACGGCGAGGGGCGAACAATCACTTTGGAGTTTGAAAAATTTTTCCTTGTGACTGTTTATGTTCCAAATGTGAAAAGAGATTTAAGTCGCATGGAATCAAGAATGCGATTTGAAGATTTATTTAGGAATTATTTGTTGAAACTTTCTCAAAAGAAAAATGTTGTTGTGTGTGGCGATATGAATGTTGCACACAACGAAATTGACATCAAAAATGCAAGGGCAAACATTGGAAATGCGGGCTTTACATATGAAGAAAGAGGAAAAATGACACAGTTGCTCGACAGCGGTTTTGTTGACACATACAGATATTTCAATCCAAACAAAATTGAATACACATGGTGGAGTTATATGTTTGGGGCAAGAGAAAAAAATATTGGTTGGAGAATTGACTATTTCCTTGTCAACAAAGATTTTGTGAACTGTGTTGCAAATCCAAAAATTTACACAAATGTTTATGGGAGTGACCACTGCCCTATTGGTTTGGAAATTTTGGAGTGATTATGCGGACAATAAATCTTGAAAGCGGAGAGTATTCAGTTGAACAAGCGGTTGCCATTCTTGAAATCGAAATAGAGAGTGCAAAAAAAGAGGGGCTTGTTGCAATCAAAGTTGTGCATGGATATGGCTCTCACGGAAAGGGCGGAGCGATTTTGCTTGCTCTTCGTCCAAAACTTTTGTCGTGGAAGCGGGGAAAGTTTATTCAAAATTATTTTTTCGGAGATAAGTGGAATTTGTTTGATAAAGATGCTCAAAAAATCTTGACAAAAGACAAATCAATTTGTGGAGATGTTGATTTTTACACAAACAATCCTGGTATAACAATTATTGAATTATAAAATTTTCAATTTTTTGAAAAAAAGATTGATTTTTTGCGATAAATGTGTTTTTATATAATGTAATCAAAAATGGAGGTTGATGATGATATATCTTGGTATTATACTTTTGGCTATTGTTGTTTAGTTGTTGTGCGGGTTTAGGGTTGTTCATCCAAATGAAGTCGCCGTTGTTGAATGTTTGGGGAAATTTGACAAGGTGTGGAATGAAGGCATACATTGGTTGTTTCCTGGGGTTTATCGCATTGCAAAAAGAGTGTCTTTGTAAGAAAGTTCTGTGCATGCGTCAGGACCAGTTGCCACAAAAGACGATGTCATAATGGAGGCTGAAGCGAGATTGTTTTATAGAGTTGTGGATGCCGAAAAATTTACATATGGGGTTCAAAATTATTATGATGCCTGCACGAATTTGATAATGACGACGTTGAGAAATTTTGTTGGCGAACTTAAATCTGATGAGGTGGAAAAATCGATAGGTCCTATCGAAGCAAAAGCGGGAGATGTTATTGCTGATGCGACAAAACTTTGGGGTGTGGAGATAACAAAATTTGAAATAAAAGATATTATGAAAATTGGAAATTTTATAAATTAGAGCAATAAATAAAGTGGAGTTTAAGAATTTTTGGCAAACATACTTGATAAAAATGTCGAATTATAAAAATTTTTGTTTTCTTTTGAAAATTGTTTGATTTTTTTGTGATATATGTGATATATATAATGTATAATCAAAAATGGAGGTTGATGATGTTATATTTTGGTATTGTTCTTTTAATCATTGTTTTTTATTTGTTGAGCGGTTTAAGAATCGTTCATCAATCAGAAATGGCTGTCGTTGAATTTTTGGGAAAGTATAACAAAACATGGAATGCGGGTTTGCATTGGTTTCTAGTTGGATTCTATCGCATTGCAAACAGAGTGTCTTTGAAGGAAAGAATTTTGGATTCAAAGCCACAACCAGTTATCACAAAAGATAACGTCACAATGCAAATTGATGCAGTTTTGTTCTATAGAGTTGTAGATGTCCATAAATTCACATATGGAATTCAAAATTATAGAGCAGCCATTGAAAACTTGACTTCAACAACATTGAGAAATATTATTGGTGAACTCGAACTTGATGAAACTTTGACATCAAGAGATGTTGTCAATGCAAAAATGAAAAATATCATTGACGATGCAACAACACCTTGGGGAATTGATGTGACAAGAGTTGAACTTAAAAACATTTTGCCGCCAAGAGACATCCAAGACTCAATGGAAAAGCAAATGAGAGCGGAAAGAGAGCGTCGTGAAGCAATTTTGAGAGCGGAAGGTGAAAAGAAATCAAGTGTCTTGATTGCGGAAGGTGAAAAGCAAGCGAAAATCTTGAGAGCGGAAGCAGACAAGGAAACAAAGGTGTTGCAGGCTCAAGCGGACAAGGAAGCGATGATTCTTCGTGGAGAAGCAGAAAGAGCAGCAACAATTGCGGTTGCCGAAGGTCAAAAACAAGCGATTGAATATATCAACAAGGCAATGCCAGGTGGCGAATATCTTCAATTGCAAGGTCTTGAAGCACTCAAAGCATTGGCCGACGGAAATGCAACAAAGATTATTGTTCCAAGTGAAATTCAAAATCTTTCAGGTCTTATTACAAGCGTGGTTGAAGTTGCGAAAACAGACAATGTTGCAAAGAAACCTGTGAAAATCGCTCCAAAAGCACCAGTAAAAAAAGATGATAAAAAGTAGATAAAAAAACACATTAAGCGTTTTGTTTAATGTGTTTTTTGTTGTGTGATTTCAAGTTTTGTTATAGGATTTCAATTGTCATATTGTTTGAAACACCTTTTCCAGCGACAACTCCACTCACAATCAAGATTTTGTCTTTCTTTTTGACAATTTTTGATTTTATTGCTTTTTGCAAAGCACTCTTTTTCAAGTCTTCAATTTCGGTGAAACTCTCGTCGAGAATTGGTTGAACACCATAGAACATGCTCATTTTGTGGAAAGTTTTTTCTTGTGGTGTGCATGCAATGATTGGGACGGTTGGGCGATATCTGCAAATATCTTCCGCAGTTTTTCCAGATTCAGTCAAGACAATTATTGCTTTTATATCGTCAGTTTTTGTGAGTGAATATGCTCCATATCCAAGACTTTTTGAAGTGTCATGGGTTTTGGCGGGTTCGTCAAGTCCGTCAATGTAATGTTCTGCTTCATATGAAATGTCTGACATTGTTTGAACGGCTTGTGTTGGGAAAAGTCCCGAAGCGGTTTCTCCTGAAAGCATGATTGCTGATGTTCCGTCAAAAACTGCATTTGCGACATCACTTATTTCCGCTCTTGTTGGACGAGGATTTTTTATCATACTTTCAAGCATTTGAGTTGCTGTGATAGAAATTTTTCCCTCATCATTTGCTCTTGCAATAAATTCTTTTTGCAAAATAGGAATTTTGACGAAATCAATTTCAACTCCAAGGTCGCCACGGGCAACCATTATGCCGTCAGACTCTTTGAGTATTTTGTTGAAATTTTTGACGCCGTCCATGCTTTCTATTTTTGAAATAATTTTTGGAGCAAAATTTATTGTTTTGAGAAATTTCTTTATATCTTTGACATCATTTGGGGTGTTCACAAACGATATCGCCAAATATTCCGAATCAACTTCTTTCGCAAAGAGTATGTCTTTTTTGTCAATCTCACTCAAATATGGCAAATCGGTTTTTACACCTGGGATATTTATGCTTTTGTGATTTGAGAGTTCTCCGCCATGTGAAACTGTGCATACAACATCCGTTTTTGTCACTTTTTTTGCGGTGAGTTCGATATAGCCGTCATTTAACAAAATTTTTGTCCCTGCCGTTATAAATTTTGGCAAGTTTTGATATGTGACACTAACTCTTTTTTCATCGCCGTCTATTTCTTTTGTTGTCAAAACAAATTCTTGACCTTCAACAAGAGTTATTTTGCCATTTTTGAAGTTTTTAATTCTTATTTCGGGTCCTTTTGTGTCAATCATAATCGCAAGTGGAACATTTTTTTCTTGGCGAGCAAGTTTGACGGTGTCAATCATTTTTCTGTGCGATTCATGCGTTCCGTGACTCATGTTGAATCTTGCAACATCCATTCCAGCATCAATCATGCTTTTCACTTGATTTAAGTCGCATGAAGATGGACCTATTGAACATACAATTTTTGTCTTATTCATTTTTCTCTCCTATATTTTTATAGAATAGTATTTTTTTTGCAAAAAAGCAAATTTTTGCATAAATTTTCTCATTTTTTTGGTAAAAAAATTCATTTATTCAAAAAAAATATAAAAATTTTTGAGAGAATTGATAAAAAAGGTTGTTTTACTTTTTGTAATGTGCTAAAATATCGAAATGGGGGTGTCATATGGACGCAATGATGTTAAAGTCTGTGTGGGAAGTTATTAAAAACTTTTTTTCGGACACATTAAGTCAAACTTCATATATTTTCATTATATGTGCGCTGGTTATATGTGCATTGCTGTTGCTTTCGTCATATTTGAAAGTCAATGTCGGCAAAGGGACGACTATGAAATGGAAACCACTTGTTGGAGCACTTATTTTGCTTGGCATTGCGGTGCTTGTGTCCGTTTTGAGATTCGTGTAAAAGGAGTTTGTTATGAATAATTTGATGTTAAACGCTGATATTCCAGTTTGGGCGACACAATCTTTCCCTGTGATAAGAATTGTTTTGTTTGCTATCATCGCAGTTTGTGCTTTGGCTCTTATTATTGTTATTCTTTTCCAAAATGAAGAGGCAAAGGGTATGGACGCTATCACTGGACAACAAGAAAGTTATTATTCACAAAACAAGGGCGATTCCAGAGATGGAAAGTTGAAAATTATCACAATCGTTCTTGCAAGCGTGATTGCTGTTTGCACATTGTTGTATTTCATCAGTTTCTTGATTGTGCCAATTTCCGCTTCGTAAAAAGGATTGTAAATGAGTAAGAAAAAACAAATACTTGAATTGATTGAAAAAAATAGTTTTGTCTTTACAAATATTGACAAACTGTTTTTATTTCTGTCGTCTTCACTTGATGACGATGTTGAAAATGTGAAAAAGATTTTCAATTCTCTTCTCGTGTCTGGCGATATTTATGAAATAAGAAAGAACAAATTTATTGTTATTCCATCAAAAGGTTTTGTCAAAGGAGAATTTTTTGGAACTGCCAAGGGTTTTGGCTTTGTCAAAGCAGAGGGATATCCTGACGATATCTTTATCCCTGCGACAAAAACAAAGGGCGCTCTTGACGGGGAAATTGTCATTGCAAAGGTTTTCACAAAATCTGATGTTGGAGTTGATGGCGAAGTTGTCAAAGTTTGCAAGCCACTTGAAAATATCGTTGGAGTGCTGACGGAAGTCAATGGGAATTTGTTCCTTGACCCTGACAACACAAAAATTCCTCTTGAATTTCCAGTTATGAAGACTGGACTTAAAATCTCAAAGGGAATGAAAGTTTTGGCAAAACTTATCAGAGGAAATGATGGAAAAATAAAGTGTGTTGTTGATGAGTTGCTTGGCAATGAGGATGATGTGAAAGCAATTGAACTTTCAATTATTCGTGACCACAATTTGTTTGAGAAATTTCCACAAGATGTCGTTGATGCAGAATTGAAGTTGCCAACTGCTGTTTCGGAAGAACAAATGAAAGGTCGTCTTGATTTGACAAAAGAAAGGATTTTCACTGTCGATGGGGAAGATTCGAGAGATTTTGATGATGCTATCAACATAAAAAAATTCGATGATTGTTATGAAGTGGGTGTGCATATCGCCGATGTGGGCGAATATGTCAAACAAGGAAATGTTTTTGATGAAGAAGCGTTCAGACGGGGCACAAGTGTGTATTTCCCAACTTCAGTACTTCCAATGTTGCCAAAGAGTTTGTCGAATGGAATTTGTTCTTTGAATGAGGGCGTCAATCGTTTGACGCTTTCGTGCATAATGAAAGTTGATTTCACAGGAAAAGTCATTGACTATAAAATTTGTGAATCTGTCATCAAAAGTTTTGCAAGATTGACATACAATCAAGTTCACGACGCTTTGACTGGCGGTGCTTTGACGGAAAAAACAAAGGCTTTGCAAAAAGATTTGTTCCTTATGCGTGAACTTTGCGATGTTTTGGAGAAGAACACGACAGAGCGTGGGGCTCTTGATTTGGATATTCCAGAAGTCGAATTTGTTTTTGATGAAAATGGCATGGCTGTTGATATCAAACGCCGTGAGAGAAACGAAGCACACCGTTTGATTGAGGACTTTATGGTGCTTGCAAACGAAACAATTGCAAGACATTTCAACAAATTGAAAATTCCTTTTGTTTATCGTGTGCATGAAACTCCAACAAAAGAGAAAATTTCAGGAGTGTGCGATTTCTTGAAAGGAATTGCCGTTCCATTCCCAAAAATTCCTGACAAGATAACTCCATCTTATTATCAAGAAATTTTGAATGGGGTTGACAATCTTGACACAAAAGATGTTGTCAATAAAGTTGTGTTGCGTTCGTTGCCAAAAGCGAAATATGCAAATGTCAATTTGGGGCACTTTGGGCTTGCTTTGATTGATTATTGTCACTTCACTTCACCTATTCGAAGATATCCTGATTTGACAATTCACAGAATCATCAAAGAGTGGTTGCATAATGGCGAAATGTTGAGCGAAACGAGAAAAGACGAACTTGATGACTTCACTTTTGAATCGGCAGAACAATCTTCCGCTTGTGAAAGAAATGCGGATTATGCAGAGCGTGATGTTGACGATTTGTGGAAGTGTTATCTCATGAGAAATCGTGTGGGAGAAGTCTTTGAAGCAACAATTTCATCTGTCACAAATTTTGGAATGTTTGTCGCACTTGACAACACTGTTGAGGGGCTTGTTAGACTGACTGATATGCCAGATGATGGATATCTTTTCCTTGAAAAACAAATGAAACTCAAAGGTGCTCATCATTTATATTCTTTGGGCGATAAGATAAAAGTTATGTTGACGGCGGTTCATTTGCAAGCAAGGAATATCGATTTCAAGATTGTTGAAGAATAAAAAATTGACATATTTTGGTGCAGTTTTTGCAAAAAATTCAAAAAAAATCACATTTTTTTGAAAAATGGTATTGAAATATTTATATGATAGTGGTATAATAGGAGCAGAAATGAAGATTATTTCAAACAACAAAAAAGCATTTTTTGATTACTTCGTTTCAGATTTAGTTGAGGCTGGAATCGTTTTGGAGGGGTGCGAAGTTAAGTCCGTTAGGGCTGGTGGCGTGAGTTTGGTAGAAAGTTTCGTTGTGATAAAAAATGGCGAAATGTTTTTGAAAAATGCATACATCAAACCTTACGAAAAAACTTCATCTTTCAAGCCTGACGAGAGAAGAACAAGAAAATTGCTCCTAAACAGAAGTGAAATCTTGAAATTCGAACGAATGGTAAAGGAAAAGGGTTTCACCCTTGTTGCAACAAAGGTGTATTTCAACAAAGCGGGAAAGGTGAAAGTTGAAGTCGGACTTGCAAAGGGAAAGAAACTCTATGACAAACGAGAAACTTTGAAAGAAAAAGCCATCAAGAGAGATATTGAAAGATATCAAACTTGATTTTTGGGGGCGACTTTGGTTTCGACGGGAATTTTTGCGGAATGTGCAAAGCATGTGGTGTTGCTCGTCATCATAAAATGAGCATGCGAAAATAAACGCAGAAAAAAACAATGTTGTTTCTTACAACAACGCCGCTTATGCTGCCTAGTTTAGGAAACATAATTTGATTGAATTATTCAATCCGCTCACCTTTTGTTCTTGCCGACAAAAGATTTGGGTGTCAGAAAAGGCAAAATTTTGCGATGATTTGTCCTTGTAGTTGCAAAATAATCTAAGGAATAGGTTTTGACTCTTGTTTATGGAAAAGTCAAAAATGAAAACTAAACATAAACTAAACATGTAGAAAGACATTTGACAAGGTTTTCGGACGAGGGTTCAATTCCCTCCGTCTCCACCAAATTTTTATAAATCTGAAACAAAGTTTTGTTGTTGAGTGATTCTTCATCAAAACAATAAGGGGTGTATTGCTATGAAAAATTTAATGCTGAAAAGCACATTGGGCGATTTGATTCTTGAAGTTGGAATTATTATTGCTGTCACACTTGCATTTGCTTTGTGTTTATTCTTCGTTCTTTCAATTATTTATGGAATTGTAAACAGAAATAGAAAAGTTGTTTCTGATTCATCTTCAAAAGACGATGCCGTTCAACAAACAGCGGAAAAAGAGTTGGGTGTTTCAAATTTCTCTCTTGAAAAAACTGAAAATCAAGAAGCAGAAGAAGAAAAGGTTGTCAATGAAGAACCATTTGCTGTTTATGATGTAAACAGATTGATTGATGTTGATGATGACAAGGCTGATATGGAAGAAGCGGAAGCAGAAGAAGCATTGAGAAGAGAAGAACAAGAAAGTGCTGAAAGAAGAGAATATCTTGATGCAAGAAGACAAGAACTTCTCAGAAGAATGCAAGAAGACTCTTCTGAAGAACCTGAACAAGAAGTTGAGGCAGAATCAAAAGAAGTTGAAGAAGCACCTGTTGAAGAAACAGTGGAAGAACCTTCTGAGACTGAAAATGAAACTGATGAAGATGATGATTTTAGAAGATTGTTTGATGATGTAGTTGCTGACGAACAACAAACAGAAGAACAACCAGTTGAAGAAGAAACGGTAAGCGAAGAAGAACCTGAAAAAGAAGAAGAGGTTGAAGAAGAGCCTGTTGTGGCAATCGCTGAAGAAGAAACAATTGAAGAGGAAACTCCTGTTGTTGAAGAAGAAAAAGTGGAAGAACCTGAACAAGAAGTTGAAGAAGCACCTGTTGAAGAAACAGTTTCTCCTGAACCTGTTGTTGAGAAAGTGATTGAAACAGTTGTTATCAACAACAAACTTGCTGGACTTTCAATTGATGAACTTAAAGAAAAACTCAATGAAACTCAAGAAAGATTGAAATCAACTGAAAAAGAATTCAAGCAATGCAAGAAAGAATATGTTCCACTTCGCAAGGTTTGGACTGCTTATGAAAAAGACGCAAAGAAGTTGAGAAGAAAAGAAGCATTGGTCGCAAGACAAAAATCTATGCTCTATGGCGTCAACAAAATGGACGAAATCGACCAAGAAAAAGCAACAAAGTTGGCTGAAGATATGGACCTTATGGACGGACTTAAACTCTCTGTTCAACATTGTGAAGAAGTTATGAAAGAAAACAAGGAAAGATATCCTCTTCTTGAAAAGATGTATGGCGTTTTGAAGCAAAGAAACGACGAATTGAAGCAAGATATCGAAACTTACACTGCTGAAATCGAAAGACTTGAAAAGAAGCAAGCGGAAGTTAATTCTTCAAATTCTGACAATGAATAATATAAAAAATCACTCTTTTGGGTGATTTTTTGTTGTGTGATTTGTTGTTTTTCTTTACTTTTTGATAAATATGTATTACAATATATAAAGTGAATTTTCAAAGTTTACTCTCACGCATGTTTGACTTTTCTTTTGAATAAATTGGCTTTGCGGGAGTGTATTTATAGATAAATTTTGCGATTTAATAGGAGAATGTTATGATTTTGGACGAACAAAAACAAAAATTGGATTTGGTGAAAGAAGATTTTTCTTTCATAAAGGAGTGTCTTTGACCCAGACAAACAAAAAGAACAACTTGAAGTTTTGAGAAAAGAGCAGTTGTCGGACGGATTTTTTTTGGATTCAAAAAAGGTTTCAAAAGTTGGAAGGGAAATCAAACTTTGTGAATATAAAATTGAAAAAGTGAAACATTTGCAAAACGAAATTGACAATTGCGACACGAGTATCGAACTTTTGAGCGAAGTTGATGACCAGTCGATTTTTGGCGAATTATGTCAAACTTTGAAGACTTTGGAAAATGAAATTGAGTCGGCAAAACTTGAAACTTTGCTTTCGGGGAAGTATGATGACTACAATGCAATTTTGACTTTGCATGCGGGAGCGGGTGGAACGGAGGCTCAAGATTGGACTGAAATGCTGTTTAGAATGTATTCGATGTATGCGGAAAAAAATGGCTTTAAGATAAAAGTTCTCGATGTTTTGGACGGCGATGAAGCGGGAATAAAATCAATTTCTTTCTTGGTTTCGGGCGATTTTGCTTATGGTTATTTGAAAGCGGAAAAGGGTGTTCACAGACTTGTTCGAATTTCGCCTTTTGATGCAAATGCAAGAAGACACACCAGTTTTGCAAGTCTTGAAGTTATGCCAGAAATTGAAGAAGCACCTGACATTGTTATAAATCCAGATGATTTGCGAATCGACACTTTCAGAAGTTCGGGTGCGGGCGGGCAAAAAGTCAACAAAACTGATTCCGCTGTGAGAATCACACATATTCCAACAGGGATTGTTGTTTCTTGCCAAAACGAAAGGTCGCAAACTCAAAACAAAGAAACTGCAATGAAAATGTTATATTCAAAACTTGTTGAAAAACAAGAATTGGAGGAGATGGAAAAACTTGACGCAATCCGTGGCGATATCAAGAAAATTGAATGGGGCAGTCAAATTCGTTCCTATGTTTTTTGTCCATACACTTTGGTCAAAGACCACAGAACAAATTTTGAAACGAGCGATGTTCAAGGAGTTATGAATGGCGACATTCAAGGTTTTATAAACGAATATTTGAAAAGGACGAGTGTGAAAAGTTGAAAAATTACATTGAAATTTCAAAGGAAAAGTTTGAAAAATTAAAGACAAAAGAAAAAGTTTTGATTCTCGCAATCGAATCTTCATGCGATGAAACTTCAATCGCTTTGGTTGAAAATGGTCGAAATGTTTTATCAAATGTTATTTCAACTCAAATAGACATTCACAAATTATATGGCGGGGTTGTCCCTGAAATTGCATCGAGAAATCATATAAAAAACATTTCAACAGTGCTTGATGAAGCATTGGAAACTGCGGGCAAAACTTTGAGTGATATTGATGCGGTTGCAGTCACTTATGGGGCTGGGCTTGTCGGGGCTTTGCTTGTTGGTGTGAATTTTGCAAAGACTTTGGCATATTCTTTGAAAGTTCCGCTTATTGCCGTGAGTCATGTGCATGGGCATATTGGAGCAAATTATATTTCACACACAAATTTGACTCCGCCATTTTTGTGTCTTATGGTGAGTGGTGGGCATACTGCGATTGTTGAAGTCAAAGATTATTGCGACTTGCATTTGATTGGCTCAACTGTTGATGATTCTGTTGGGGAATGCTTTGACAAAGTCGCTCGTGTTTTGGGGCTGACTTATCCAGGTGGGCCAAATATCGACAGGTTGGCAAAGGAAGGGGAAGATTTCGTTAAATTCAATTACTCTTCACCAATGAAAGATTCTTACAATTTTTCGTTTAGTGGACTGAAAACTTCCGTTGTCAATTTTGTTCACAACAAAGAACAAAAAAATGAGGAATTTTCAAAGGCGGATGTTGCTTTTTCGTTCCAAGAAATCGTCACTGATGAACTTTGCGACAAGGCAATAAGGGCTTGCAAAAATTTGAATTACAATAAATTGGTTGTTGCGGGTGGCGTTGGGGCAAACTCACGACTGCGAGAAAAATTGCAAGAACAATGTTCTGCAAATGGAATTGAAGTGTTTATGCCTGTGTTGAAATATTGCACGGACAATGCGGGAATGATTGGAGCAATCGCTTATTATTACATTTTGAACGACAAGGGGTTGTCGGACTTGACCCTCACAGCAAAACCTGTTGTGGGAATTTGAAAAATAAAGGAGAAAAATATGGAATTATTGGCACCTGCGGGAAATTTTGAAAAATTTATGACAGCAATGCATTTTGGTGCAGATGCGGTTTATATGGCGGGGAACAGATTTGGTCTTCGTGCTTTCGCTGGAAATTTCACGGAAGATGAAATGCGTTCTGCGGTGAAAATTGCACACGAAAAAGGAAAAAGAGTGCATGTCACACTAAATATCATTGCAAGGGACAAAGATTTTGATGAAAATTTGGATAATTATCTCAAATTTTTGGAAGAAATTGGTGTTGACGCTGTGATAGTTGCTGATATTGGCATGGTTGCATATATTCGTGAAAAGGCACCAAAACTGAATATTCATGTAAGCACACAAGCAAATATTCTCAACTCATATTCGGCAAAATTTATGGCGAGCATGGGTGTTAAGCGTGTTATTTTGGCGAGGGAACTTTCGCTTGAAGAAATCAAAGTTATGAGGGCAAATTTGCCTTCCAATATCGAAATTGAAGTCTTTGTTCATGGAGCAATGTGTATGGCTTATTCTGGGAGATGCTTGCTTTCAAATTATTTGACGGGGAGAGATTCTAATCGTGGTGAATGCGCACAACCTTGCAGATGGCAATATATGGTCAGAGAAGTGAACCGTGATGACGAACTTGAAGTGCAAGAAGATGAAAGGGGAAGTTATATTTTCAACTCAAAAGATTTGAATATGATTGAACATTTGCAAGAACTCAAAGATGCGGGCGTGGACAGCATAAAAATTGAGGGAAGAATGAAATCTCCATACTATGTTGCAACGGTTGTCAATGCCTATCGTCAAGCACTTGATATGTTGCCACAAAAACCAACAAAAGCACTTATTGAAGAACTTGAAAAAACAAGTCACAGAAGATATACAACGGGCTTTTATTATGGCTCAAAAGACAATTTGTATCTTGAAGATTCTGCGCCTGTTCAACAAAGTGAGTTTATTGCACTTGTTTCAAAAGATGCTGAAAATGGTGCTGTGGAACTTGAAATGAGAAACAAATTTTCTGTTGGAGATGAACTTGAAGTTTTGAGCCCTGATGCAAACATCTACAACAAAAAAATTGTCATTGAAAAAATGACAAATGCAAAGGGTGAAGATGTTCAAACTGCAAAAGTTGCACAAGAAAAAGTTGTTGTTCCTTGTGATTTGCCACTCAAAAAAGGCGACATTTTGAGAAAATAATTATTGAAAAAACAAAAATCTTTGAGAAATTTTCTTGAAGATTTTTTTATATCATAATATTTGTTGTTTGTTTATCAAAACACTTGTTTTTTTTTGTGAATTTTGTTATCATAATAGGGTTAATTGGAGAAATTTAGATGATTACGGACAGTGAGATAAAAGAAAAATGGTTTAAGTTTTTTGAAAAACATGGATTTAAGAGAATTGACAGTTATTCAATCGTGCCAGAAAATGACCCAACGGTGCTTTTCACAACTGCGGGAATGCATCCGCTTGTGCCTTATCTTTTGGGAGAAAAACACCCTGCTGGCGACAAAATTTGTGACATTCAAAGATGCATGAGAACAAACGACATTGATTCAGTTGGCGATGCAAGCCACTTGACATCTTTTGAAATGCTGGGAAATTGGTTTTTGGGCGAATGCGACAAAGAAAAAATGATTCGATATTCTTACGAATTTTTGACAAGCAAAGAATATTTAGGAATTGACAAAAACAGACTTGCGGTCACAGTTTTTGCGGGAGATGAAACTGCTCCAAAAGATGAACTTGCATTCAAGACTTGGAAAGAGTGTGGAATTGAAGAAGTTTTTTATCTTGGAAAAGAAGACAATTGGTGGGCTTTGGGTGGCGGTGTTGGCCCTTGTGGAACTGACACTGAAATGTTTTATGACACTGGCAAACCAAAGTGCTGTGAAACTTGCTCACCCGCTTGCAGTTGTGGGAAATATCTTGAAATTTGGAATGATGTTTTCATGCAATTTAAGGTTGATAATGCGGGAGAAAAAGCAAAACTTTTAAGTCGTCCAAATATCGACACGGGAATGGGGCTTGAAAGAGTTGTTGTTGCTTTGAATGGGTTGAAATCTGTCTATGATGCGGGCATTTTCAAAGAAGTTATTGATTTTATTGGCACAAAAGCAAAGGTTGCTTATGAAGAAAGTGAGTCTTCAAAAAAATCATATCGAATTATCACTGACCATTTGCGTTCAACGATGTTTGTTTTGGGTGATGCTCGTGGTGTTGTTCCATCAAATGTTGGGCAAGGATATATTTTGCGAAGATTTATCCGCCGTGCCGTGAACCATGCAAGAAATATCGGTTTCGATGTGAAGTATTTTGCTGACATAATTGATATGTATGTTGACAAGCATGGGGCTGATTATGCCGATGTTGCGAGAAACAGACAATTTATCAAAGATGAACTCAATAAAGAAGTTGAAAAATTTTCAAAGGCTCTTGACGAGGGGCATAAAGAATTTGAAAAGGTTATCGCAGGCATCGAAAGACACAAACAATTTGCAAAAGACGGAGAAGTTGTTGAAAATATAATTTCTGGAAAGGCTTGTTTCAGACTTTTTGACACTTTTGGTTTTCCATTTGAGATAACAAAGGAATTGGCGGAAGAAAGGGGCTATGCTGTCGATGAAGACGGCTTCAAAAAGGCATTTGAAGAGCATCAAGAGAAGAGCAGAACGGCGACCGCAGGAACATTTAAGGGTGGACTTGCTGATGACTCTTATGAGACGGCAAAATTGCACACTGCGACACATCTTATTTTGGCTGGACTTAGAAAAATGTTTGGGACACAAGTTGTTCAAAAAGGTTCAAACATAACACCTGAAAGATTGAGATTTGATTTCAATTTGGACAGAAAAATGACACCTGAAGAGATTCAAACTCTTGAAGACTTTGTCAATGACGCTGTGAAGAGAGAAATTGATGTCACTTGGGAAGTCTTGCCACTTGATGAGGCAAGAAAAAAAGGTGCTTATGGCGTTTTTGATTCGAAATATGGCGATGATGTGAAAGTCTACACGATTGGAGATGTTGACAAACAAATTTGCGGTGGGCCACATGCGACAAACACTCGTGATTTGCACCATGTGAAAATCGTGAAAGAAGAGAGTTCTTCAAGCGGTGTTCGAAGAATTAAGGCAATCCTTGATTAGTTTGCGTGTTGCGTTTGACAACACTTTTCTTGTGTGATATAATATATCGTGAGATGACAATTTTTGTCACTCATAAATAAAATTGAAAGCAAAATTGGATTTGCTTGAAAAATCTTTTCAAACAAGTTTGTGATTATATAAAAAATTTTTATGGAGGTGATTTTATGGCTCAGTCGACAATCAAAAAGGGGTTTTTCTTCTATTTTGGAATGTTTGCCGTGATTGTTGTGACAGTCTTTTTGATTAGTTTGGTCATTATGATGTTCAATCCTGGGGAAACTGTCCTTTGGATGAAATATTTCACTTCAACAGGAACTCCAATGCAAATCGTTGTTTGCAACACTGAAGACCAAAAAGACACAATTGATTATTCAAAATTGGAAGGAATTGTTGTGAATTGCGGATATTCAGATGTTGTTGTGCAAAAAAACAAAAAATACAATGGCAGTGGAATTTGGATCACAAACAGCACAAAGGGCTTTGCTGGGCATAAATCAAACACAGAATTCACATACACGGTCAGCCGTGACAGCGAAAATGCAAACATTTTGAACATCACTGTTCATGAACCAGAGGGATTTTTGTTCTTCTCAAATAATATTGTGATTGACATTGCCTCTGATGCTGTGGCAAATGATTGGAACTTAAACAATATCAGCGTCACAGTCAATTCAACTGGTGATGGCGACATTGAAATTGGCGGGACATCAAACAAAGAAGAAGAATTGATTTCATTGAAGAGTTTGTCTGTTGATGCCAAAAAGAGTGACATATATTTGAACAGCACTTTTAACACACAAAATTGTTCAAATTTGTCGCTGGTGACAGAGAGTGGACGAATTGCATCAAATTCATATGTTGACACAGAACAAAAGAAGACAGGAATAAAAACAAATTGCAAAACAAAGATTGTGACTTCATCTGGAAAAATCAATTTGAACACAGTTAATGTTGGGGATAATGTGTTGACTTTGGGATGTAGAACGGGTTCAGTGTCAATTGATTCGATTGTTGCTAAATCGGTGAGCGTTGATGACACTCGTGGAAATTTCATAATTAACAATATTCAAGCAGATGTTAATTTTGGGACTTATATTGAAAATGTCGCATCTGGCTCGATTGAATCTCCATATTTTAATGCGGGGACAATAGATGGGAATTTCTGTTTGGCATCGACTGATGAAGAAAGTGCTCCTGAAATTCATATAGACAAAGTGAAGGGAGACTTCATTGTTCATGCATATAAAGGAAATGTTGTGGTAAATTCTATTGGCGGAAAAATTGATATCGTGAGTGGTGATAAAATGTCTGTCAATGTTGTTGTCGCAAGTGAAAACACTGATAATCCTGTCATTATAGATTGTGACAGCGGAGATATTGTTGTCACTTATGCTGGCAATGTGACGACTGCAACAAATCAACTTTCAATGGAAAACAGCAAAGGGACCATTGAAGTGAAAATAACAAACAAAGCGTCTTTTATTGCGAATTTGAACAATGATTTCACTGACGATAATAATAAAGCAAAATATTCAAACACGATAAATGTTAATGTTGACGGAACAAAGGTGAATGTTGGAGATAGCATATCCGATGATAAAACAATCACAAAAAATTTTAATAATGGAACAACAGACAACACATTGAATATAAGATCAAATGGAAAAAGTGTGACTTTCACATTGATTGCAGTGTAGATTTTCAAAAAACTGATTTTGAAATGGACAATATAAAAAGAATAATGCAAATTTTGAGCATTGTTCTTTTTTTATAATAGTTTCAAAAATCATTTGCTAAAATTGTTTTTTGTTTTGATTATTTCTTTTTTTGTTATATAATGGTGGTTGGGAGTGGAAAATGAATGTTATATTATGTGTGATGCTGGCGATGAGCATTCTTTTGACGGGCGTTTGCATTGTTGTTTGTCTTAAAAGCAAAAGCCAAAGCAAAATGTCCGAAAACGACAAAAAAGATATTATGGACAGTTTTTCAAGAAATATTGATTTTATCAATCAATCAATGTTAAATATTCAAAAAATTGGAAATGATTCAATCACGGGCAGTGTCAAACAATTTCAAGACAGTTTGACTGACAAGCAAGAAGCACTTGAAAGAAGAGTTGTTGACCTTATGAAACAAATTGATGAACGGATGAGAGAGGCGAGCAAGTCGCAAGAAGAAAAACTTGAAGCAATTCGTGTTTCGAATGAGAGGAACATCAAATCATTGCAAGAAGACAACAGCAAACAACTTGACAAAATGCGGGAAACTGTTGATGAGAAATTGTCAAAAACGATAAATGAAAGGTTTGAACAAAGTTTTGATGTTTTGAGAAAACAACTTGAAAGTGTGCATACAACTTTGGGCGAAATGCAAAATATCCGTGCGGATGTTGGCGGACTTACAAAAATGCTCTCAAATGTCAAAACAACTGGAATTTTTGGGGAAATTCAACTCGGAGCAATCTTTGAGCAAATGCTTTCAAGAGAACAATATGAAGTGAATTTTGTGACTGCGGACGGAAAGGACCCTGTGGAATATGCGGTGAAATTGCCTGGGCAAGTTGAGGGCGAGAGTGTATATATGCCTGTCGACTCAAAATTCCCTTACACAGTTTACAGCGATTTGCAAACAGCGTATGAAAAGAATGACTTTGATTTGGTGAAAGCAAAAAAAGAAGAGTTGAAGCAAAGAATTCGTGGAATGGCGAAAGATATAAACACAAAATATATCTATCCGCCAAAAACGACAAATTTTGCGGTGATGTTTTTGCCAATTGAGGGGCTTTATGCGGAAGTCGCAAAAATGGGGCTGATTGAAGAACTGCAAGAAAAATACAATGTGACAATTGCGGGTCCAACAACAATGAGCGCACTTTTGAATAGTTTGCAAATGGGATTTAGAACACTTGCAATTCAAAAGAAATCGGGCGAAATTTGGAAAATTTTGGGTGCTGTTAGGACTGAATTTGAAAAATTTAATGTTATTGTAGACAAAATTCAAAAACAACTCGATGACACAAGCAAAAATTTTGACACTCTTGTTGGAACAAGAAGCAGAATGATTGCAAGCAAGTTGAAATCTATTGAAAAACTTGACAAAGATGAATCTTCTCAAATTTTGGGAATTGAAGATTCAACAAACGAAGAATGATGATATTGAAAGGGAGGAAAATATGAAAGAAGAATTTGTGGAAGCATGGCAAGGGTTTAAGGGTGATAAATGGAAAGACTCAATCGATGTGAGTGATTTTATTGACCACAACTATAAGGAATATAAGGGCGATGATTCATTTTTGGTGGGTGCGTCAGCAAAGACAAGGGCTCTTTGGAAGAAGTGCGAAAAATTGCTTGATGAAGAAGTTAAGCATGGCGGTTGTCTTGATGTTGAAACAAACATTTTGAGCGGAATTGACGCTTTTGAACCTGGTTATATTGACAAAAAAAATGAGGTGATTGTCGGACTGCAAACTGACAAACCTTTGAAAAGAATTGTCAATATGTATGGTGGCTCAAAAATCGCATTAAAGGCTCTTGATGCTCATGGATTTAAGTTGAATCCCGATGTTTTGAAAGCATTCACGACATACAGAAAAACCCACAATGACGGCGTGTTTGATGCATACACACCTGCCATTCGCCGTGCAAGGTCAAACGGACTTTTGACGGGCTTGCCAGACGGATATGGGCGTGGGAGAATCATTGGTGATTACAGAAGAATCGCTTTGTATGGCATTGACAAACTTATTGAAGAAAAAAGAATTGATTTGTTGTCAATGGGTGATTTTATTGATGAAAACAATCTTGAAGAAAGAATTCGTTTGAGAGAAGAAGTTAATGAGCAAATAAGAGCGTTGGGCGAAATTAAAAAAATGGCAGAACGCTATGGCTTTGATATCTCAAAACCTGCAAAAAATGCAAGAGAAGCAATGCAGTGGGGATATTTTGGTTATCTTGCGGGAGCAAAGGAAAACAATGGCGCTGCCACATCAATGGGAAGAAATGCAACTTTCTATGATATCTATATTGAAAGAGATTTGAAAAATGGTGTCTTGACGGAAGAAACCGCTCAGGAACTTGTCGACCAATATGTCATTAAACTTCGTTTCATTCGACATTTGAGAACACCTGACTATGATGAAATTTTTGCTGGTGACCCAACTTGGGTGACTGAGTCTATTGCTGGAATGCTCGATGAAAGCAAAAGTTTAACAACAAAAAATTCGTTTAGATTTTTGCAAACTCTTATCAATTTGAAATCAAGCGCAGAACCAAACTTGACTGTTTTGTGGGCAAAGGGGCTTCCACAAGGGTTTAAGCGTTTCGCATCCAAAATATCTATTTTGACAGATTCAATTCAATATGAGGGTGACGACACAATGCGTCCTCTCTATGGACATGATTATGCAATTGCTTGTTGTGTTTCTGCGATGAGAGAGGGCAAACAAATGCAGTTTTTTGGCGCTCGTTGCAATTTGGCAAAAACTCTTTTGTATGCAATAAATGGCGGTGTTGATGAGAAATCTGGAAACCTTGTTGTTGAGGGTGCAAAGAAAATAACGGACAAAGTTTTGAAATATGACAAGGTGAGAAAAGCATATAGTGAAATGATGAAAAAAATTGCAAAAATTTATGTCGATGCAAACAATATAATTCATTTTATGCATGATAAATATGCATACGAGGCAAGTCAAATGGCTTTGCATGACACAAATGTTGAGCGTCTTATGGCTTTTGGTGTTGCGGGTTTCTCTTCTGCTGTTGATTCGCTGTCCGCAATTAAATATGCAAAAGTCAAACCAATTCGAGACGAAAACGGAATTGCTGTTGATTTTGAGATTTCTGGGGAATTCCCAAAATTTGGGA
Organism: uncultured Lachnospiraceae bacterium; assembly: GCA_964541815.1. Taxonomy (GTDB): domain Bacteria; phylum Bacillota; class Clostridia; order Christensenellales; family UBA1242; genus Caccovivens. The sequence goes on from CAZIRI010000016.1 coordinate 25,647, forward strand.
ATGATGATGACAGGGTTGACAGTCTTGCCGTTGAACTTGTTCAAGAGTTTTTCAATGATTTGGCTGAGCATACATTGTATAGAAATGCAAAACCTACTCTTTCGCTTTTGACAATCACTTCAAATGTTATGTATGGCAAAAAAACAGGAAGCACTCCTGACGGGCGAAAGGCGGGAGAAGCATTTGCACCTGGGGCAAATCCAATGCATGGAAGAGATTGCACGGGGGCATTAAATTCATTAAATTCGGTTGCAAAAATTCCTTACAAAAATTGTTGTCAAGACGGAATTTCAAACACTTTTTCAATTGTTCCAAGTGCTTTGGGAAACAATCAAGAGGAACAAATTGACAATTTGGTCAATATTTTGGATGGGAATTTTGAACAAGGGGCACAACATATCAATGTGAATGTGCTTAACAGGGAACTCTTGATTGATGCGATGAACAACCCTTGGAAATATCCAACTCTCACTGTTCGTGTGTCGGGATATGCTGTCAATTTCAACAAGTTGGATAGAGCGCATCAAGAGGAAGTTATTGCAAGAACTTTCCATGAAAAGAGGTGAGTGTGAACGGGTTTATAACTGATATCGAAACAATGGGAATGGTCGACGGCCCAGGAGTTCGCTTGGTCGTTTTCTTGGCGGGCTGTAATCTTCGTTGTGCCTATTGTCACAACCCTGAAACTTGGCAAATTTCAGCAAATTCAAAGTCAATTTCAAGTCAAGAAATTTTGGATTTGTATCAAAAATACAAGGTTTATTATGGGCAGAACGGTGGCGTCACTTTCAGTGGCGGAGAACCTCTTGTTCAATATGATTTTTTGCTGGAAACTGTCAAATTGTTGAAAAAAAACAACATTCATGTTGCCTTGGACACAGCGGGAGTTGCTGAAAATTTTGAAGAGGTTTTGAAACTTGTTGATTTGGTCATTTTGGACATTAAGGCAATTGATGAAATTGAATATAAAAATATCACATCGCATGATATGTTTTTATACAACAAATTTTTGCATGAAGCAATTCGTCAAAAGAAAAAATTGTGGCTTCGACAAGTTGTTGTCCCTGGCATAAATGACAATTGGGTGCATATTGAAAAATTGAAAGAATATATTCGTTCCATTCCAAATGTGGAGCGGGTGGAATTGTTGCCATATCACACTTTGGGTGTGCATAAATATAGAGAATTGAACATTCCTTACAGACTTGATGGCGTCAAGGAAATGGATAAGAATTTGTGTAAACAGTTTGAGGATTTTCTTAATGAATGAAGTGAATCAAAAGAAGATGCATATAATAAAAGAAATATAATTATGAAAAATTTAGATTTAGTAGAACTTAAAAATGATAGACCATATAAATCGCACAATTTAATTAAAGATATGCATGGGATTGTAGTTAATGTAAATTTTGATAATGCAGATGTACTATTTTTTAATCCATACAATGTTGGAGATTATGCAATTGTCAATGTAAAAACTATGGATTTATATTTGGACAAAGAAAAACTTCCACTCACTTCGTCATACCTTTGCAACTCGTGCTATTGAAATGGGAATGGATGTAAAGACTTTATCTGAAATTCTTGGAC
>CAZIRI010000017.1:0-27122 GCA_964541815.1 uncultured Lachnospiraceae bacterium
ACTTTTTTTGCTTGTTGCTCGCTATATGCAGTTGACAAAACTTGTTCAAGCAGAATTTGAATTTTGCTGTTTATTGTGAGTGTGACGTCATTTCCAGAAACACCCGCAGTGTATGAAGTCACACTTCCACCAATTTCTTTTCCTTGCAAATCACTTTGCACCAAACTATATCCATCCTGCCCCGTGAGATAATCATTGAAATATGCTTCAAGTCCCGCTTGCCCAACATTGTCAATTGATGTAAATCCCAAAACCTGCGAAAGTAAATCGCCATAGACATAATATCTTCCAACATTTTCAGTCAAATACACACCACTCAAATTTTTCTTGTAAATTTTTTCAGCAGTGTCAACATCAATTTGCATTTTGATTAAACTTTCGGACACATTTTTCTTTTTGACTTTTGATAACACTTTTTCATAATCAATATTGAGTGTTGAAGATAAAATTTGTGCGGTTTTTTCAACATCTTCAACCTCTCTTCCACGAACATAAACATTGTATGTTGTATAACTCACTGCCAAAGTGTCACCCGTCACATCAAAAAAAGAACCCCTTTGTGCAGTCAATGACAAATCTCTTGTCCATTGGTCAAGTGCCAGACTTTGAAGTTCTTTTCCATTTATAATTTGAACAACGAAAAGTCTTACCGTCAAACTGCAAAAAAGAAACATAATCACAAGAAAAATTGCTTTTATTCTCTTTTGCATTGAATGTAAGGTGAAACTTTTCAAATCAACCCCCAAACAAACCGCTCATGAAATCACAAAATTTATCAAACCAATTTGTTTTTTGTGTGATTTGCCCCGCATCAACCAATTCTTCTGGATAAGTCTCCACAAATTCCATACTTCTCTTTGCGGAATCCAAATTGGTAATATTTTTTACATATTGTGGCAAATTCACATCATAATATTCATGTTCAAGTTGTGTCAAATTCGATGACATATTGTCAATCGCAATCATGTTCCCAACAAAAATAACTGAACATATCCCCAAAACAATTGACAAAACCAAAGTCAATTTTTTCTTTTTTGGTTTTTCTTGCTCTTTTTGGAGTCTTTTTATTTTGATAATCTTTTTGTTTCCTTGAATAAGGTCATAATTCGGCTTTTCAACAACATTTTGACAAACTGCTTTCTCTTCTTTTTTCTCGTTTGAAGCAAATTGCTCTTGAATAAGTTGATCTTTCTCAATTTGAAAATTTTTATCTTCTTCCTCTTGCTGTCTTTTTTTGACATCCGCAAGAGTCATATTTTCAAAAGACTTCAAATAATCCGTTTTTTCTTCTTCAATTTGAGTTTTTTGTTCAACTTTTTTCTCAATTTCAACAAGTTTGTCCATATATTTTATTATCCTCCTTTTGTCAATATTCAAAAAATCTTACAATTTTTCAACAATTCTCAATTTCGCACAAGTGCTTCTACTGTTTTCTTTCTGCTCCTTTTCGCTTGCTGTAATTGGTTTTCGATTGACAAGTTTCACACTCGCCCTATGCCCGCAAATGCAAATTGGCGTTTTTGGTGGACAAACACAATCCGTGCTGTCAAATTTGAAAACATTTTTCACAATTCTATCTTCAAGACTGTGGAATGACAACACAACACCACGCCCACCAACATTTAACATTGAAACAAGTTCCTCCAAAACTTTATCAAGTCCATTCAACTCATCATTAACACAAATTCTTATCGCCTGAAAAACTTTTTTTGATGCTCCACCACGGGAATAAACGACTTTTTTAGGTATGCTGTTTTCAATTATATCACGAAGTTCAAAAGTTGTTTCTATTGTTTTCTTTTCCCTTTCCGAAACAATATTTTTTGCTATATTTCTCGCAAATTCTTCTTCCCCGTATGTTTGAAAAATTCTGACCAATTCATCATACGAAAAATTGTTGACTATGTCTTTTGCTGTCACACAATCTTCGTTTTGGTCCATTCTCATATCAAGTTCTCCGTCATTCACAAACGAAAAACCACGCTCACTGCAATCGATTTGAAAAGAACTCACACCTAAATCAATCAAAAATCCGTCAATTTTTTCAAGTCCCAAATCTTTCAAAATTTGTGGTGCATCTTTGTAGTTTGCTTTTGTGATTGTCACATTTTTTGAAAATTCCGACAGCACTTGTGAACTCTTTTTCACAGCATCTTCATCTCTGTCAAATGCATACAAATGTCCATTTTTCAATCTTTTTGCAATTTCAAAAGAATGTCCACCGCCACCAACTGTGCAATCAACATAAATTCCATTTGGATTGATTTTAAGTCCGTCAATCACTTCATTCAACATCACAGGATTATGCCTAAATTCCATTTTTCACCACTCTTTCACTAAAAAGTATAACATATTTCAATATAGAATGTAAAATTTTTTTCACTTTCTCACAAAAAGAGAAAAGAGAGATTTTTTCTCTCTTTTCAATTTTACGTCCCAGTTGTTGTGATGATTTTATTTTCAATTGCAAGCAATTTATACAATGCGTTTTTCATATCAGCACTAAATTTATCATCTTTGCTTATTGCTGTTTTGATCTCACTTCCATAGGTTGTTCTGTTATCACTTGATAATATTGAACTTTGCCTATCACTGTTTCCATTGACAAGAATTGCCATGTCTTCAACAACAGTGGCAGAAACATCATCTTCTGTCGATTCATTGTCCAATCCCAAAACTTCCTTAACCTTTGTTATATAAGTTGGAATATCGGAAATATTATTAAACTCAAAATTATCCAATGTTTCTTTTGCCTTGTTTGCAAGGTCAATCACCGCCTGCAATCCACCGATTGTTGTTTCATAATCAATTGTGTAATAATCAAAATTGCCTTTTTCATCTTTACACTTCTCTTGCAAATAGACTTTCACATCTTTGCTGTTTTCGTATGGCGCAGAGAATTTTTCACCAGTGGTTGATGTGATGTTATCGCCCGTCATATATCCAATTATATTTGCAAAAACATTGTTGAATACTCCATTTTTTCCACCATTGTTATATGCATTTTCTTTCAACAAATTCAAAATTTGTCCCGCAGTGGCAAGGTTTTTAAGGTTTGTATTATCATCCAAAGTTATACTCAACAATTTTTCAATTGTCGTGATTGTGCTTTCTTTTGTGTCTTTCAAATTTGTTATGTCAGTTTTTGGGGTGACACCAGTCAACTTCCCAACAGAAGCATCGATTTCATCAAAAATTTTATCTTGAAGTTTTTTGCATGAACTTATTTCAAAAACATTTGTCAATAATTTGTTTAAGTCAGAGATATTATTTTCATCTTTTTTCTTATTCATAAAATTCAAAAGAGTTTTCATATCACTGCTGTTTTCAAGAGCATATCTCAAATAAGTTTTTGTTTCAAGGCTTGTTATATTCCCTTTGTCATCTTTGACATCGTATTCAATTTCATTTGTCCCCAAAAATCCAATCAATTTGCCAAGATTTTGGAATTCAGTTTTGTAATAATTGTATGAATCTTCTCCCTCATCAAATGTTGTTTTAAGTTCAAGAATTTCTTTTGCATTGCTGTTCAATTCTTTCACAACTGTGTCAAAAACATTTGATTTGAGGTCAAGTGCATTGATTTGATAGAATGGCATCAATATATCAACAAGTAAGTCATTGTCTTCATTCACTTTTATTGATAAATCGTCAATCATTTTGTCAAAATCGTAATCTTTTCCACCAATATCAAGCAAATTCAATTCTTTTGCTTTCAAAATTGGTGTTTTTAGATAATCAAAGAATTGTGAATATGTGCTTATTTTTGTTTTTTCAGTTGATTCACTTGTCAAATAAACTTCATCGCCCAACATATCAAACTCAAATGCTTCCATAACACTGTCCACAGTGTATGTCGTTTCATTTTCTTCTGTTTTCACAAAAACATCAAGATTTCTCGCTTTGTCAAAAACTTCACCCAATTTATCCAAAGTTGTTGAAATTTTTTCACTTTCAAGTTCATTTATCGTGTCAACTTTATCATCTGACTTCATCAACTCTGAAATACTTATATAATTTTTGTTTATATCAACAACTTCATTGACAACTTCAACCAAATCGTCAATCATTTTGTCCTTATCTTCAACATTTGTGTTGATTTTTATAACAATTTCTTCTGTGGATTTTTTGTTTTTGTCAATATAACTTTGCAGTTGAGTTGAAAGTTCATTTCCCAGCGTGTCATAAGCATCTTTCACAACATTCAATGTCAAAGTCTTCTTCAAAATTTTTGAAATATCTTCATTATTTTCATCAATATAATTTATGACACTATCAAAATCTTTCACTTCCAAATCTTTATATTTTGTGATTAAGTCATCATTAAATGCAATTTTTGCAACACGAACAGCACTCAACACATCATCTTTCAAATAATTTCCCGCATCAAAATCTTTTGCGGAGAATGTTTCATTGAGTTCTGTCACAAGATTGTCAACAAATTCACTTGTCGACAATTTCAAGTCTTCTTTTACCGCTTCATAGTTCACAACAACATCTTTGACTGTGTTTGCAATAACTTTTTTGAAAAATTTTCCGTCTGTAAAGTCTTCCAAGTGGTATTCAAATGTCGTTAAATCCAAATTTTCGCTGCCATTTTGATTATAATCATTGTAAATTTCAACAAAACTGTCATATATTGTTGCAATTTGCTTAATTTCTTTGTTTAATGATACTGAATCACCATCAACACTCACAGAAGTTAGATAGTTGCACATCCAATCATTCACCCCGCCAACTCTGCTTATATATGCCAGTGGTGATTTACTGAATCCCCTTATCCCCTCATCAACCCCCTGTGGAATGATATCTGAAAGATATTCGCTCAAAGTTTTTAGTGATGTATTTGAAGATTCTTCCGCTGAAAGTGTTGTCACTTTTGCATCTTCACTTTGATATTCAACAACATTTGCATAGGTCACCGTCAAACTTGATATTGGAGCAAACAAAGCAATTGTGAAAACAAGCCCCTCAATCGCACCAACAAGCCCGCCCAGCATTCTGTGAGGTTTGTTGTTTTCAAAATCTTCTCTCTTTTTTCCAAAAATAACTCTTGCAAGAATCAAATAAACAATTCCAAGTAATAATGCAACAATTATACTTGCCATCAAAAAAACTATTGGAGCAACTATTGCAGTAGGCAAATTTTCAATAAATTCTTTCAAACTTGGCAAGTTTGATAAGTTGAATTGGTCTTCAATAAAGGACATTATATATTCACTTATCGTTTTTGTTTCTCCATTTTGTGTCAATTTTATTCCAAGAAAAGCGTTTGTTATTGGTTTTGTTGTCAACAAAGCAATTAAAAACGCACCTAAAACGAAGAAAATATGCACACCCGCTCGCTTTACGCCACGAATAACACCAATCAAAAAGCCAATCAACATAAAAATTGCGATAACTGCGATTGATCCCCATATAAAAACGCTGTTCATTTTTCCTCCTTTTACACTCTTTTTATATCATAACAAATTTTGCCTATTTTTCCTATTATATATCAAAACTTTTTGAAAAATTCTCTCCTATATTATATATATATTATATATTATATATATTATATACATATTATATATGTCACTTTTCCACTTTTCCACCAACAATATTGAAAATTGTCCCATCAATTTGTTTTTCATCCGTGCAAGTTATAAATGTTTGGGTTCTGTCAACAAATTTCAAAAGTCTTTGTTGCCTTTCCAAATCCAACTCCGAAAAGACATCATCAAGAAGCAAAATTGGATATTCTCCATTTATGTTAAACATATTTTCAAGTTCCGCAAGTTTCAAAGAGAGTCCAACTGTTCTTTGTTGCCCCTGCGAGCCAAAATTTTTTACTTCAACATCATTTAAGTAGATATCAATATCATCTCTATGAACACCGATTGATGTAAATCCAAATCGAAAATCTTTTTCAAGGTTCTTTTTTAGCAAAATATCCATTTTTTTTTCAAAATTTTCATCTAAATTCACCAAACAACCACATTTATATTTTAATGATAGATTTTCTGTTCCACCACTTATATAAGAATGTGCCTTTTGTGAATATGGTGTGATTTGGTCTATAAACTTTTTCCTTTCTTGAGCAATTATCTTTGCCGAAGAAATGAGTGCCCTATCCCAAATATCAATAGTTTCTTTAATAATTGACAAATTTTGACTGTTTTTTAGCAATTTATTTCGATTTGCGAGTATTTTTTCATATCTTCCGAGTTGATAAAAATATCTTTTGTTGTTTTGTGAGATATCTATATCCATAAATTTTCTTCTCTCTTCAGGACTCTCCCGAACAAGTTTCAATTCTTGTGGTGAGAAGAACACAATATTTATCTCTCCAATCAATTCTCCCATCTTTTTTATAGGAATTTCATCAATTTTTATCATTTTTTTATGATTTTTTGCCAAATTTACTTCAATTTTTGTTTCTCTATACTTTTTTTGCGCAATAATTTTGATGTATCCATTTTCTTCATTCCACAAAATCAAATCCTTGTCTTTGCAAGATTTGAAACTTTTTCCTATACAACAATAGTATATACTTTCAAGCAAATTTGTTTTGCCTTGTGCATTTTTCCCAATAAAAATATTTACCTTGTCACTGAAATTGATTGACAGGTCTTTGTAGTTCCTAAAATTTTTCACTGTTAGACTTTGAATTTTCATTGTTTTTATTGTATCACAAATCAACAAAATTTTCAAACTAACTTGACAATTTAATCAAGTTTTCATATAATTTATTATAAAAAGGAGATAGAGTAATTATGCAAGATATTGAAAGCCTTTGGCAACAAGTTTTGGAAAAACTTGAACTTCGAATTTCATCAGTTTCTTATCAATTGTGGATAAAAACAATCAAGCCAATTGATATTGACGAAAACAACAATTTGACGATTGCAACCCCTTCAATTTCAGCAAAAAATCAAATTTTACGCAATTTTATTGATAAAATCACTGAATGTTGCTTTGAAGTTTGTGGAAAAGTGATGAAAATTGTTGTCTTGGATCAGAATGAAGAAATTGAATATTTGAAGACAAACAAAACAAATGAATCAACCCATTCAGAAATTGATGAGCCAAATCCATTTATCGAAGAATTCACTTTTGATAATTTCGTTGTTGGAAAAAGCAATCAGTTTGTCTACACCGCCGCCCAAGCGGTTTCACAAAACCCTGGGAGCAGTTTCAATCCACTTTTTATTTATGGGAATTCTGGACTTGGAAAAACTCACTTGATGCATGCGATTGGAAATTACATTCGAAATTACTCACCAGAACTAAAAATAAAGTATGTCACTTGTGAACAATTCACAAATTCATATATAAATTCTCTTCTTTCCCCATCAAAAAACAAATCTATCATGGAATTTAGGGAAATGTATCGTGGACTTGATGTGCTTATGGTTGATGATATTCAATTTTTGTCACGAGGAAAAGAAATTCAGGAAGAATTTTTCCACACTTTCAACGAACTTATCATGAACAACAAACAAATTGTTTTGTGTTCTGACAGACCACCACAAGAAATTGCAACTTTGGAAGATAGGTTGAGAACAAGATTTTCAAGCGGACTTATTCATGACATTTCCCAACCTGACCTTGAAACAAGAATTGCAATCTTGCACAAAAAGAGTCAACTTGAAAAATATTATGTCGATGATGAGGTTATCAACTACATTGCAGAGCATGTCAACACAAATGTGAGAGAATTGACGGGCAAATTAAAGGAAGTTTACTTCCTTGCAAAAATTTCAGGAAAGAAAATCGCAACAATTGAAGATGTTTCAGAGATTTTCAAAAATCAAAAAGAAGAAATGAAAAATGAACTCTCTCCAGAAAAGATTATGTCAGTCGTGTGTGATTATTTCAACATTTCAAAAGATGATATTGTCGGAAAAAAGAAAAATAAGGAGATTGTTGAGCCTAGAATGCTGGCAATTTACCTTATAAGCGAACTTTTAAGCCTTCCACTTGTCAATATTGGCAAAATTTTTGGCGGAAGAGACCATACAACCATTATGCATTCCCGTGATAAAATCTCACAAGATATCAAAGTCAACAAAAAAACACAGAATTTGGTCGCAGAACTCAAAAATATCTTGACTGAACAATCATAATTTGAAAAATTTTTGTGTATAACTTGTGAATTTGTGTATAAAAAAATCCGTTTATCCACGAAGTTATACACATAAACCCACTTTTCAAGTTTTCAACATGTTGACTTTATTGTAAAGAGATTGACACAATATGTTGTGGTTTTTGGAAATTATAAAAAATTTATCCACATTTCCACACCTCTTAATTATGGTTAAAAAAAGGCTAAAAAAAATAATTTATAAAAAAACTTGCATGCGGGCGTAAGTCGTGTTATAATTAGGGCATAAAGGAGTTGGACAGATGTTAGTTAGTTGCCATGGTGTTGACCTTTCTGATGCATTTCTCAGTGTAAGCAAGGCAATATCAAACAAAATCACAAACCCAATTTTGGAAGGAATCAAGATTGTTGCAGAAGATGACACACTCACTTTGAGCGCAACAGACACGGAACTTTCAATTGAGAGAAAAATTAAAGCAAACATAAAAAGCGAGGGAGAGGCTGTCGTTCCTGGAAAGTTTATCACTGAGTTTATCAAAAAACTCACAAATGAGATGATTGAACTTGAAGTGAATGAAAAAAATCAACTCATCATCAGGTATGATGACAGTCAAAGCATTATTCAGTGCTATAATGTGTTGGAGTATCCATCTTTCAAGTCTGTTGAAACAATGGATTATTTCGGCATTTCGAAGAAAGATTTGAAAACTATTATCAACAAAACGATTTTTTCAGTCGCTGTTGATGATTCAAGACCAATTTTGAAGGGTGTTCTCTTTGATTTAGAGAAAAACACTCTCAACGCCATTGCTCTTGACGGATACAGACTTGCAAAAGTCAAGAAAAATGTTGTGTCAGAACTCACAATGAGCATTGTTATTCCAGCAAAAAGTTTGATGGAAGTTTCACGAATTCTCGATGACAGTGATGATATTATCAACGTGTATGTTGATAAAAGCACTCTCATGGTCGATTTTGGCGACACAAAGGTCACAACAAGACTTCTTGAAGGGGATTTTGTAAATTACAAGCAAATTATTTCAGCAAATTATCAAACACAATGTGTTGTCAACAAAAAACAATTTGAAGATGCTCTTGAAAGAGCGTCACTTTTGTCAAAAGTTGGACAAGGGAATTGTGTGAAATTTGACATAAAAGAAAAGAATTTGTGCATAACTTCAAATTCTGAACTTGGAAATGTCAAAGAAAATGTTTCCGTCAATATGACAGGAAAAGAACTTCTTATTGCATTCAATGCAAGGTATTTCATTGAAGATTTGAAAGTGAATATGGACGAATTTGTGAAAATTTGCTTCAATTCTCCTGCAAATCCTTGTGTCATTGTTCCTGTTGAGGGAGATGAATTTTTGTATTTGATTTTGCCTGTAAGAATGATAGGTTAAAATATTTTTCTCCCTTATAAATAAAGGTGAATAATTGTTTTTTATGTATTTGAATTGTTGGAGAGTTTTTATCGAAATTCTTCAACTTTTTTTAAGGCTTTCAACACTTTTCAAAAAAAAGACAAAAAATGATTGTTTTGACAGTTGACAAATTTTTTTTTATCTATTATAATATCATATAACTGTTTTGTGTGATGTTCACAAACAAAATTTAATTAAAGGAGAAGAAAATGAAAAGAACATATCAACCAAAAAAGAGACAAAGAAGCAAAGTTCATGGTTTTCGTGAAAGAATGAAAACTGCTGGCGGAAGAAATGTTTTGAAGAGAAGAAGAAACAGAGGAAGAAAAGTTCTTTCTGCATAGTTGAAATGGATCATAGACTGAGAAAAAATCATCAATTCAATTATGTTTATAAGAAAGGTGAAAGGTTTTTTACTGAAAATCTTGTCCTTTTTGTTGTGAAAAGTAAATATGAGAATTACAAAATTGGATTTTCAATAAATAAAAAACTTGGAAAAGCAAACAAAAGAAACTTGTTAAAAAGAAGGATGAGAGAAATTGTTAGAAGAGATCTTAATATTCCTTCTTTTTGCAATTATATTGTTATGGCAAAAGAAAACGCCTCAAACCTTTCTTTTGAACAACTGCAAATTGAATTGAAAAGGTTGTTTGGAAAATATGAAAACAAAAAACATTCTTAAAAAAGTTGCTCTTGCACCTGTTTATTTGTATAAATACTGCATTTCTCCACTTTTTCCGTCATCATGCATATTCTTTCCAACTTGTTCAACATATATGATACAAGCGGTGAATGAATTTGGTGTTTTCAAAGGCGGTTGGATTGGGATAAAAAGGCTTTTTAGGTGTGTCCCTTGGCAAAAGAAAAGAGGGTATGACCCCGTGCCAATAAATATTAAAGGAGTTCATTTATGGATTTTATAAGCGAAACTCTGACTGTGTTGACGGAGCCAACTGGTTTTTGGGAAACTATCCTAAATTCCTTCAAATCTGGCGTTGGTTCTTATATATGGGCAGTTATCTTGATTTCTGTTATTGTTCGACTTGTTATGTCTGTTTTGGATGTTTTCAATCGAAAATTCAGTATGAAAAGTTCGGAAGCAATGAAGAGATTGCAACCTGAAATGGTGGCAATTCAAAAGAAATATGGAAACAACAAAGTTCAATTCCAACAAAAACAAAGCGAGTTGATGAAGAGAAATGGCGTGAGTATGGCGGGTGCATGCTTGCCAATGCTTGTTATGATGATTTTGCAAATGGTTGTGTTCCTTACACTTTTCAATTCTTTGCAATCACTTTCAACATACAATATTGTTAAAAGATATGAAACAATGAAAAATATCTATCAAAATGTTGTTTTGTTGAATGAAAATGATGATGTGAAAAATGCAATTATTTCAGCGGGAGATAATTGTGAATTGAAAGTTGATGTTGAAAACAAAAAGTTGAAAATTTATGTCAATGATGCGTCATATGAAGTTGAAATGACTGATTTAAAGAAAAATAATGAATTGTATAACAATGTTTTGTTGAAATATGTTGTGAAAAACGATGAAAACACTGCATATGTGGACACAACTATCAATGAAAAAGTCAAAATTCTTGCACAAGAAACAATCGCAAAGTATTATAAAGACAGTCAAGAAAGTTTCTTGTGGGTGAAGAATGTGTATAAATCAGACACATCAACAAGTCCACTTTTCACATACAGCGAAATTGTTGCAGGTTTGAAAAAATGCGGAGTTAACTACAATGACAAAAATGCGGATGTGACTGCAAATGAAAAAGAAATTTTTAATTGTGTTGTCACAAGTTCAATCAATGAAAAGTCATTGGGAACAAACGGATATTATCTTTTGACGATTTTTGCAGTTTTGATTTCAGCACTTTCAATTTGGCTTACAAACAGATTGATGAATGGAAAAAGCAGTCAAAACGCAACGCCAAGAACTGGCAAATTTATGTATATTCTTATGCCAATTTTGTTCGGATTCTTCACATTGATGTATACAAGTTTGTTTGCTATATACATTATTGTTGGACAAATTGTTATGGTCGCAATCATGCCACTTACAATCTATATTGTGAAAAAATGGATTAAACATGACGAATTGAAAAAGCAAGAAACAAGTGTTGTTGATGTTGATTACAGAAGAAAAGACCAAAACATCGTTCTTGAAGAACCACAACCTCAAAAGACAAGAAAATCAAGAGTTGTGAAAAGTGAATATGCGGATATAGATTACAGAAGAAGTGTGTTCATAAAGAATTTTGATGAAAAACAAAACAAAAAGAAGAAAAATAAAAAGGGGGAATAATTCTTCCTTTTTTGTTATGAAAAAATTACTAATAAATTCGTATAAGGGATATTAAAATATTTAATAAATATAAAAAAACATATAAAATAAGTATGGTTTATAAGATGTTAAGAAAAAAAATAATTGTGCAAGATGAAAAATAATAATCGATTTTGTTTGACGAAAAAGATTGTTTATGATATACTGAAAAAGTCATTTTGGAGGGAAAAATTATGAGTTTGCATATAGATTTGACTGGGCTGTTTTCATGGCTTTTTAGAAAAAGAAAGAAAAAAAATAAAGATGAAGATGAATATGTTGAAGATAACGGAAATTTTCAAGTATCAAATGAAGAACCAAAAGAAAAAAATGTAAGAGAGGGTTATCCTGAAAAATTTATTTCACAACTTTTGAAAGAAAGATATCCTCAATATAAAGTTGCCAACAATGTTTCATACACGGACAAAAATTGGAATAGTTATATAAAAATCAACAAAGCGTTGTATATTGAAGATAAGTTGGAGGCAGTCATCATCATTATTGAGGAAAAAGATGAAAAAAGTCATGTTTACAATGATTTGAAATCTTATTGCCAAAAACATGGCACTATTTTCATCAATTTCTATAGAAGAATGTCAAACAAAGAAGAATATGTTGAAAAAAGAATCACTGAATTGCTTAGATAATTTTTTCAAAATATAGATTTTGAAAATTTGTTGGCATATTGTGATGAAAACTATCTAAAAATACACAATTTCATTTGATAATGAGAAATATTGAAAAAATATTGACATAAATTATAATTTTTGATAGAATATAAGAAGGAAAAGAATGCAGTTATGCATCTGCGATATGCTGAAGCATGCACTTTATAAAAATCTTGCAGATGGTTTGTGTATGTTCAAGTGTGTAGATTATCATTCCCATGAGAATGATAATTCAAAATAATTTCTTTTCCTTTTTTTATTTGATAAAGGTGTTGTATGAAAAGTGTGTTGGAGCAATTGAAAAGTGATGAACAATGGAATGACTTTTTGATTGAAAAAGAGAATAATAAACATATTTCAAAAAATGAAAAAGCGATGTTTCGACAATTTGTTGAAGAAAAAAGATATCAAAATTTTGTTAGCTCAAAACTATACAATTTTTCATATCCAACAAAAAAATTGATAAATAAAATTGGAAAAACAAAGAAAAGGGTTGTTTATACATTTTCAAAAGATGAATCAATAATTTTGAAGTTTATTTCTCACAAATTATATAAATATGACTATATTTTTCCACCAAATTTATATTCTTTTAGGCATAATTACACAGTCAAAAATGCCATAAAAAAGTTAACTAGAAAAAAGAATATAAACAATATGTATGGATATAAACTTGATATAAAAAACTATTTCAATTCAATAAATGTTGATATTTTGTTGGATTTATTGAAAGATATTTTGAGTGATGATGTTCCACTTTTTGAATTCTTCAAATATTTATTGACGCAAGATAAGGCTGTCTTTAATGATGAAGTTGTGTTTGAAAAGCGTGGTGCAATGGCGGGAAATCCATTGTCAGCATTCTTTGCGGATGTGTATTTGATGAATTTGGATAGATATTTTTACAACAATCACATTGTTTATGCCCGATATGCTGATGATATGATAATGTTTTGCGAAGATGAGCAAAAATTGAATAAAAATATTGAATATATAAAAAATTTTCTAACACAAAACTTTCTTGAAATAAACAAAGATAAAGAATTTTATTATAAACCAAATGAAAAATGGAGTTTTTTGGGTTTTTCATACATAAATAAACATATTGATGTTTCAGATGTGACACAAGCAAAAATAAAAGGCAAAATTCGAAGAAAAGCAAAGAAATTTTTGCGTTGGAAAGAGAAAAAAAATGTTCAAAATGAGTGTGCAATGCGGGCATATATAAGGGTTTTTAACAGAAAATTCTATAATGACTTTTATAAAGATGAAATAAATTGGAGTAGGTGGTTTTTTCCAGTTATAAATGTTTCAACAGGACTTAAAGTTATTGATGATTACTTTATTCAATACATAAGATATGTTGCGACAGGCAAATTTTCAAAAAAGAACTACAACATAAGATATGAGGATATAAAGGCTCTTGGGTTCAGACCGCTTGTCAACGAATTTTATAAATTTAAGAAAAGAAAAATTGAAGAATAAATTAAGAAAAATAAATAAAATTAAAAAGGAGAAGATTCTCCTTTTTTTTGTTATAAAAAAATTACTAATAAATTTGTGTATGGAATATTAAAATATTTAATAAATAATAAAAAATATAAAAAATATTTATTTTTTTGATTTTTTTTATAATTTTTTTTTAATTTTTTTATAAAAAATATTTATTTTATATTTTTGTTAAAGTGTCCCATGTTTGATTTCCAACTATTCCGTCAACAAGAAGATTGTTTTGTGATTGAAAGTCTTTGACTGCCTTTTCAGTTTGTGAGCCAAAAACGCCATCAATATTTCCAACAGGAAAAAACTTGCTTTCAAGAAGTTGTTGAAGAAATTTTACATAAATTCCACTTTGCCCATTTTTTGTTATTGGATATTCGGGCAGAGTGAGAATTGTTTTCCATGTGTTTTTCCCAACAATTCCATCAGTTGTGAGATTGTTTCTTTTTTGGAATAAAATAACTGCATTTTCAGTTTTTGAACCATAAATTCCGTCAACAGTGAGATTGAAACTGTTTTGATTGAGCAAAAATTGAAGTAGATACACAAAATTTCCCGAAGTGCCACGGCGAAGAGTTTTGTAATTAGATAAATTGCTTCGTGGGATATAATTTGTTTGCAAAAATTGACAAACACCCTCACAAGCCTCTTCACCAACTTCTGTTTGGAAAAGCGGATTTATCATAAATCCCGCTTCTCTTAAATTTGTCATAAATCCCGCTTCAATCAAAGTTGAAGTGCAATTCACATTTGAAAGAACAGCGATATCCAAAGTTTTCACGCCACGACCGTTTTGTTGGGTGCCTTGCGAAAGTTTTTCATAAATATCATTTGCAAGCGACAAACTTTGTGTTCTTTTGGGATTTGACTGTGAATAAAACACTTCAAATCCAGATGTGTCATTGAAAGTGCTGTCATTTGCGGTTGCATTGTAGGCAAAAGTGACAAGCAATGTGAGATTTTGAGAATTTATTCTTCTCACACGCTCTGAAAGTGAAATATCATTCAGTTCAGGTTTCACATCAAAAACAGAAAAGTTATTTCGCATGCACGCTTCAATAAACTTGTTTTTTGCACCACGATTGAACTCATTTTCATATATTTGCCGTTCAAGATTTGGAACAATTGGTGTCCTTTTCCCCGCTGTTGGTGGATTTTGTCCGTGTTCGTCATTTGCACCAATATAATATATATCGTTTGCCATAAAATTCTCCCTTTCTTTTTTGTATGCGGAGAGATTTTTTTTTGACAATTTGTGGATAAAATGTGGATAACTTCAAATTTTGTGGCACAAATTTTCAAAAGTTTTTGGCGAAAATATAAAAAAATGAGTAATATTCTTACTCATTTCCACAATTTTTGGTGTGTTTGTGTTATTTTTTATCATCAGCGTTTTTATTTGCATGGTCGATAAATGAAAACTTTGTGCTTTCAGGATGTTTTTTTGCATATTTTGTCCACTGAATCATTCCATAAGTTGAGTTGATTATAAGTGCGATGTTTTGAATGATTAGGATGTAATTTCCTGTGCTTATCCAAATGATTGCTTCAAGAATGTTGTATAAAATCCAAACAATCCATTGCTCTCTGTATCTATACAAAATAAGAAGCCCGTTTATCAACCCAAACGCTTGCGTGCATGCGTCAAGATAACCATTTAATTCACCTGGGATAAGGTTTAGAAGCGCTCCAACACCGAATGTGAATATGACAATTCCAATCAAAAGAATTATATCTTGCTTCCAAGTCAATTTTCGCACTTGTGTGAGATAAGCGTCGAGATTGTCTTTGTGTTTTGTCCAATTTATAAAACTTATTGTGCTGACAATTCCCCAATAAACAAGCGCAACAACCGCAAGTCCATACAAGTGGTCAAGGAAATATACCGCAAACATTGTCGTTTGAACAAGGGCGAGCGAAACAATGAAATTCCACCTTGATTGTTTTGCGATGAGAAGTTCGCATGTGATTGTTGAAAGCAAATATATAATTGAGAATATAGCATAAGCAGTTTCAAATCCTGGAGTTGAACCTTTGCCAACAACCGTGTCAAAGAAGAATATGATTGACACCGCCATAAATAATATAACACCAAAATACCAACATTTTTCATATGTTGTGTAGTAATTCCAAAGTCTTATGAGCCAATTTTTCTTTTTCGTTGCCGTTTGCTCATTTACGGCAGATAAATTTAAGTCTTCTTTCAACTCTTTATTTTCGTTTTCCATATTTTTTCCTTTTATATATAAGTTTGAATTTGATGGGGGCTGTGATATTGCTTTGTTGGGGAGAAATCCCCACAAAGCAAGTTGCGGGACGCAACTGCCACAAAACTTTGTGGCATCACAGCCCCATATTTATTTTGAAAACCTTTATTTTCAAAACATCAAAACAAATTTGGTGGTGGAAAAATAAGATATCCATTTTTTGATAAAATCTCTTGCATAGAAAAAACCTTTTATTTCCAAACTTTATCATATATAAAGAATTTTGTCAAATGAAAGGGGGTTGTGACACATTGTGAGGAATTTTTGAATATAAACAAATTGTGTGTGTGGGGCTGTGATATTGCTTTGCTGGGACCCGCAAAGCAAGTTGCGTTCCGCAACTGCCACAAAACTTTGTGGCATCACAGCCCAACCAACTCTTCTCGTTTTATTTATATAAAATTTTCAAAAAACTTTGTCAAAACAATTGACAAAAAGCAATTGGGGGGGGTAAAATGGATTGTGGAGGTATAAAAAATGACAAATACAAAAAAATTATCAAGATTGATTGGAACTATTGCACTTGCAATCATGTTTGTTGCGTGCGTGATATTTGCATTTGCTGGTTGCGACACAAAAGAAGACAAAGACAAAACAGAAAAAAATGAAACAACAGTTTCAGCACAAGAAGTCCAAAATTTTGTTTCAAATGCAAGCAACACATTTGAAGTTGACACAGAAGTAAGCGATTTTGCAGGTGCGGGTGTTGTTGTAAAAACTTCAACAAACGCCTTAGGTATGTTAGGAGATATGTTGGGTTTAAATTTAAATAAGGATATTTCAGACTCATACACATTCTATACTGATAAAGAAGGAAACAATGTTTCAATGATTATTACAAATACTTCAGCATACACTGATGAAAATGGGAAAGAAGTTCCTGCTTCAACCAAAAGAGTTTATATGAAAGGAGACGGAATCTATACAGAACAAACGAATGGAAAATACATAAAATGTGTAATAGATGATGAATCAAAGGAATCTTTTAATAAGTTGGCAGAAGATGGTCAAAAATATATGGGTGATGTGGAAAGTGAACTCACAAAATATATTACAACCTATCAAAATACAGGGGTATTCACAAAATCAGTGTCGGGAGAGTTTGTCACATACAAGATGAGCGCAACTGTTGGAGAAACTACTGCAGAAATGACAATCGTTTATAATGGAAACACACTTAATAGTTTTTCAATGAATACTACTATGGGAACTTATTACATGAATGTTTCAGTTGAAAAAATTACAGAAGCACCTGATATTCCAGAATTTACTGATGAAAACACAATAACGGCTCCAAGTGAAACAGGAACAACTGACGGGAGTGGAGATTCGACAGACTCACAAAAAACAACTGACGGAGACACTTCAATAGGCAACCAAACAGGTGGAAGTGTTTCAGATGACACATCAAATGACAATTAGTCAGAAGGGATTAAGATGCCAGAAACAACACAAAATGGTGACCCAATCCCTGGGACAGCGGAATAATAAACTGTTTTTGCTAAAACAAAGAAATGAGCGATATGCTCATTTTTTTATGTCAAATTTTGTTGTCTTTTTTGGTGAAGTGTGATAGAATGCTTTGCAAGGAGAAATTTATGTTTTGCGGTTTGGATATTGATGAAAAATTGATTGAACTCTCAAAAGAATGTGAACCACTCTTGAAAGATAAATTTGCTGAATATGATGATGTTGCACTTTTCAACAGTGCAAAAGTTTTGAAGGCATTTCAAGATCACAAATTGTCGACGGGCGATTTTGCCGAAGTGACGGGATATGGTTATTATGACGGTGGACGGGACAAACTTGAAGCGGTGTATGCCCAAATTTTCAAGGCGGAAGACGCTCTTGTGCGAACTCAAATAATGAGTGGAACCCATGCACTTTCATTGACATTGTTTGGTCTTCTTAAAAATGGTGACACTTTTTTGAGTGTGACGGGAGAACCTTATGACTCAATCAAGGGTGTTGTTGGGCTGTCAGGCAACAGCAAAAATTCGCTTTTGGCAAATGGGGTTAAGTTTGAAAAAATTGACCTTGTTGACAATGATTTTGACATTCCAAAAATTGTTGAAAGATTGAAAAAAAACAAAATTAAACTTGTTGAAATTCAAAGAAGTCGTGGTTATGCTCGAAGAAAAAGTTTGTCTATTGACAAAATTGAAAAAGTGTGCAAAGCAATCAAAGATGTTGACAAAGATTGTATTATTATGGTTGATAATTGCTATGGCGATTTTGTGGAAAAGAGAGAACCTATTGAAGTTGGTGCAGACATTCTCGTTGGTTCACTTATGAAAAATTTGGGTGGCGGTTTTGCGACAACGGGCGGATATATTGTTGGAAGAAAAGATTTGATTTGGGATATTTCTGAAAAATATTCCGCTCCTTGTGTTGGAAAGGATATTGGAGCAAATCTAAATCAAAACAGGACACTCTTCAAAGGATTGTATAGCGCTCCAACAGTTGTTGCATCCGCACTCAAAACAATGACTTATGCAAGTTTGATGCTTGAAAAACTTGGATTTAAGGTTGACCCTGTATACACAGAAAAAAGAGCGGATATCGTGCAAACTATTGACCTTTTCACCGCAGAAAATTTGATAAATTTCTGTGTCGGAATTCAAAGGAGTGCTCCTGTCGAAAGTTATGCAACACCTATCCCTGGGGAAACCCCTGGATATCCTCATCAGGAGATTATGGCAAGCGGAAGTTTCACTTCTGGCTCAACAATCGAATTGTCTTGTGATGGGCCACTTGTGCAACCATACACGGCATTTATGCAAGGCGGTGTCACATATGAATATGGTAAACTTGGCATTTTGATTGGTTTGAATGAAATCTTGAAAAATAAAAAACAATAGAACAAAAGGAAAAACTTATATGATGGAAACACTTTTTGGATGGGTGCTTGACTTGCCCGCTGTTTGGAAAATTATACTTCTTATTGTCATGGTTGTTGGCGGACTTTTCGCCTTGATTAAGGGGGCTGATGCATTCGTTGACGGGGCATGTGGAATTGCAAACAGATTGAAAATTCCTGCAATAATCATTGGACTTACAATTGTTTCGATTGGAACAAGTTTGCCTGAAACAGCTGTCAGTGTGACCGCTGTGACGCAAGGAAGCAGTGAAATTGCAATTTCAAATGTTGTTGGCTCAAATATCGCAAATATTTTGCTTGTTTTGGGGGCAACATTTTGCATTTCGAAAGTTGTTTGCGACAAGAAAATGTGTTTGAGAGATATTTTTGTTATGATTGCAAGTGGACTGATTTTGCTGGCATTTGCACTTATAAACATCACGGGACACGGCAGTGTGAGAATTTCAAGAATTGAAGCACTTATTTTGCTTGTGCTGTTTATCGCATACATTGTGTATGTTGTTATTGTTGCAAGAAAATCAATGAAACAAAACTCCGAGAGTGAAAATGCGGGGAATGTTCAAAATCAAGAAAATGGGGGAACCGCTGAAAAGGTTGAAGAAAAACAACTTCCTATGTGGAAAATTATTTTGCTTTTGGTTGTTGGTCTTTTGGGGGTGTTCCTTGGTGGCGAATTTGTCGTGTTTGGAGCGCAACATTTTGCTGTGTCAGTTGGAATGAGTGAAACTTTGGTTGGGCTTACAATTGTCGCTGTCGGGACAAGTTCACCAGAACTCGTCACAAGCATTGTTGCAGCAAAGAAAGGTTCAACAGGACTTGCTCTTGGAAACATTATAGGTTCGAATATTTACAACATTTTGTTTATTTTGGGGCTTGCTGGGCTCGTCGGTCCAATTTCAATTTCAACAAACACAATCATTGATATTTGTGTGATGATTGGTGTTATGGTGTTGTTTTCAATTCTCTTCTTTGTTTATGCAAACAAAAATAAACAAATGTTCCGAGGGGTTGGAATAACTTTCCTTGCGATTTATGCGGTGTATTTGACTTACATCATTTTGCGTGACTTTGTTTTCGTTTAGATATATAAACATCACAACCTGTGATGTTTTTTTATGCAAATTTTGCTTTCATATTGTGTTTTTTTTGGTAAATTGATATAATATAAGTATGGAAGAAAAAACATATCTTTGTGTGGATTTGAAAAGTTTCTTTGCGTCAGTGGAATGTGTTGAGCGTGGGCTTGACCCTTTTTCAACAAATTTGGTGGTTGCGGACATCGAAAGAACAAATGGGACTGTTTGCCTTGCGATAACCCCAGCAATGAAAGCACTGGGGATAAGAAATCGTTGCAGAATGTTTGAAATCCCATCTGATGTGGAATATATTGTTGCAAAGCCGAGAATGAAACTCTATATGCAATATTCCGCAACAATCTATGGAATTTATTTGAAATATGTGAGTGCGGAAGATATACATATCTATTCGATAGATGAGTGCTTTTTGGATGTGACACAATATCTCAAATTATACAAAATGACGGCAAAGGAACTTGCAAAAACAATCATTGATGATGTCACAAAAACAACGGGAGTTTGTGCAACAGTTGGAATTGGGACAAATTTGTTTTTGACAAAAGTCGCTCTTGATATAACTGCAAAGCACACGCCCGATTTTATGGGATACTTGGACGAAAAGGAATTCAAAAGAACAATTTGGCACCACAAACCAATCACTGACATTTGGAATATTGGACAGGGAATTGCGAAAAGACTTGAAAAGTTTGGAGCATATGATTTGTGTGATGTTGCACATTTGGATAAGAAGTTGTTGTATAAAGAATTTGGCGTGAATGCGGAATTTTTGATTGACCACGCATGGGGCAGAGAACCTTGCACAATTGCACAAATTCATGAGTATAAAACAAAATCAAATTCTCTTTCAAACGGACAAATTTTGTTTGAAGATTATTCTTTTGAAGATGCCCTTTTGGTGCTTTGTGAAATGGTTGACAATCTTGATTTGGAACTTGTCGACAAATCTTTGGTGACAAATTCAATCTCCTTGCACATTGTCTATTCAAAAGATGTGATAAAAAGCACGGGCGTGTCTATGAAAATTGAAGAATACACAAATTCAAGCAAAAAACTTGTGAAAGCGTTTGAAGAGTTTTACAGAAAAACAACAAATCCATATTATCCTGTGAGAAAGATTTATATTGGATTTAACAATGTTGTTGATGAGGCATTCCAAACAATTTCGATGTTTACAGATGTGGAAGACGATGAAA
Organism: uncultured Lachnospiraceae bacterium; assembly: GCA_964541815.1. Classification (GTDB taxonomy): domain Bacteria; phylum Bacillota; class Clostridia; order Christensenellales; family UBA1242; genus Caccovivens. The sequence goes on from CAZIRI010000017.1 coordinate 21,452, forward strand.
AAGAATTGAAAATGCAACAAGCAATTCTTGAAATTAAACATAAATATGGCAAAAATGCGATTTTGCGGGGCACTTCGCTTGAAGAAAAGTCGACAACAAAAAAGAGAAATATGCTTGTGGGAGGACATAATGGAGAATAACGACAGAGCAAAACAGTTTATGCCATTCAGCCCGCTGAAAGGATATTCTGACATAATAAAAGCGGTTGAAAAAACTGTTGTGCAAAAGAAAGATTTGGCGGAAGACAGTTTGGAAGAACTCTCATACAAATATTCACAAATCAAATTGGGAATGATTGTGAAGATTGTGCATTATGAAGACGGGCAATATATTGCAACAACGGGAATGGTCTCAAAAATTGATGAGTTTGACAAAACAATAACAATTGTGAAAAAGAAAATAAAACTTTCAAATGTTGTTGAAATTTCTGGGGATGAAATTTGCGAACTGCTGAATGAATAATTTGAATTACTTTGAGAATATATTTGGAATTTCATAGTGAAAGTGATATAATGAAAAAAGAACAAAGGAGAAATATATATGGAAGAACTTTTTGAAGTTGTGAAAGTTGGCACTGATGCCGAAAAGGGTTTGAGAGAAGTTTGCAAGCCTATGACAAACAAGGAAATAAGCGAAGGAATTGACGGAGAACAACTTGGAGAAATTTTGGACAGAATGTATAACACTATGGTTGCGACAAATGGTGTTGGAATTGCTGGGCCACAAGTTGCCATTCAAAAAAGAATTTTTGTGATTGGTTATGCGGGAATGCGTCTTGAATTTATCAACCCTGAAATCATTGAAAAAAGCGGTGAAGTTGAGGGGAGAGAAGGTTGTTTGAGTGTCCCAGGAAAATATGGGATTGTTGTGCGCCCAAAAGAAGTTTTTGTCAAATTCAAAAACAGATGTGGCGACCCAATGGAACTTCGTGCAAAGGGTTATCTAGCAAGAATAATTTGTCATGAAAATGACCACCTTGACGGAATTTTATATACTGACATTGCAAAAGAAATTATTGATAAAGAAACAGAAAAAACTGAAACAAAAAAGAGTGAAAATTAGGAAAATTCAAAAAATTGAAATGAATTTGTTTCAAATGTTTCCAAATGAAAACTTTGTCCAAAAGGTTGACAAAGTTTTTTTGTTGTGATATCATAAAAAAAGATAAAAAGCGTTGAAGAAGACGAGTATCACAAATCACTGTTTTCCAGAGAGTTGCGAAAGGTGGGAACGCAACATTCAAATTTGTGAGAAAAACACTTTGGAGCCGAACTCTGAAATAGCAGTAGGGGTCTCCGGGATTGCCCGTGACAGCAAAAATCTTTGAAAGAAGATGAAAGGGGTTGCGATTGCAACAAATTAGGTGGCACCACGGATACACAGTCATTCGTCCTAAAATTTATGGGACAAATGACTGTTTTTTGTTGAGAAAAAAGGAGATATCATGATAACTGTTGAAGAATGCAAGCATATTGAAAGATTGTCAAAATTGAGTTTTTCAGAAGAAGAAAGACAAAATTTTTTGACGGAGTTTGACGCAATTTTGGGGTTTGCTTCCCGCATTTCTCAAGAAGAGTCAAGTCTTGATGACAGAAAATTTGACTATGTGAAATTGGAAGATTTGCGAGAAGATGTTGCAAAAGAAAGTTTGTCGCAAGAAGATGTTGTGAGCAATGCACCTGACAAAAAGAAAGGGTGTTTTGCTGTGCCAAAAATTTTGGATTAGGAGTGGCGAAAATGATTGAATATGGAATTGTTGAGATTAGGGAAAAGATAAAAAACAAAGAGTTTTCAAGCGAAGAGGTGACAAGAGCATATATTGATGAAATCAAAAAGTCACAAGTGAATGCTGTTATTGAAATTTTTGATGATGCAATTTCACAAGCACAAGAAATGGACAAAAAAATTGAAAATGGCTTTTGTGGAAAACTTGCGGGCGTGCCAATTCTTGTCAAAGACAACATTTTGATAAAGGGTAAGCATGCAAGTGCGGGTTCGAAAATGCTGAAAGATTATATTGCAGAATACACATCAACTGTGGCAAAAAAATTGCTTGACGAGGGTGCTGTGATTTTGGGACGAGCAAATATGGATGAGTTTGCTATGGGGAGCGGAACGGAAACAAGTTTCTATGGAAAAACACTCAATCCATTTGACCACACAAGAGTTCCTGGTGGCTCGTCGGGCGGTAGTGCGTGTGCAGTTGCAAGCAATTTGTGTGCGGGCGCTTTGGGGACTGACACGGGTGGTTCAATTCGCCAACCAAGTGCATATTGCGGTTGTGTTGGAATGAAGCCAACATACGGTAGAGTGTCACGATTTGGTGTTATTGCCTTTGCAAGTTCTCTTGACCAAGTGGGGCCAATCACAAAAAATGTTGAAGATAATGCACTCTTGCTTAAAGTTTTGTCGGGAGAAGATGAACACGATGAAACAGCACGAAAAATTCCAGTTGAAGATTATTCAAAATATTTGGGAAAAGATGTGAAAGGTTTGAAAGTTGGGGTTGTGAAAACAATAACAACTTTGACACATGGACTTGATATTGAAAAATCTTATCTTGACGCAATTGAATTTTTGAAAAATAATGGTGCGGAAATTGTTGATATTGACATTCCAAACATTGACTTATCCCTTCCAATTTATTACATTATTGCCCCTGCGGAAGCAACAAGCAATCTTGCTCGATATGACGGTGTGAAATACACAATGAGAAGCAAGGATGCAAAAAATTTGGAAGAGATCTACACAAAAACAAGAACGGAAGGTTTTGGAAAAGAAGTTAAACGAAGAATAATGTTAGGGAATTATGTTTTGTCAAGCGGATATTTTGATGCATATTACAATAAAGCAAAATCTTTGCAAGGCAAATTGAAAAGACAATTTGAAAGTGTTTTTGAAAAGTGTGATGTGATAATAACTCCAACTGCAAAGGGCGAAGCGTTCAAAATTGGAGAAAAAGCAAATCCAGTTGACGCATATAAAGAAGATATCTTCACGGTGAGTGCAAATATCGTTGGCGTGCCAGCAATTTCAGTGCCTTATGGAAAAGGGGCAAACGGATTGCCAATGGGATTGCAATTTTTGGCAAAACCTTTTGACGAAGGGATACTTTATCAAGTGGCAGACTTTATAGAAAAGAAAAAAGGAGAGTAGTTATGCAATATGATGTTGTTATTGGACTTGAAGTCCATGCGGAATTAAACACAAACAGCAAATGCTTTTGTTCTTGCAAAAACAAGAGCGGAAGTGAACCAAACACAAACTGCTGTCCTGTTTGCATTGGGTTGCCAGGGGCACTCCCAGTTTTGAATAAAAAGGCGGTTGAAAGCACGATAAAAGCGGGACTTGCAACAAATTGTGAAATCAATGACATTGCAATTTTTGAAAGAAAAAACTATTTCTATCCAGATTTGAGCAAGGCATATCAAATTTCACAACTTGAAAAACCTATTTGTATAAATGGGCATTTAAATATTGGCGAAAAGGACATCCCTATCAATCGGATCCACCTTGAAGAAGATGCAGGAAAACTCACACATTCTCCTGACGGCTCAACACTTGTGGATTACAATCGTGGCGGTGTGCCACTTATGGAACTTGTCACTGACGCACTCAAAGAGCCACATATTGAAAGTGCTGACGAGGCGGTCAAATTTTTGGAAAACTTGCGACAAGTGTATATATACAGCGGGATTGCTGACTGTGTGATTGAAAAAGGGCAAATGCGTGCTGATATCAATGTGAGTTTGAAGCCAAAGGGCAGTGAAAAATTTGGGACTCGTGTTGAAATGAAAAATGTTATGGGGTTTAAGGCTGTTCATAGAGCGATTGAGTATGAAATTGCAAGACAAAAAGACCTTTTGGATGACGGGAAAGAAGTTGAACAAGAAACACGAAAGTGGGACGATGTGAAAGGTGAAAGTTTCACAATGAGAACAAAGGAAAATGCGGAAGACTATCGTTATTTTCCAGAACCTGACTTGCTTGTGGTGGAGATTCCACGCAGTGCTGTTGAACATGCAAGAGAAACCATGCCAAAACTTCCAAACGAATTGAAAAAGATGTATGTTGAAGAATATGGTGTTTCACAAGCAAATGCGGAGATTCTTTTGCAAGAAAAATTTGTCAGCGATTATTTCCAAAAATGTCTTGAAATATACAAAAATCCAAAGAGTGTTGGAAATTGGATTGTGACTGAAATTTTGGGAAAAATTGAAGTTGGAACAAACAAAGTTTTGATAAGTCCTGAAAATTTGTGTTGGCTTGTCAAAGCGGTTGAAGACAAAAAAGTTAACAGATTGAACGCAAAAGAAGTTTTGAACCTTGTTTGGGACAAAGAACTTTCCGCAGAAGAAGAAACAAAGAGATTGGGATATATAATCGAAATTGATAACTCTTTTGTTGACAGTCTTGTGACAAGTGTTGTTGAAAGATGTCAAGATGTTGTTGAAAAATACAAAGCGACGCAAGATGCAAAAGTTTTAAACTATCTTGTTGGGCAAGTTATGAAAGAGGCAAAGGGCAAAGCAAATGCGGGCGATGTCATGAGCAAAATTAAAGAAAAAATAAATTAAGGAGAAGAATATGTATAGAACATTGACTTGTGGGGAACTTGATGAAAGTTTCATTGGAAAACAAGTGACCGTGGCGGGTTGGGTGAGTGTTGTTCGTGACCACGGCGGAATTGTGTTTATTGATTTGAGAGATAGATATGGCTTTGTGCAACTCACCACACAAAATGATTCTTATTTGGAGTCATTGTCGAGAGAAAGTGTTATCTCTGTGACGGGAACGGTTGTGAAAAGAAGTGAAGACACAATCAATCCAAAAATTAAATCTGGAAAAGTTGAAGTGCAAATTGAAAAACTTGTTGTGCTGTCCGAAGCGAAGAAAAATCTTCCATTTGAAGTTGAAGAAAGCACAAAGACAAATGAAGAATTGCGTTTGAAATATCGTTATCTTGATTTGAGAAATCCTGAAATGCAAAAAAGATTGAAACTTCGAAGTGATGTGCTTTTTGAAATTCGTTCAATTATGCATGGAATGGGTTTTGATGAATATCAAACACCAATTCTCACCGCTTCAAGTCCAGAGGGAGCAAGAGATTATCTTGTGCCAAGCCGTGTGCATAAGGGGAAATTCTATGCTTTGCCACAAGCACCACAACAATTCAAACAACTTTTGATGTGCGCAGGAATGGATAAGTATTTCCAAATTGCGCCATGCTTCCGTGATGAAGATTTGAGAGCGGACCGCTCACCAGAATTTTATCAACTTGACATTGAAATGAGTTTTGTTGAACAAGAAGACATTTTTGCAGTGTGCGAAGATTTGCTTTACAGACTTTTTAGCAAATTTGGAAAATATGAAGTTGAAGACAAACATTTTGTGAGAATTCCATACAGGGAAGCGATGATAAAATATGGAAGTGACAAGCCAGACCTGAGAAATCCAATTGTTATGCACGACCTTTCACAAGTGTTTAAGAACACAACTTTTGGAGCATTCAAAGACAAGACAATTGAGGGGTTTGCACTAAACACAAACGGACAATCAAAGAGTTTTTATGAAAAATTGACAAAACTTATGCTTGATATGGGTGCGGGCGGACTTGCATGGGTGAGAGTTGAAGAAGATGGCTCACTCAAAGGTCCAATCGTGAAGTTTA
>CAZIRI010000018.1:0-26779 GCA_964541815.1 uncultured Lachnospiraceae bacterium
ACGTCCTTCATCGGCGCCTAGTGCCAAGGCATCCACTATATGCTCTTTGTAGCTTAATCATTTTTGATTTTGGATTCTTAGCATTTTTGCTTTATTTTTTCTCTTTACTCGACTTCAATTTGAGTATGCAAATATCGTATTACTTTCTACATAAAAATATATAACTCGTAATAATATTTGACTTTAATATCTTCAAAATATGTAGTTGTCAAAGAACTTTGTTCAACCACCAGTCAATCGCTAGCTCTCACGTTGAACGCTCATATAATAACACACCCAAACGAAAGATGTCAACAGTTTTTTCAAAATTTTTTCAACTTTTTTTATTTTTTTTTGAAAAGGGGATACCGTCTTTCCGTGTGTTCGCAAAAATTCTTTTTTTTAACCCATTTTTTCTCAAAAAAATCTATAAAATTCGGATTGAAAAATGATAAAACAATACCCTGCTCGACTTGTTTTGTTGCTTATTCCACCACTTCACCCCACTTCTATTTTTATCTCCAAAACTCATGTTTCCCCAATATAACACACCATTCCACCACTTCATCCCACACATATATCCCCACACACATTTTCCAGATTTCTAATGCTCCATTATTTCAAATCAAAAATGCTAAATGAGGGATATTTTCACAAAAGGGGTTTGTGTTTATATATATTATATATACACTATCTATTCAACTTTTCATATATATGGGGCTTGGAATAAAAAAAGCAAACCGCTTCCGATTTGCTTTTGATTTTATGAATGTCTTGAAGTTGTTTGAGTTAAACTCAAAAGTTGATAGTCATTGCTGTCAACATTTGATGTTGTTTTCACTCTATACAAATAATAATTTGCATCTGTGTCCGTGATTGATGTCGAATCCTCATCGCTTTCTTCTTCATCAGTTTCTTCATCTTCAAGTTGTGCATAGTAGTATATATATGTCCCGTCATATGCATACAAGCCCGTCTTGATTGCTGTCATTTCAACAATTTGTGAACATGTCACAGTGACATTTCCAACGCTGTTGAATGCGGATGACAATTCTGCAACATAAATTCCTGTGCCAGTTTGCAAGTATAACTTTCTGTCAGAAACGAAGAGTGTTGTTGTGTCAGACACATCAAGTGTCATTCTTCCATTTTTGTTTGTTCTTGCGTTGTAGTATCCCCAAGAATCATCAACTGTGTAAATATATCCAAACTCGTTTGTCCCGTCACTCATCAAATACACATCTGAAATTGTCTTTCCGTTTTCAATAACTGTTCCGTCAGTTGCTTGCACGCTGTCCGCTGTGTTTGCATCAATCATATAAGAAGAACTGCTTGCAGTGTAGAAAATTTTATCCCCATATCTTCCAACCAAAGACACTGTTGTGCCTTGTGCGTATCTCATGAAGAGTTGTGAATTCCCGCCAGAAACTGCGACACTGTAAAGTTCCGTCCCTGAAACTGTTGAATTGTCTTTTATGTCAATATTTTTTGCATAAACAATTTTTCCGTTCCATTCCAAAGAACTTCCAACACAATTTTGTTGATATGTTTTTGGCATTGCAACACTTGTCACATTTTCTGCCAAAGTTGTCACTTTCAAATTCTTCAAACTGATTGACACAATTTTTGAATCCAAATACATCACAATGTAGTATGTTCCATTTGCTTTGAGGACTTCAATTTGATCAATAACGGCGGGAGCGGAATATATTTTCTTTCTGTCATCGCCATTCAATTTGCTTCGATAAATCACTGATTGGTCAAAGTGGTGAACAGTTTTGCCACTGTCATCGTCTTTTGCTTGCTCTTTCTTTGGAATTGTGTAGTAAACATAATTTCCAAGAACAAACATGAAACTGTTTTCATGAGATGCGATTGATTTTGACACCGTTTCAACATTGTTTGGTGAAAAATCTTTTGAATTTGCAGACAACTCAATGTTTGTGTTTAATCTCGCAAGATATGAAAGTTTTGCACTGTTGTCATAATCTTTGTCCGTTGACAAACTGTCGATATCTGTGAACGCATTTCCATAATACAAATAGCCGTTCATCATTGTGCCAGCGGTGCCGTTGTATATAATGTCCGCACTTGTGTTTTTGTGTGCCTTGTCGATATTTCCAACTGTTGCACATCCAGCAAGTCCAGTTGCCAAAAAACCAAGTCCAACAATCCCGCAGAATAATTTTGTAAGTTTTTTCATTAAATCTCTCCAGTAAATAGAATTATACATATTATAGACACAAAAGTCAATATTTTTTCAAACAACACAAAATTAAACGATAGTAATTATGTTGTTTTTCACCAAATCGCAAGATGTCAAGAAATATTCAATGCCATTTTTTTGCAAGTAAAGATGTTGTTTGCAATAGCCATGAATATGCCCATAAACAACTTTGCTGACACCATATTTTTCAATCAAAGCGGTGACTTCGTTGTCTTCTTCTTTGAATGTGTATGGCGGATAATGGAGCATGCAGATGATTTTCTCTCCATTTTCTTGCAATTTTTTTGCATTTTGCAATGTCATTTCAAGGCGAATGAGTTCTCTTTTATAAATTTTTTCATCTTCGGCGCTTTGTTTTTTGCCCTCGTCTGGCAAATTCCAAAGACGGGTTCCGCACAAAATGTAATCACCAAACTTCATCGCATCATTTTGAATCGCATAAAATTTTTCGGGCAAAATCGCACGAACGGCAGAAATACTCTTCCACCAATAATCATGATTGCCACGGATGATAACTTTCTTCCCTGGCAAATCTTTCAACAAAGCAAAATCGGGTTTTGTGTCTTCAAGTTTCATCGCCCATGAAAAATCACCAGCAAGCAAAACAAGGTCATCTTCTGTCACCATTTCTTTCCATTGCGAAAAAATTTTGTCCAAATAACCTTCCCAAGTTGGCCCAAAAATATCCATAGGTTTTGGATTGTTGACTGACAAATGCAAATCACTTATTGCATAAATTCTCATCTAGTTCAACCCTTTCAACACATCTTGCACAAGTTTCATATCAACTTGCCCAGCGTAATTTGCTTTGAAATGCTTCATCACAGTTGGAATTGATTTGTCATCAAGAGAGAGAATGATATCTTTCACTTGTTCGCTTGAAAGTTGCTTTGGCAAATAACCATTTGCGATTTCAATTTGTCTGTTTATTGACGCAACTTCTTCCGCATTCCCGACTTTTTCATAATTTTCTTTTTCATCACTCAATTCTTTGATTGTCTTTTGCAAGATTTTTGCAATATCCGCATCCGCCAAACTTTGATTTCTGTCGCCCCTTGCAATCTTTTCGAGCAAGATTTTGTTTTTCAAAACACTGTAAAATGCTCTCGCAACAGAATCTTTGTCTTTCATTGCTTGTATATTTGCTTTGTTTATTTGTTCTTCAATCATTTTTTTTAATCTCCTATTTTCATTTTATAACATTTCAAGCAACAAAATCAAGCAAAAATCAATTTGCACACACAAAAATCAGCAACTTTTGGGGATGTTTCCGCAATTTATCCACGCAAAACACAAAATCATCGGATATTTTTTTGTGAAAATGATTGACATTAAATTTTTCTTTGTGTATAATGTGTTTTGTATGGTGATGTAGCTCAGTTGGTTAGAGCGTATGGTTCATACCCATAAGGTCGGTAGTTCGAGCCTACCTATCACCACCAAAGACTAGACTAGGTTTTCCCCTAGTTTTTTTTATTCCCTTATCCAGCAATGGCGAGAACAAGTGACCTTATATGAAGCCTTAACGATAGCCCCAATCAGCTGTCATCCTTGCAATGAGAATGCCTTTGAACACTTGCAAAATCCATTGGCGTATATAAGCAAACTTCGAGCCTACCTATCACCACCAAAGACTAGACTAGGTTTTCCCCTAGTTTTTTTTATTCCCTTATCCAGCAACGGCGAGAACAAGTGGCCTTATATAAAGCCTTAACGATAGCCCCAATCAGCTGTCAACTTTGCAATGAAAATGATTTTTGAAATTATATCAGTTTAGACAATAAATGTTGAAATTGATATATTCAAAAAAAGAAAAAGCCAAGATACTCTCTTGACTTTCCGTGTGTGTTGTAATTTTTCCAATTTTCAATTAGGCATTCGTTGTCACATCTTCAATATCTTCAACATCAGCGGCATCAAAATTTGGTAATACAAGGTCTGCTTTACTTGAAATTTTTCCAACAGTCCAATTTCCCAATAATATGCTTTGAATTGAGTTTCCATTATAAACAATCTTTAATGTTTTTTCAGCATCAGTAGACATTGACAATGTATATGTTCTCTCTGAGCCATTTATCAAACATTTATATGTTGGATTTGGATCCATTTCATACCAAGTAGCGATTGCTTCTTGGATTATATTTTTCTGTGTTTGATTGTCAACAGTCAGCCCATTACAATCTTTCTTTATACGTGCAATCTCATTTTTGATTGTCACAAGGTCAGCATTGCTTGTGGCAGTTGTTGGAATTCTGTAATATGTTCCGCCTTCACCGCCCGCCTTATACACATAGTCTCCAACAAGATACGCATATATATCGCTTTCATTGTCTCTGACAACATGCAATACTCCATATTCGGTGCCATTTTCATCAATAAAGAATTTGTATGTATCACTCCCATATCTGAGTGAAAGCCCAACATTTTTGTCAGTCGATTTCACAAGAAGAGAGTTGTCAGTTGTTTCAGCATTGACAAATTCCATAATTTTTCCTGCTGTGGTTTCTGTCTCAACTGCTTGATTGTCCGTTTTGTCTTTGTCATTTTTTGTGTCGCAACCTGCAAATGCAAACATTCCACACACAACAAACATAATTGCAAGTGCAAAGCCAGCGAACATTCTTGATAATTGTTTTACTTTTGTCATTTTTATACCTCCACGATTGATTTTACCCCCCCCTCACGACTTTTGTCAAACGATTTTCAAAGATTTTTCAAAAAAAATAAAAAAAAAGCCAAACTCAAACAAATGTTCAAGTTCAACTTTTTCAAAAAGATAAATATAGCACCCCTAGAATTGTGATCTCAATTCTTTCAATTTGAGACAATAATCCATGGATTTTTTCACATATTCACTCAAATCTGTTTTATACAAATCAGACCTTTTCAAAAGTTCATAATCCATTTTCAAAGACACATATTCTTTCAACGCCTTTTCATTCACGATTTTTGTCATCTTAACTCCCTATCTCTCCCTTCTGGTTTTATTTTTGAATCCTCTAATGCATCTTTTCCCACTTCTGCTTCGATAGCGGCTTTACCCTTTTTAGCCTTATCATCCAACAAGCCACATATATCCGACGTTGTTGCATCCAAAAGGCCCTTAATTTTTGATTCAAATTCTTTATCTGTCGCTTGTGCCAATAAAATGGCGAATTTTTCTGTTATGTCTTTCTTTAGAAAATCTTTCACATATCCTTTTAGACGATAGCATGCTTTATCACTCATATCTTTAAGTTCAATTTCACCACCACAAAGTTTGTTATATTCTTCCACATATGAGCAATACTCGGCAATCACTGGGTCACCTTTTACATCTCCAAAATAACTTGCCAATAAAGGGTCTTGGCGTAGTATGCTATACAACTTTCCTTTAACGCCAGGTTTTGCATATCCTCCATACACTTCTTCTCCGCCATTTTTCGACAAAAAAGAAACTATATCTTTCCTAATATCGTTCCTTACTCCACTTATTCCAAAATCCCTATAAAGTTCTCTACCACCAAGTAATGCTCCATTTTCTAAAAAATATTTGATATTGTCTCTTTGCACCTCTCTCAATGAGAATATATAGGTTTGTAGCGCTTTAAAAATTTCAGGATTAGCATCAATTTCACTTTGGATTTCATTGATAATAATATAAGCATTCATAGCCCGATAAATATCAAAACCCTCTTTATTATACATAATAACTTGTTGAATAGCACACAGATCCCCATACATCCCCCTTGCTCTTTCTTGCACTTCTTTTTCTGTCATATTCTTTCTCCTTTTTTTTATTTAGTGATTTTCCCTCACTTCATTTCGTTTTACCACCCTCACGGCTTTTGTCAAGAAAATTGGCAAAGTGTTCCCAAAAAATTTGATTGCACAAAAATGTGAAAATTTGATTGATTTTCGCAAGAATATTTTGCAGTGACAGCAAAGTTTTCAGCAGATAAAAATTGAAAAGGATAGAAATCTTTGATTTTTATCATTTTTTATCAAAATTTAAGTTTTTTTGCCATTTTTTATCAAATTTTGTCTTTTTTTTGGTGGTTTATATAAAAATAGTGAGAAATTTCCCACTTTTTCAATCACGATTTTTTCAATGTTTTTGTGTGTTCGAGTTGTTCATCCTTGTTAACTTGTTTTGCATTTTTTCTTTCTTCTTCGCACTTTCTTTTGTATTCTTCATAATGCTCCACAAGTCTCAAATAAGAAGCCATTTCTCCCGCTCTTCGAATTCTTTCACAAGCAAATTCGTCGCTTGCTCTTGTCAAAAATTCTATATCTTCCATTTTTCACCCCTTTTATATTCGCTTTCAAAAAAATTATATCACACTTTTCCAAAAAGTCAACACAAAATTTTCTTAAATCACCTTTTTATAGTATTTCATGCACTTTTTGCATTTTTTTAGATAATTTTTTGTTTCTTGAAAGGGAATGTTTTCCAAATTTTCATCTTTTTCAAGCCATGCCGAAACATTCGCAGGACCCGCATTATATGCACACAAAGCAAAATCAAGCGAAGAAAATTTGTTTATAAGTTGCGACAAATAGCACGTCCCAAGCAAAATGTTGTCACTTGGATTTTCCAAATCAAATTCCGTCAAGCCAATTTTTGTCGCCACTTCACTTGCCGTGCTGGGCATAAGTTGCATAAGCCCCACAGCCCCTTTTTGTGATTTCGCCGTTTTGTCAAATTTGCTTTCAACATTGACAACTGCAAAAATAACATATTTTTCAACACCAAATTTTTCGCATGCAACCGCAATTTCATTTTGATATTTCACGGGATACGCTTGCATGTAGAAAAAATGAACACCAAAAAAAATAATGCTGAAAACTCCAAGCCACACAAAAACAAATTTCATATAGTTATGTTATGAAAAAAGAGCAATTGTATGCCCCAAAACATTCAAAAATGTTTATATCCAAAAAATCCAACAAAATTGCTCGACAATTCAGTTGCCCCCAAAATTTTTTTGACTTGAAACATATATTCATTCAAAAATTTCACAGACAATCCGCATGCGTGCATAATGTTTTGTGGCGTGTTTATCACCGCCGATGGAATGCCATATTTTTTCAACAAATTCGCAAAATTGAGAGTTGCAAAACGGGACTTAAAAACCGCCAAAGTGTAATTCATTTGTTCTCCTTATGCACAAAAACTCCCCTTTTCTATTATATTTATAATATACAAATTTTGTTTAATTGGAGATAAAAATGATATATTTTGACAATTCAGCATCGACAGCAATAAAGCCGAAAACGGTTCAAAAAGCGGTTTATAATGCCCTGTCAATATTTTGTGCAAACCCGGGGAGAAGCGGGCATAAACAAGCAATAAAAACCGCTCTTGAAGTTGAAAAAGCAAGAGAAATTATTGCATTGCACTGCGGAACAACTCCAAACAAAGTTATTTTTTCACTCAACTGCACTGACGCACTCAACATGGCGATTTTAGGCACCTACAAAAAAAGCGGAAATGTTGTATGCACGGAAAATGAGCATAACTCCGTTCTCCGCCCGTTGCAACACCTCAAAAGCATTGACGACACTTTTTCATTTTCTGTCGCAACACAATCAAATAGCAAAGGAATTTGCTGGGCGGATATTGAGAAAAAATTGCAAGAAAACACATATCTTGTGATTTGCAACCACATCTCAAATGTGAATGGCGACACGGCAAACATACAAGAAATCGGAAATCATTTGAAAGAACTTGGAATTCTGTTTTTGGTGGACGGAGCACAAAGTGGCGGACATTTTCACTACAACATGAAAGAGCAGAATATAAACATGCTCGCTCTTGCCCCACACAAGGGATTTTATGCCCCACAGGGTGTCGGAACACTTTTGTTGAATGGCGATTTTGATATAAATCCCATTCGATTTGGCGGAACGGGGACAAACTCGCTCGAATTGACCATGCCAGACACCTTGCCTGAAAGGCTTGAAGCGGGGACACTCAACACCCCAGCGATTTTGGGATTTGCGGAAGGAGTGAAATTTGTTGAAGAAAATTTTCATGCAATTCAAACAAAAATTGAAGATTTGACAGTTTTTCTTCACTATGAATTTTCAAAATTGCCAATAGATGTCTATTCAAATCCCGAAAATCCAAATGGGGTTTTTGCATTCAACATTCCAAATATGTTGTCAACAGATGTCGCAAATTATTTGGACGAAAAGTGGAATATTTGCGTTAGAAGCGGTTTTCACTGCGCTCCATTCAAACACAAGGCTCTTGGCACTCTCGACAACGGTGCCGTGCGGGTGTCGATTGGTTTTTTCAACACATATCAAGAAGTTGAACATCTCGTTTTGGCAATAAAAACTTTGTTGAAGCGTCAAAAATAAAAAAGATTTTGACTTAACATCAAAATCTCTTCAAAAATTATGCTTTGTAGATAAATCTCTTGCAATGCTCGCAAGTGATAACTCCAAGTTCCTTTATTTTTGTTGTTGCAATTCTTGGCAATTCCATTCTGCAATGCCCGCAAAATGAGCCATTTTCAAGCGGAACAAACACAGGGAATTTTCCTTCATTTCTCTTCTTTTTATATTCAGCAAGTTCTTTTGCATCAATAGCCCCTTCAAGAACAGCAAGTTCTTTTCTTATCTCTTCTTTTTTAGGTTCAAACTCCTTTGACTCGTCATCAATTTTTTGCTTGCACTCTGTGTATTCATGGCGTGCTTGCTCATAAGCCTTTTTCGTCTTGTTGAATTCCGCCAAAATTTTGTTTACATTTTCAGCACTTTTTTGCAAAGTTCTCTCCAAAATTTCTAAATTTTTCAACAATTTGTTTTTTATATTGGAAAATTTTTCAATTTCCTCAGTCGACATTTTTTCAATATCCATTCCAATCATCTTGTCGGACTGTGTTTTTGTTTGTTGATATTTTGATTTGATGTCGTCAATTTCGGAAATCAATTTCTCCGCTTCGTTTTCAAGTTCAGTTGACCTGTTTTGCAATGTTTTTGCAACGGCACTCAATTTTGATGCCTTTTCTCTGTGTTGACTTTTTGCCAACTTTTGTTCAATGTTGAAAAGTTTCCCGTCAACACTTTGATATTTCAATAAGTTTTCAATATTCATATAACACTCTCCATTTTACTCAACAAAATCAATAAGTCTTTTGCTTCTTGTTGGGTTTTTCAATTTTTTCAATGCTTTTGCTTCAATTTGTCTTATTCTTTCCCTTGTCACATGGAATTCTCTTCCAACTTCCTCCAAAGTTTTTTGTCTTCCATCCAAAAGTCCGTATCTCTGTCTGATAACTTCCTGTTCTCGTGGCGTCAGTGTGTCAATAACAGCCAAAAGTTGTTCTCGAAGCAGAGTTTGTGAA
Organism: uncultured Lachnospiraceae bacterium; assembly: GCA_964541815.1. Classification (GTDB taxonomy): domain Bacteria; phylum Bacillota; class Clostridia; order Christensenellales; family UBA1242; genus Caccovivens. Next base: position 9,544 of record CAZIRI010000018.1, read on the forward strand.
GCGGATTCAATTGGCGATTGTGCCGTTTCATCAACAATCACATCTGCCATTTTTCCGTCATCTTCTTCGCCCATTGGAGTTTCAAGCGAGATAGGGTCTTGTGCCGTTCTTTGAATCTCAATAACTTTTTCGACCGTCAAACCCATTTCTTCGGCGATTTCATCAACAGTCGCATCTCTTCCAAGTTTTTGCATCAAAGACCTTGAAACTTTGACATATTTGTTGATTGTTTCGACCATGTGAACAGGAATTCGAATTGTTCTTGATTGGTCAGCCATGGCACGAGTTATTGCCTGACGAATCCACCATGTTGCATATGTTGAAAATTTGAACCCTTTTGTGTAGTCAAACTTATCAACTGCCCTCAAAAGCCCCATATTCCCCTCTTGAATTAAATCCAAAAATGACATTGGAGTTTTTCCAACATACTTTTTTGCAACACTCACAACAAGACGCAAATTCGCTTCGCAAAGTTGTTTTTTTGCATATTCATCACCCTCGCCCATTCTTTTTGCCAACTCTTTTTCTTCTTCAAGCGACAAAAGTGCGACTTTTCCAATGTCTTTCAAATACATCTTCACAGGGTCATCAACACTGACTGAAACGACCAAATCGGAGAGATTGTCTTGATACAAATCTTCATCATTTGATTTGATGATTTTGACACCTCTTTTCTCCAAATTTTTCAAAAATCTTTCGACATTGTCAGCATTATCCCCAACTTTTTGCAGAGCAAAATAAACGTCTTCTTCATTTATCGAGCCTTTTTTCATGGCAAGAGCCAAAACTCTGTCATGCATAAGTTTTATTCTGACAGCATCTTCCTTTTTCTCAACTTCGTTGTTATTTATCACGATAGAATCCCTCCAAACTTTTATTCCTTAATTGCATTGCAATCTTGCCAAGTTTTTTTGCAATTTCACTTCTTGCGTCCAAATCCTGACAATTTTTGTATTCTTCATTCAAGTTGTTTTGAGAATTTTTTAATTGTTGTTCCGCGATTCTCCAAACACACTCTTTGAAATATTTTTCCTCGTCTTTTTCAAGATTTGAGAAATTGTAATTCACCAAATCCATCAAAAACTCATCTTCACTTGCCCCGTCAAAGTCAAAAATTGCTGAAATTGGCAAATTTTTGTCGATTATGTCAAGATATTTCTCAAAACCTTTCAACAATCTTTTGTAGTCAATTCTTCCGTCCACAACTTCTCTCTTGTGCAGAAGAGCGGACAAAATATATTTTGGTGCTTTTTCATCAACATTTTCAACTGTTTTTTGAAAAGCAGGTTCTTTTGCGACAAAATTTGTTTTTGTCGCATAATTTGAATTTATATCTCTTCTCAAAATATCCATTGGAATTTTTGTTAAATCACGAATTTTTTCAAGATATGGTTCATACAATGCAGGACTGCCCAATCTCTTTATTTGAGCCAAGATTTCCTTGACAAACTTCCCCTTTTCATCAGCATTGTCCAAATTGTATTTTTTTCGACAATTTTCAATCAAATAATCCATATAACCTTGTGCATTTTCGATTATTTCTTGCAACTTTTCCTTGCCATAAGTGTTTATAATTTCATCTGGGTCATGCCCATCAGGAATCAAAACAACTTTCAAATTGACATTTTCATCACGCCACATTTCAATGCCACGCAACGACGCTTTCACACCCGCAGAGTCGCCGTCAAAGCATAAAATGATGTTGTCGCTGTATCTTTTCAGTTCTGCCACATGGTCCTTTGTCATGGCAGTTCCCATGCAAGCGACAGTCGACCTAAATCCCGCCTTATGCATGGCAATAACATCCATTTGCCCTTCGACCAAGATAACATTTTTCACAAGTTGTTGTTGTTTTTGTGCTTTCAGGATATTTATCCCATAAACAACTTTTCCCTTTTGGAAAACCATGGTTTCGGAAGTGTTTTTGTATTTTGCAAAGTCAGTTTTGACAAGCGCCCTTGCACTGAATCCAACACATTCGTTGAAAGCGTTGAAAATAGGAAAAACAAGTCTTTCTGCAAGTGGGTCATAAATTCTGCCATTTTCGCCTTTTTTTGAACGAACACACACACCTGCATCAAGCATTTCTTTTTCAGAAAACCCCTTTGATTTGAGATAACCCACAAGGTCATTCCAATCTTTCGAATAACCTATTTTGAAATCTTCAAGTTCTCTTCGTGTGAAATGTCTTTTTTTGACATATTCTTGTGCAAGTTTTGCTTCCTTGCCATACAAATTGTCAACATAATGCTTGTATGTAAAATCCAAAACTGACAAAATTCTTTCTTTTTGCTTTTGAGATTCTTTCACTTTTGCAGAAGATTGAAATTCTGGAATTTCCATTCCCGCCTTTTCGGCAAGAAGTTTGACCGCATCCATAAAATCAACATTTTCCATTTTTTCAACAAATTTTATAACATCTCCCGACTCTTTGCACCCAAAGCAATGATAAAATCCGTCATTGTTGTTTATCGAAAATGACGGAGTTTTTTCGCTGTGAAATGGGCAACAAGCCCAAAAACTGTTTCCTTTCTGTTGAAGTTGAAGATAATTCGATGCAACTGAAACCAAATCATTTCTGCGTTTCAATTCAGCGAGCCACTCAACAGAAAACCCACCACGACTTTCCAAAGATTCCCCCAAAAAAATTTGTTTATACTTTATTATACAACAAAACTTTGCCATATTCCTTTATTTTCTCAAAAATTTTTCAAAAAGAAAAAACACCATTCATTTTGAATGGCATTTCTTTCATATTTATTTTGCTGGATTCACTTTCCCAGTTGTTTCATTGATGTCTGGAATAGTAAACAACTTATCGCTTGGTGAAATTTTGAAATTGATATTGTCTTTTGTATTGGCATCTGCATTTTTTGATTCAGCATTATAAATAACACTTGTCCCAATCAATTCAAGATGTTTCTCTCCCATTTTGAATGTGTATGTGACAGTCAAATCCTTTGAATTTTCTGTTTTTGAAGTTTGTGATGTTGTATGCACATCGGAATATTTTCCATTCAAAACATAACTCACTTCATCTCCACTCACAATTTTTTGAGTGCTTGCTTCAACTGTTGGTGCTTTGTCAAGTTTTTTGGCTATCCATGTTGATTCTTGATTGTAGTTAACTTCAATCAAGTTTGTCAAAATTTCCGTTTTCCATTTATTGAGTCCATAAAAAGCATCTGGAACAAATTCCACGCATTTTTTGATATATGCATTCAATTCAGAACTTATTGAGGTTGAGTCTGAACTTTTCACAACGATATAATCTGTGCCCGTTGGACTAATTTTCTTCCCTGTATCATTATCTTCGATGCGATAATACACAGTGTCATAGTTCCAGCTTCCACTCTCAAACTTAAAACCTTTTATATATACATAATATGTCCTATTTGAAATCTTCTTGTCATATGTTGATGCTGCTTTATTCACAACTGATTTGGCTGGGGCGTCTTTACCCGCTTCATAAGTGTCAACACTTATGATTTTGTCTTGCAAAACAACTTCATCTATTTTGCACATCGCATCAGTTCTCTTATCATTCTCATTGTATTGGAAAGTGATTTGTGGTGTGACATAAGTCTTTGTCACATGCGTAAGAACACTGTATTCTGTGTCGTCAATAAAATCGGTTCTAACCCAATCTCTTTCCACATTATTTTCGTTCTTTTTTCTCTGTCGACCATTTGCGTCATTCGCTTGACAAGCCTCATAAATACTTGATACATCGCTATACAAATATTTCTCCGACTCATATTTGACGACCTTTCCTTCTTGCAAGAAACTCTTTGCATCAACCTTTTCCATAATCAATGACAATTCATATCCTGCACCGATTTTGTCGGCACTGTCATTGACAACTGTTTCGTCATCCGTTTTTGTTTTTCCACATGCAGTCAAGCAAAGCATCATTGAAAACACTGCAAAAAATGCGAGTATGGCTATAAAAATTCTGTTTTTTGTTTTTGTCATTTGTTTCTCCTCCATGATTGATTTTATCGCCACAAAGCCCTTTTGTCAAGGGAATTAGCAAAATTTTTCTTGAAAATGGTTTCTTTGCATAAAAACAAACATAAGTTGGCAACAAAAAAACTTTTTTCAAAAAAAGAGTTCGGAAACAATCCAAACCCTTCAAAAATTTGATATGATATCAATAAACTTCTTGCTCTTCAATTTTCTTTTTGTCGTCAATCTCAACAACAAGCGCCTCCGTTGTGAGAAGAGTTGAGGCAACGGACGATGCACTTTGAAGTGCGGAACGGGTCACTTTTGTTGGGTCAATAATCCCTTTTTCAAACATATCAACAAATTCGCCATGCAAGGCATCATAACCTATGTTTGCATTTTCCGTGGCATTCAATTCTCTTATTTTGTCAACAATTTCTCCGCCGTCAACGCCCGCATTTTGAGCAATTTGTCTTATTGGCGACTCAATCGCACTCAAAACAATCTTGTATGCAAGTTTCTCATCGTTGGAACCTTGAAGAACGGCAAGTTTGTCTTTCAATTTCTTTCCAGCAAGCAAAAGCGCAACTCCGCCACCAGGGACAATCCCCTCTTCAACAGCCGCTTTCGTTGAGGCCAAAGCATCTTCAATTCGAAGTTTTTTCTCTTTCATTTCAACTTCCGTGCCAGCACCAACTTTTATCACGGCGACCCCGCCAGAGAGTTTTGCAAGCCTTTCTGACAACTTCTCTTTATCATATTCGCTTGTTGTGTTTTTCATCATCTCCCTGATGACTGCGACACGCTCTTTGATTGCCTCTTCGCTTCCTGCACCTTGCACAATTGTTGTTGTGTCTTTGTCAATTCGAACACTTCTTGCTCTCCCCAAATTTTCAAGGGAAATGTCTTTGAAATCGACCGCCAAATCGGAAGAAACATATGTTCCTGCGGTCAAAATTGAGATGTCTTCAAGCATTGCTTTTCGTTTGTCACCAAAACTTGGTGCTTTGACTGCAACCACACACAGTGAGCCACGCATCTTGTTTAACACCAAAGTTGCGAGAGCCTCACCCTCGACATCATCAGCAATGATAAGAAGTTTCCCCGAAACCTTGACAAGTTGCTCCAAAACAGGCAAAATTTCGTTTATATTAGATATTTTTTTGTCCGTTATCAAAATATATGGGTTGTCAAGTTCCGCAATCATTTTTTCGTTGTTTGTGCACATATAAGGCGACAAATATCCACGGTCAAACTGCATTCCTTCGGTGAAATGAAGTTCAGTTTTCATTGTTTGAGACTCTTCAACAGTGACAACTCCGTCAGCGCCGACTTTTTCCATTGCCTTTCCGATAACTTGCCCGATTTGTTCATCGCCCGCTGAAATGCTTGCAATTTTTTCAACATCTTTTGTCCCCGAAACAGGTTTTGAAATGTTTTTCAACTCATCACAAACAATTTCCACCGCATCAAGAATCCCTTTTCGCAGTTGAATTGGATTTGCCCCCGATTCAAAACTTTTCAAGCCCTCTTTCACGATTGCTTGTGTCAAAACGCATGCGGTTGTTGTTCCGTCACCCGCAGTGTCATTTGTCTTGATTGATGCTTCACGCACAAGTTCCGCCCCCATATTTTCAAATGGGTCAGACAGTTCAATTTCCTTTGCAATTGTCACACCGTCATTTGTGATAAGTGGATTTGCATACTTTTTCCCCAAAACAACATTTCTTCCCTTTGGCCCAAGAGTGATTTTGACAGTGTCAGCCAGTTTATTCACGCCCGCTTCAAATTTTTCTCTCGCTTCTTGCCCATAAACAATCATTTTTGCCATAAAAACACCTCCTAATCTTCCAAAACAGCCAAAATGTCAGTTTGTTTCACAACAATATACTTTTTTCCGTCAAGAGAGAACTCCGTTCCGCTGTATTTTGCATACAAAACTTCTTGCCCCTCTTTAACTTCCATTTTGACTTCTTTTCCGTCAATAAAACCACCATTCCCCACCGAAACGACGGTTGCAATTTGGGATTTTTCTGCCGATGCTGTTGGCAAAATAATCCCACCCCTAGTTTCTTTGTCTGCCTCTTTTGGAAGCAACACAACTCTATCAAAAATTGGTCTAATTTTCATTTTTTCCGCTCCTTTACATATATAGTATAGTTTTTTCAAAAAAAATTGTAAAGTTTTTGTGTCAACAAATTGTCAAAATCAATTTCTTTTGTCGAAAAAAAATAAAAAAGTTTGCAATTAGCAAACTGTTCCTATTTTGTAAATATTTCAAAATTTTTCTCAAAAATCAGCAAATTTGGTCAAATTTTTATTGTTTTTATGTTTTTTTTGAAAAATTTCTGTTTTCAAATATATTGATTTTCACCAACTATCAAAACATTTGTATGTATCTCAACACTTCTTTTCTTTCACAAGAGTGGCAGTTTGTGTTGCTCGATTTAGAGGTGTTCTATATCCATTTTTTATCCTGTCTTCATGAACCCAATTTGTGTCTTCATACAAGTCAGTTGTGGAATATATAAAGTCAAGCATTTTGTTTGATGGCAATTTCGGTTTGGAGAGTTTTTTTTGGATATATCCCGTCCACGTGATTTCATTGACAAAATTGAAATCGTGATTTATGTAGAAGCCAACTGTGCGATTTTTTCCAACTCCGTGTGGACAACAAATTGCACTCATGTCCGTGCAACCCATTTGCCAAGCATACGCCTCAACTACTTCAAGCAATGCAGAACCAACGCCCAAGCCCAAATATTCAGGCTTTGTGACTATATTTTTCAAAAACAATGTGCTGTTGTCAATGCCCGTGAAACGAAAATTTGCAATTCCAACCGAATTTTCAAGTTCTAAATCATCCAATTTGTGTGCAATGACAGTGTATGTTTCGTCAACATTGTGATATATAAAAGAAAAAGTCTTGTAAACCGCAAGTTCGATAAATTCTCCATTTTTCAATTTTTTCACAACATATTTCATACAGATTTTATTGTATATCAAACTCAAAACAAAATCAAGATGAATTGAAAAAAAAATTTAAATTTTTTCAATAAAAAAGCACGACCAAATATCGTGCTTCAAAAAATCCCGTCATTCTTTCACATCAATGACAGCATCAACAAACATAACAATCTCGTTTTCCTTACATTTCGCAGCGAATTTTTCAAGTTTTGATGGTTGGTTGAACTCTGTGTCATATTTGACAACATAGGTAAAATACGCCTTCAAAAGTGCCTTTGCATACACATATGCTTCAGACAAGTTTGAGCCGTCAGTGTAAATCCCAAGGTCAGGGAAAAGCACTTGATATGAACCGTCTTCACTTTTCACAAAAATCGCTGGATACAAATATTGATTCTTCTTCATTTCTACACCCCATTAAGATATCGATATGCATATATTGTATCACATCAAAAAAAAATCTCAAAGCAAATACGCAACAAAACAAAAAATATCGCAAAAAAATGCGATATTTAGTTTATTGACCTTATCATTTGGTCAATATCATTCTTTACATCATGTGGCACTTTAACAAGTTTTTCTATTTCTTCCAAATCAAGAACTTTACCAAGATCAACTCCATCAGGTGCAACAACTTTTGACACCCCCAAAATTACTCTTGCAGTATTATTTACTTTACTCTTATTACTCATAATCGTAACCTCCAAGGCGTGTGATTCAATTCACACTTGCCAATATCTTATCACAAAAAAATTGATTTGTAAACCCTTTTTTGAAAATTTTTCAAATATTTTTTTATTCGTAAAATAAAGGGGTTTAATTGTTTCATCCACAATAAACCAAAAATACGAAAAAATCATCAAAATTTCAAAAAATTTCCGCTTTTTTGATGTATTTTTTGCAATTTTTACATTTTTTCAACAGATGAAATACCCAAAGTCCACAATGCTTTTTCAAGACATTTTTTCACCAAAAGCGACAAAGCGAGCATACTTTTCTTCTTTTCTTCGTCCGCTTCCGTCAAAATTTTGTGGTTGTTGTAGAATGTTGAGAATGCACTTGCAACATCAAAAGTCGCAAGGCACAAACTGTTGAGTGAATAACTTTCTTTTGCAATCATATAAGATGAATTTAACTTCAAAATAGCAAGCAATATATTTTTTTCATCAGCATTTTTTACAGAAATTTCACTTCCAATCACATTCGCCTTTGACAAAATTGAATTTATTCTTGCGATTGTGTATTGAATGTATGGTCCCGTCTTTCCGTCAAAAGCCAAAAACTTGTCAACATCAAAAATGTAATCTTTTGAAACGGTGTTTGACAAATCCCCAAACTTCATCGCACCAACACCAATTTTTCGTGCAAGTTCCTTGTCACCAACAATTCCATTCTCGGCAAGTTTCTTTTCGGCACTTTCCGTGAGCATATTCAAAACATCTTTATATTTCACAGTCCCGCCCGCACGAGTTTTGAAAGGTTTTCCGTCCTTGCCGTTCATTGTCCCAAATGCAACGCAAACAAGTTTTTGATTTTCAGGGGAAATTCCCGACATTTTGCAACAGCGGAAGACTTGTTCAAAATGCATTGATTGTCGCCCGTCAACAACATACACAATCTCGTCTGGCGCATAATCTCTGTTTCTCATCGCAATCGTTGCAATATCCGTTGTTGCATACAAATCTCCGCCATTATGCTTTTTGATTATCGTTGGTGGCATTGGATTTTTGTATCGTTGTGGTTCATCTTCCGATTCTTTTGGCAATGGGATTTGTTCTCCCTCACGGGCAACATCAACAACCAAAGCACCCTCGCTCTCCCTCGCCAAATTTTTATCAACAAAGATTTGAATTGTTTTGTCAATCATTGGAGCGCAATCACTCTCTCCAAAATAAAAATCAAAATGTGTGTCCAAAAGTTCATAATTTTTCTTTATTTCCGTCACAGACAACTCTCGAATCTTCTTATATATAGAAAAATATGGCTCCGTGTGCTGTTGGATAAGTAATGTTATTTCGTCCGCCCTTTCCTTAAACGCCAAATCAACACCCTTTCGCTTGCTCGCCTTTGGATATTCCTCATTCAAAAGGTCAAGAACATTTTCATCTGGAACACTCAATTTTGCAGACTTTAAGTCAATTTTATCATCAAAAAATTCATCAACATATCCGTCTTCTTTCAACTGCAAAACAGTCAAGCCCATTTGAAGTCCCCAATCGCCCAAATGCACATCAGACAAGGTTTTATTCCCGACAGTTTGATTCAATCTTTTAAGTGCCTCGCCGATGATTGGAGAACGTAAATGCCCAACATGCAACTCCTTTGCAACATTCGCTCCGCCATAATCAAACATAACAAGTTTCTTTTCTGCAACTTGTTCCACTCCAAGATTTTCATCATTTTGCAATTCATTCGCAAATTTTGAAAGTTTTTCATCACTGACACCAATGTTTATAAATCCTGGTTGCACTGCTGAAAAAATGTAGTCATTTTTTGCCACATTGATCTTTGAGCAAAAATTGATATTGTCAAAATCACTTTCAATCATTGAAACAATTTCATTTGCAAAGTCAAAAGGTCTTTTCCCCACAGCCTTGCTCAAAATCATCGCAATATTTGTTTGATAGTCACACAGTTCTGGACGATTTGAAAAAGTCACTTGCACTTTGCTTTCGTCAAGATTCATTTTTTGTATCACATATTTCAAAACGCTTGATATTTCTTCTTTTAAGTTCATTTCGTTCTCCAATTTAGCAAAATTATAACAAATTCTCAAAAAAATATCAAGAAAAAAGTGGATTTCTCCACTTTCTAAAATTATTTATGTAAATATCGCCCACTAATTTCACATAGTTTGTCGTAATCATTTTGAATTTCTTTTGTTTGTGCTTTGTTTGTTTTGTTCAATTTTTTGTCCATATCAGAAACATTCATTTTTCCAATTGTGTCATCAACATGTGAAAATGGATTTGTTGCATTGAAATTGATGCTCTTTTCTGAGAAAACTTTGTTGTATAGATATGAGATATCCTTTTCCAGTTCTTTTATTTCATATGCACTTGGATTGAAATCCTTTGTGTCAAGATTGTCAAGTTCTCGATTTATAAACTGAACACCATTTCGTCTGTCATAATTTGTATGCTCCCCTGCAACAAAGACCAAATCTTGCCCGTTGCATGTGACAACTGAAACACCAATATATGCACATTCCGCCATGATAAATGTGTCATTTGACGGAGCATATTGCCCCCAAACGATTTGTTCACGGAAGTTTTCACAAAGAGTTTCAATCTGTTTCAAAGCTTTTATATTTTTTTTCAAAGTGCTTTCATGTGCCATTTTCAAAAATTCAGCAATGCCCGCCTCACAACATCTTTGAATCTCGCTTTCGCCCTCAATGTTGTTTATTATTTCTCCAACCTGCGCAAAATCTTTTAATAATGGTTGCAACCCAGCGAAATCATTTAATGACAAATTTTTTAGAATAACTTCAAAAATTGAACACTTCAATCTTGAAAACCTCTCCCTTGTCGAGCCCACCGAATATCTTTGCAACAAAAGCGGTGGATTTAGCAACACTTTGTTTTCTGAATAATATGGTTTGCAATACACAACTGCACGATTTTCAATCCAATCTTCAGTTTTCTTCTTTTTCAATTTGAAAGTTGGGTCGACATAACAATAGTCGCTGATAAATTTCAAAGCATCCATATTCAACCCTGCTCTTTGTGGCTGTGGCGCTTTTTTGACAAGTTCATCATACACCCTTTCAAGACAGACAGGTCTTATATATCCATGATGAATCAAATCAAAAAGTCTAAAAAAAGTGTCCGAATGTTTCCTGAACTCATGCTCCTTTTGGTCTTTTGAAATGATTTCTTTTATTGTTTCTTTCGCTTCCTTAGTCAATCTTCCTTGACCATCAAAAACTTGCGACTTGTTGCTTAATTTTTCAACAACACCCATAATTCGAGCCAATGGAATCATGACACATGTGTCAAATGCAAGATATCTATGTGGAACAGAGTTGTTTCTTTCTCTATACTTTTTTGACATAACACTCCCCCTTTATTTTGCCAAAATTGTTTTTCCATAATCATTATATCACACAAACAGTCACTTTTCAACCCCCAATTTTTAATCCCATTTTCAAAAACATCACTTTTCCCCAATATTTCCCACCAAAAACCACAAAATTTACACTTTTTTCTCAATTTTGCATAAAAAAGAAAGCGGATTCCTCCACTTTCTTATAATTTGTGAAAATTATTTGATCAGCACTTTTTCTGTGTCATCAGTATTTTGCTTGCCGTCTCTATCGTTTTTCAATTTTTTATATTGTTCGGGTGTTGTTATTGTGCAAACTTTCGGATCAAGATTCGCAACATCTTCCTTCCCTATAAGAGCATCAAGATCAGTAAAATCAGTATCATTCAAAGGGATGTTCTTTTGAGATTTTTTCCTTTTTTGATTGACTAATGTTGAAAGAATTGTCGTCATTTCTCTTACATCATATGCACCTGGATTGAATTTGCCGTCCCCCAAACCTTCTTCCATTTCATTGATTCCTTGCACATACTCTCTTCTGACTGGACCATAATTTTTGTTGAAGAACACAAAATCTTGCCCATTGCATGTCAGCAAGGGAAACCCTTTGACACTTGCTTCTGCCATAATCATTGCATCATTTGACAAAATCCATTTCCCCATGCTCATTTGATACAAGAACGAATCGCATGCATTGCTAAATTTTGCCTTATTTTCTTCGTTCAAATACTTGCTTACACCATTTTTATAATGTGTGATACAGTAAACAAACCATCGTTTCAAACGGGCTTCATCTTTTGTGTAGTCAAGAATTTTGTCTATACTGTTTGCAAGCCTAATTAACACAATATTAGCAATCATAATTTTATCTGCTTCAAAATATGTGCAAGAATCTATCGCAATAGAGCCAATCAATTTCGAAATTTCGCTCTTCATAGTATTTTCCAGTACTCTCATCAATTTCATTGGTGCATATCCGTCACTATATTCTTTGCAATACAATTCCGCTCTTCTTTTTATTTTGTCGTCAAATTCCCAATATTTGCCTGTATAGTCATTTCCAATATAACATAAATCACGAATGAATTCTGATGCTGGCTTCGCCCATTTCTGTCTTGCAAAAGGAACACCTTTAATAAGTTCCTCATACACACCTTTAAGACAAACTGGTCTTATCACACCGCACTCAATAAGTTTATACAAATCAATCAATTCACGTGGACATGGCGTGTTGTATTCTTCCTTAATCATCTTTGCGACTTCTGGCTTAAATTCGCCTTTTTCATCCAAATATTTAGATCTTTTTACATTGTATATCATGTCAGTTTGATTGCATCTAATTTGATGTAATTCCATCAATGGAACTATTGTGCATGTGTCAAGTGCCAAATATCTATATGGCTTCTCCTTTTTTGAATCATTCTTTGTTTCTGTCACATTCCCTACTTTTTTCATACTTTTACCCCCTAACTTCAACTACATTATACCACAACAAAATACATGTTTCAACCCCCAATTTCAATAAAATTGCACTTTTTTTAAGAAAAATTTGCATTTTTTGACAAAAAATTTGCAATTTTTTACTTTTTTTCAAAAAAAGATAATGCGAAATCACTTCAACACATTTTTTAGTAAAAGGTGAATTTCTCCACTTTCTCGACTCGTTCAAATTCAACAAAACTCACTTATTTTTAATCCCAAAATAAAAAAAAGAAACTGTGCAAACACATGCAAAATTTCTTTCCCAACAAAATTTGTTTGATTGTTTTTTATATCTCTTGTCTTTGTTTAAGTGCTTTTTCAAGAGTGATTTCATCCGCAAATTCAATATCACTGCCCATGGCAATACCTTGTGCAAGTCGTGTCACTTTCACACCCAAAGGTTTAAGAATTTTTGCAACATACATTGCTGTTGCTTCACCCTCAACATCTGGATTTGTCGCCATAATCACTTCTTCAACACCATTTTTGCTGACTCTTGACAAAAGTTCTTTGATTCGAATGTCGTTTGGCCCCTTGTTTTCAAGCGGATTTATCGTCCCAAACAAAACATGATAGACTCCGTCAAATCCTCGCACTTTTTCCATTGAAACAATGTCTTTTGGCTCTTGCACGACACACACAATTTTTTTGTTTCTTGTTCGACAAATCGGGCAAACTTCGCTTGTGGAATAATTCCCACATTCACTACACAATTTCACTTTGTTTTTCACTTCAAGAATTGCATTTGCGAAATTTTGCGCCTTTTCTTTGTTGTTTTCAAGAATATAAAAAGCATATCTTTGTGCGGTCTTTTTCCCAACACCAGGGAGAGAGCGAAAATACTCTATCAATCTCTCAATTGGCTCTTCAAAGTCTGCCATAATCTACATTCCCAAATTTGGAAGTTTTGATTTTTCATCCTCTGCAATTTTTGCCAATGCATCACCAACAGCGGAAGCAATCAAATCTTCAAGCATTTCAACATCATCTGGGTCAACGACTTCAGGTTTTATTTTCACCGCTTTGACTGTTTTGTTTCCATACAAAGTCACTTCAATCATTCCACCACCAACAGACGATGTGTATTCTGTCGAATCAATTTCTTCTCTTGTTCTTTGCATATCTTCTTGCATTTTTTGTGCTTGACGCATGAGTTGTTGCATATTTCCACCGCCAAATCCACCAAATCCATATCCCATAACTATCTCCTTTACTCTTCAAACTCAACTTTGTTTCCAAAGAAAGTTTTTATTTTTTTTGTATCTTTTCCAATTTTTTGTTCAACACTTTCAAATTTTTCAACTTCAAATTGCAATTCCAGTCCTTGCCAATGAATCGCATTTTCAATTTCTTTCCGCCCCGACTCCAAAACATCAATCAAAAAGTCGTCGCTCGAACGAATAATCAACTTGCCCCCGTCAATTTTTGCATTTGTGATATCTCCACATGCAACATGAAGAGCAACTTTCTTGTGCTCTTTCAAATACAACACAATTTTTCCCCAAACATTGTTTGCTGACAACTTTGTTGGGTCATTTTCAATTTTCAGTTTTTTTTTACTTCAAGTCCAAGCATTGCAGTCAAGCATGTTGTTTCCAAAAGCAACCTGACTGACAATGTGTATCTCAATTCGCTTTCCGCACTTGAAAAGACTTGCATATATCGAATCAAATCTTTTTCGGAAAATTTCTCCGCTTGCTCATGATACATCGAATAAATATCATCGGTCAAATTCAAAATTTCGTTCGCATTTGAACATGACTTGCACACAAGCAAATTTCTTGCATGTTTTGCCAAATCCTTTGCAAAAACCGCCAAGTTTTTCCCTTCTTTCTCAATTCGATCAATGCTCGCAAGCACCGCACCAGCATCTTTTTGCTGAATTTGGTCAAAGAAATTGACAATAAGTTCGTGGTCAGTTGTGCCAAGCACGGACAAAGTTTTCTCCTTTGTCACATTCCCTTGACAATATGACGCAATCGAATCGGCAATTGAGAGCGTGTCACGAACACTGCCCTCTCCCGCACTCGCAATGATTTTCAAACTTTCTTCATCATATTTGATATTTTCACTGTCATAAACTTTTTTCAATTGTTTCATCAAATTTTCAACTGACACAAGTCTAAAATCAAAACGAACACACCTTGACAAAATTGTTTGAGGCAATTTATGCACTTCTGTTGTCGCCAAAATGAATATAACATATGATGGTGGCTCTTCCAAAGTCTTCAAAAGAGCATTAAACGCACTGTCTGACAGCATGTGAACTTCATCAATAATATAAACTTTGTATTTCGCACCAACAGGCATGAATTTCACTTTATCTCTTATTTCTCGAATGTCATCAACCTTGTTGTTTGAAGCAGCGTCAATTTCGATGATGTTTATGTCATTTTCTTGTTCCAAATGCTTACAATTTTCGCATTCTCCGCATGCCGAGCCATTTTTTGGATTCAAACAATTGACGGATTTTGCAAAAATTTTTGCAATGCTTGTTTTCCCCGTCCCACGAGTGCCAGTGAAAAGATACGCATGCCCAATCTGCCCGCTCATAATTTGATTTTGAAGAGTTTTTGTGATATGGTCCTGCCCAACAACTTCGTCAAAACTCTTCGGTCTGTATTTTCTGTATAATGCAATATGACTCATTGTCTCTCCATTTAATAATTTTCTTTTGCCATAGCAACAAAGTCTTCAACATTCAAACTTGCTGAGCCAATCAAAACGCCGTTCACTTTGCCACTTGACAAAATCTTTTTATAATTCCCCGCAGTGACATTTCCGCCATATAAAACATTCAAATTTTGTCCTGATTTTTCAGAATACAAGAAAGCAACTTGTTTTCGTATATTATCCGCCATGTTGTCAATATCTTTTGTTGTCACTTCCTTGCCATGAGTCCACTGTGGCTCATAGACAACAAACACGCTTTCAAGTTCGTTTTCATAAATTCCTCGCAAAGCACCTGCAAGTTGATTGTTGACAAAATTAAAATCTTTTTGGCTCTCTTTTGTTGCCAAATCTTCACCAACACAAAGCAAAACTCTGAGTCCATTTGCAAGGGCGATTTTGAGTTTTTTGTTTATCATTTTGTCGTTTTCATTAAACTTTTCTCTGCATTCCAAATGCCCCAAAATGACATATCCCGCATTCAAATCTTTTATCATTTGAGCGCTGATTTGTCCCGTGTATGCACCTGAATTTTCTTCTGAAATATTTTGTGCTCCAAAATCAATATGTGAGCCACTGAAAATTTCATTTGCAAGTGACAAGTGTGTGAAAGGTGGACAAACAACAACATCATTTTTCGTCCCAAGAGTTTTCACTGCAACAGTCATTGCATATGACTTAAATTCGCTGGGTTTTGTGTTCATTTTCAAATTTGCCACGATATATTTTTTCATAAATCACTCCTTAAACATCGCCAATAATTTCAACCGCAGGAAGAGTCTTTCCAGACATCAACTGCAAACTTGCTCCGCCACCCGTTGAAATGTGACTTATTTTCTTTGCAACTCCGCAATCACGAACAGCACTCACGCTGTCGCCACCGCCAACCACTGAATATGCCTTGCTTTTTGCGATTGCTTTTGCGATTTCCGTTGTGCCTCTCGCAAATCTCTTGTCCTCATATTTCCCAACTGGACCATTCCAAACAACAGTTTTTGCTTTGAGAATCGCATCAGAAAACAATTTGATTGACTTTTTGCCAATATCGTATCCAACCATACCTCTTGACAAAGTCTTTGTGTCAAAAACGGAATCCTTTCCTTTTTTCATCACAATATGGTCAACTGGCAAAAGCACTTTCACACCCTTTTCTTTTGCAGTGTTCAAAAGTTTCATCGCTTGTTGAACTTGGTTCATAACGACAGGAGAATCTCCGACATTGTATCCCTGTGCCAACAAGAAAGTGTATGCCATTGCCCCGCCAATAATGATTGTGTCCGCCTTGCCAATGAAATTTTGAATCAATTTCAACTTGTCTTCAACTTTTGCTCCGCCGACAACAGCGACAAATGGATGTTTTGTTTCATGAAAGAGTTCATCAAAAACTTTGAGTTCTTTTTCCATCAAAAAACCAATTGCATTTGGCAACTTCAATGCGACACCATAGTTTGAAGCGTGCTTTCTGTGTGCCGAACCAAAAGCATCATCAACATACAAATCTGCCAGTGACGCAAGTTGTGAAGCAAACCCTTCAGAGTTTGCCTCTTCACCAGGAACAAATCTTGTGTTTTCAAGCACAAGAATTTGACCTTTTTTCATTTTTGAAATTTCCGCCATAACATCTGGCCCAACCGTTCTATCACAAAAACGAACTCTGTTTGGAAATTTTCTCATAAGATAGACTGCGACAGGAAAAAGTGACAGCCATTTGTCAAAGCCCTTTGGTCTGCCAAGATGTGAACAAAGAATGACTTTCGCATTTTTTTCAACAAGATATTGAATTGTTGGCAAAGCCTCAACAATTCTCGTGTCATCCTTTATATATCCATATTTATCAAGTGGAACATTGAAGTCACATCTAACAAGGACACGTTTCCCCGTGATATTTTTCAAGTCTCTGATTGTTCTTTTCATAATCAGCCCCTTCCCCATAATTTATATGTGCTACAAATAGTTTACAACATTTTTGAATAATTGCAAAACGATTTGAGACAAAAACAAGGTTATTTTTGAATAATAGCGTCTTTTATAAGGTTCAAACACTTGTCAATATCATCACAAGTGGCAAGTTGAAGTCTTAAAGATGCTGTCATTGGCAAGCCCGCAACATACCAAAGAAGGT
>CAZIRI010000019.1:0-23696 GCA_964541815.1 uncultured Lachnospiraceae bacterium
TGTGACACGTGCAGGATATGTGTTTGATGGTTGGTATTTGGATGGGAGTGAGGTGACCTCAATTTCAAAAGATACATTCAAAAATTCGGATAAAAATTCACTTACAATAAAAGCAAAGTGGAAGGATGTATTCACATATGAAGATTCCTCAAAAACAGTAATCACTGGATTGACAACTTATGCAAGAAATGAAATGGAAATTGTGATTCCAAAGACAGTCACAAAAATCGGAGCTTCTGCATTCAGGGAAAATCTAAACCTTACAACTGTGACATTTGAAGAAGGCAGTCAATTGGTAAGTATCGGGGAAGATGCATTTGCTGGATGCATATTTTTAAGATCAATCACTATTCCAGCGGGAGTTGACGAGATTGGAGAAGACGCATTTTTGTATTGTGCTCATTTGATTGAAGTTCGCAATTTTTCTAGTTTGAATATAACTGTTGATTCAAACGAGAATGGGCTTGTTGCTTATTATGCTACATATGTTTATGGTCCTACGGATGATTATGATGCGTCTTTTGTTGAGAATGACGGAATTGTGTATTATGTGAAAGGAAATCAAAAAATTGCTGTTGGACCAGCGACAGATATGGATAGGTTTGTGACAAAAGTGACACTTGATTCTGATTGCACAAGCATAAATCAAAATGCATTCTATGGTTGTTTTTATCTGAAATCAATTGTTATTCCAGCGAATGTGACAAATATAGGAAAAGGAGCATTCAATGCGTGTGATTGTTTGGTCGAAGTTTACAACTTATCAAATTTGACTATAACTGGCAATTCAGAAGAAAATGGGAATATTGGTGTTTATGCTAGGGTTATTCACAAATCTCTTGATGAAAAATCAAATCTTGTAAAAAGTCATGGGGTTGTTTATTATGTGAACGGTGATGAAAAGATTGCTGTTGGACTTGTTGACATAAATGCAACGACATTGACGCTTGTTGATGACTGCACGGGCATAAATTCAGGTGCATTTCGTGGATGTGAAAAAATCGAAAATGTCACGATTCCAAGGTTTGTGACATTTGTGGGCAGTTGTGCATTCTATGGTTGTTCAAATCTTGAAAGTGTGACATTTGAAAACACAAATGGTTGGTCATGGGTTGGTTCATCAGCGGGAACTGCGGATTTGAGTAGTGGATCTACCAATGCAAGCAATTTGAAAGAAGGACAAAAATCCGAAGATGGTTTGAAAAAGTCCACAACATAAATTTATATTTTCAAAAAAAATGAAGAAATAGTGAAAAAATCACTATTTCTTTTGTTTTGTGCATGATATTTGTGTGTTCAGAATTGTTATTCGGACAATTATTCTCAAAATTGTGAGATAGATGTTTAGAAAAAAAGTGAACCTTGTGGGGTTCACTTTTTTGTGATACTATTCTTTTTATGCATTGTTTGTTTTATGTTTCACGACATCGAGTTTGTTTTCAAAAGTGTTGAACATGTGGAATTTGAAGTTGTCTATGTCCATATCCATGCAAATTGTCGCATTTGGTTTTGCGTCAAAATTCGTGTTTATGTAGCCAAAATCAAGTTCATCATCCTTGAAATATTTGACGCCGATGAAAACTTTTTCAGTTTTGAAAAATTCTGGGTGGGCAAGATAGAAAATTGCTGTTGCGTCATGTGTGGCGGCACCCAATTCGCCGACATGGTGGTCTTTGTATCCGCTGAACATTTTTGCATAAATCTTTCCGATGTAGTTTGATTTTTGAATTCTCTTTATGTCTTCTTTATCGAAAAATGAGAAGTGTCCCAAATCCATTGGAACCATAACAATTGGAACACCGCTTGCAAAGACGATTTCCGCTGATTCTGGGTCATATCCAACATTGAATGATTGATATGGAATGCCAAAAATCTTGTCCTTTGTTCCGCTTTCAAAAACAATTTGTTTTATTTTCTTTTTGCAGTCAGGGTGATTGAGCAGTAGGTGCGCAATGTTTGTCATTGGCCCAACTGACAAAATTGTGATTGGTTTTTTGCTTTGCATCAAAACATCATACATTGCTTCGCTTGCTTCTTTTTCAATTGGCTTGTGTTTCAACGCATTTCTGTTGTAGGTGAAATTTCCAAAGCCAAACTTTCCTTGTGCGCCGACAGCATAGTGTGCTGGGCGTTTGAGTGGAGTTTTTGCTCCCTGTGCAACAGGAATCTCCTTTTCAAACAATTCTGTCAAGAAAATTGCATTTGCTGTGATGTCTTCAATTGGGGCATTTCCGCCAGCGGAACAAATGAGTTTGACATTGAAGTTGTTTGAGTTGAGTGCATACATAATGGCGATTGCGTCGTCAACTCCTGGGTCAGCATCGATAATTATATCTAATTTTTCTTTCATTTTTGCTCCTTTTTGCATTCGAATTTGATATATCAAATATTTTACCACATTATCCCAATTTAACACAAATGATTTTGAGATAATTTTTTTATTTTATCTCATAAAATTCAAAATAATGCACTTTTTATGCGTTTTATGCGACAAAGTAAATGCTTTTTTGACAATGGTTGTCATTTCTTTTTCTTTTTCGTGTGGTAGAATTATCTCGTGAAAGGAGTGGTGTTTTATGCAAATAAAAAGTCGTGTGCATAACAAAATTTTGTATGTTTTGTTGTGCGGGGAATTGGATGAATGTTCAGCGAATTACACAAAATTGACCTTGGATGAAATTTTTGATAAACCTGATTTTGAAAAGATTGTTATTGACTTGTCGGAACTTGAATTTATGGATTCAACGGGTATCGGTGTTTTGATTGGGCGATACAAGAAAATGAAGGGCAGGGATATTCCTATCTATATAACGAATCCGTCCGCTCATGTCGAAAAAATTTTCAAAATGACGGGTTTGTATCAAATTATGCCAAAAATTGTTTGAAGGAGTTTTTTATGAAATATGTAAATTTTATGGAAGTGAATTTTAAGGCGTTGTCCGTGAATGAGGGGTTTGCTCGTGTTTGTGTTGCATCATTTTGCGTTCAACTCAACCCAACTGTCGATGAAATAACTGATATCAAAACCGCAGTTTCAGAGGCGGTCACAAATTGTGTGGTGCATGCCTATCCAACATCTGTCAAGGGTGATGTCTGCTTGCGTTGTGAACTCGAAGACGATTTGGTCACAATCACTGTCAGCGACAAAGGAATTGGAATTCGGGATATCGCAAAGGCGAGGGAGCCATTTTTTACATCAAAACCATCTGCTGAACGCTCGGGAATGGGGTTTACTGTGATGGAAAGTTTTATGGATGATGTTCAGGTCGTGAGCAATTCCTTTGGAACATCTGTCAAAATGACAAAAAAATTGTCAAATAATTCTTGTGTTGTGGCGGGTTGAAATGTTGGGACAAGATGAAACTGTTGAATTGATTAAAAAGGCTCAAAATGGCGATGCACAGGCAAAAGAAGTTCTTGTTAAAGAAAATTCTCCGCTGATAAAAAGTGTCATTCGTTGGTTTCGTGACAAGGGAATTGAGTATGATGATTTGTATCAACTGGGGTGTTTGGGGTTTTTGAAAGCCATAAACAGATTTGACACCACTTTCAATGTCAAGTTTTCAACTTATGTCGTCCCCATGGTGATTGGCGAAATCAAACGATTTATGCGGGATGATGGGGCAATTAAGGTTTCTAGGGCGATAAAAAGTCTGAATTTGAAAATCACAAAATATATGGAAAAATATTTTGTTGAATCGGGGAATTATCCAACGATGAAAGAAATCGCAAACGCTTTCAAAATCACGGAACAAGAAGTGGTGTTTGTTATGGATTCTGGGAAAATGCCTGTTTCTATATATACACCGCTTGACAATGGCGATGAGGACGGCTTGACGATTATTGACCGTTTTGATGCTGAAACTAATGACAATTTTGTTGATAAATTTGCACTCAAAGATATTATTGAACATTTGGACAGCCGTGACAAACAAATTATCTTGATGAGATATTTTGAAGACAAAACACAAAGTGAAATTGCTCAAAGATTGGGAGTTTCGCAAGTTCAAGTGTCAAGATTGGAGAATAAAATTTTGCAAAATTTGAGAAATAAACTGATTGAATAGGTCTTTTTTTATGATTTTTCGCAAAAAATCATGGATTATTTGTCATCTTTTTATGTTTTTTTGAATTTTTTTGTTTTTTTTCTTGACAATTTTTTTTATTTATCATAAAATGTATGTGCAAATATCTTATCGGGGTGTGGCTCAGTTGGTAGAGCGCGCGGTTTGGGACCGTGAGGTCGGGGGTTCGAGACCCTCCACCCCGACCAGCAAACTTTGTTTGCAAATTTGTGCAAGATTTTTGGGGCCTTTAGCTCAGTTGGTTAGAGCGACCGGCTCATAACCGGTTGGTCCGCGGTTCGAGCCCGTGAAGGCCCACCAAATATTTTTATTTTTTTTGTGAAAAATAGTTGCAAAAAAATTAAAAGTATGATAAACTCATTTTATCTTGCAAAAAGAAAATGACGACTTGGCTCGGTAGTTCAGTTGGTTAGAACGCTAGCCTGTCACGCTAGAGGTCAAGGGTTCAAGTCCCTTTCGAGTCGCCATTTGCCCAGATAGCTCAGTCGGTAGAGCATGAGACTGAAAATCTCAGTGTCGGTGGTTCGATTCCACCTTTGGGCACCACCAATTTGGTTTTTATAGAACGGATTGGTCTTTGCTGGCATGGCTCAATGGTAGAGCAGCTGACTTGTAATCAGCAGGTTGAAGGTTCGATTCCTTTTGCCAGCTCCATGTTTTTAGGTTTTTGTTATAAAAACCTCCCTATGGGTAGGTTGCAGAGCGGCCAAATGCAACGGACTGTAAATCCGTCGACTTTCGTCTTCGATGGTTCGAATCCATCCCTGCCCACCAATGATTTTATGACACTCGCATATGCGAGTTTTTTATTTTTTTCCAATATATCTATTTTTTTGTTGATTTTTGTTGATTTTGATTGCTTTGTGGTGTATAATCATAAATATGCTGTCCTAGGCATATTGTCTTTTTCAAACAATAAAATTTTTATTGTGAAATGTATGATGTTATACATCTCTTATACAAAATTTGCGATTGGAGTTTGTGTGGTTGGAGTATTGCGAAAGATTTATTCACAGATATATATAAAATGGCGGTTGCCAATTTTATATTCTCTTTTCGCTCTTTATGTGTTTTGTATGCTGGAACTGCTGACAACTTTGAAACTGATTGGTTGTTGGAAAAATGTTATCAATATTTGTGTTGCATGTGTTGCTGTTTTGCTTGGGATATATGCGTTGATTGATTATATAACAAAAAGGCTTAAACTGACACCTTTTGTTGCTTTTGCTTCACTATGTGCTGTCATTTGTTCTGTCTGTGGCTGGACGACATATCTACTTTTTTTGATGTTGTTTCTTATCGTTTTTAAGGGATGTTCATTCAAAACGATTGTCAAAGTTTTCTCGGGCGTTATGCTGTTTGGGTTGTTGTTGAATGTTTTTCTAGGTTCATGCGGGATGATTTCAAATAATGATGCGTTCAATAGAGGTGGCCGTGTTAGATATGCTTTGGGCTTCAATAATCCAAACAACATAATGATGCATTATTTCGTTTTGTGTGCATCTCTCAATTACTTATATGTTGACAAAAAGCAATTTATTTATTTGCTTTTTGCTGAAGCAATTTTGAATTGTCTTCTAGTTTATTACACAATCAGCCGAACAGGATTTTTGTTGTTTTGGGTTTTGTTTGCGGTGTCCCTGATTGCATATTTGATCAGATGTAAATTTATGGTGAATTTCTTTGCAAAAAACAAGTTCTGCCAGAGAGTGAAAAATTGGTTTTTGAGAGATAGGGTAAATAAGATTTTCTCGATTATATTGGCACTTTTGCCTTGGATGTATGCTTTCAGCTTTGGATTGCTGGTGATTTTATGGGGATACGGTGTAAGTTTTGCGGAAAAAATCAACGATTTGTTAAGTGGAAGAATTGGTTTGGTGTATGAGGCGTTTTGCAATTATGGACTAACTCCATTTGGTGCAAAAATTGATTGGCGTCCAGCACCTGGGGTGTATGTAGGGCTTGATTCATCGTTTTATCATCATTTGTTTAACAACGGGCTTGTGCCAACATTTGTTTTTTGGACACTTGCATCTTATATTTTCTATAAATTGGGCAGAAATAAAAAATACTTTTTGTCTGCGTTATTGATTGTTGTGCTTTTGTATTCGACTTCAGAAGCGATTTTCTTGAAAGTGCATCTAAATGTCTTCTTGCTGGTTTTGATAGAACAAAATATTGGTGGAAAGTTGTTGTATGGGGAGAGTAAACCCATTGAAATTGAAGAGAAATCGAGTGCTGAACCTGACAAACAAATTTCGCCTATAAACGAGTCGAATGTTGAAAATTTGTGCGTGGGGAATCTGCATAATGTTGACTATTATTTAAAAAGGAAAAATGATTATGGATATTGATATTGTAATAACTTGGGTTGATGGATCGGACAAAGAGTGGATAAAGGAAAAGAATAAATATTTGCTGGAAAATGAAAAGGTGGAGATTGATGCAACTGAAACTAGATATCGTGATTGGGGCAATTTGAAATATTTGTTTCGTGGAATAGAAAAATTTGCTCCTTGGGTGCGAAAAGTTTTCTTTGTGACTTGCGGACAAAAACCTGATTGGTTGAACACTAAAAATGAAAAACTTGTTTGTGTTGATCATAAGGATTATATCCCAAGACAGTTTTTGCCAACGTTTTCTTCTCACCCTATTGAATTGAATATGCATAGAATAAAAGGATTGTCTGAACATTTTATATATTTTAATGATGATATGATGATAATAAACCCCCTTAAAATTGACGATTTTTTTTCAAAAGAGGGTTTGCCAAAATATTTAGCGATTGAGAGAGCGTCAGCTTGCATTGACATGTTTGCTGATATTTTAACAAATAATATTGTTGCCATAAATTCTAAATATAATAAATCCAATGTAAAAAAACGTAATAAAATGGCTTGGTATTTCAGTGGACTTGTTCCGTTTGTATTGAACAATTTTTATGATAGGACTGCAAAAGACGGGTTTGTTGGCTTTCAAATTCAACATTTACCATCTCCATTTTTGAAGTCGGAAATAGAAAAATGTTGGGAGGAATTCCCTGATGTGTTAAGTAAAACGAGTAGCCATAAATTTCGTTCAATAGAGGATGTTAATCAATATTTATTTATTGAACATTTGTTGTGTAATGGAAAATTTAAGTCAAAAAAATTTAGAAGAGGGGGAACCTTTTTATCATTTAAAGAATGTGGATTATTATGCAATGCAATAAAAAAACAAAGATATAAATTAATTTGTTTATTTGATGATGTGACACAGGAAAATTTTGAAGAGACGAGAGATAAAATCAATTCAGCTTTTGAAGAAATTTTACCTAATAAGTCTTCTTTTGAAATTTAATAATAGACTGCATTTAAGTGATTTTGTTTTAAGGAGTGTGATTTGGTGGAACTGATAAGTGTGATTATTCCTGTATATATGGTTGAAAAATATTTGAGAAATTGTTTGGAATGTGTTATTAATCAAACATACAAAAATTTGGAGATTCTTTTAATTGATGATGGCAGTCCAGACAATTGTGGAAAGATTTGTGATGAATATGCAGAAAAAGATGAGCGAGTGAAAGTTGTTCACAAAGAAAATGGTGGGGTGTCAAGTGCTAGAAATGTTGGGAAGAAACTTGCAAAGGGTGATTTTTTGATGTTTTTGGACTCCGATGACGAATTTCACTTGGATATGCTAGAAAAACTTTACAACAAACAAAAAGAAACTGGTGCTGATGCTGTTTTTTGTTTATTTGAGAAAAAACAGGATGATAGAGTATGGAAAGTTAATGAGAAAAATTTGCCTCAATTTATTGAAACAAAAGATTGGAGATATTTTTTTAGAGATTATAAATCTAAAATGATAAAAAACGATGAGGAAATAATTGATAATTATGTTTTTCCATCTGTAACAAAAAGTTTGCTGAAAAAAGAGTTGATTGAGAATATAAATTTTAATGAGAAGATTAAATTTGCTGAAGATATGCTTTTTGAGATAACTTTCTTGCTGGATAAGAATTGCAAGTTGGCATTGGTGGATGAGTCACTATACACTTATCGAATGCATCCTGAGTCTGCGGTCCACAAACGATCTATCCTATGTTATAATCACCATGAAGTAAGCAGATGTTTGCACGACCTACTTGGAGAAGACGATTATATAAGAAAAAATGATTTTAATATGTATGTAGATTGTGTGATAAATTCTGTTTGTTATGGTCTTGATGAAGATTTGGATTTGATCGCAAATTTGGGAAATAAGGGAAATTATAAATTGGCACAAAAATACTGTTCATCACGAAAAAAGAAAATTAGAAATTTTTTGGTTTATCACAAAATGTATTTTTTTCTTAGAATGTGCGAAAAGACATATAGAAAAATGAATAGGAAAAGAATATAGGGAGTAATAACTATTTAATTTTTTTGAAGAGTTTGATTTGTGTGGGATGAGATGTCGAGCGTATGGATAAAAAGAAATCTGGAATAAATGTCGCTGTTGCAATTGTCAGCAAAGTGATTATGGTAATTACGTCGCTTGTCACAAGAATTTTGCTTGTGCGGGTTATTGGTGATGTGGCTAATGGTGTGAATTCGTTGTTCACAAGCATCATTGGCTTTTTATCTGTGGTGGAACTTGGCATTGGCAGTGCGATTATCTTTTCAATGTATAAACCAATCCAACAAAATGACACAAAAAAAATTTCTGCGCTGTATCACTTATATGTCAAAGTATATCTAATTGTCGGAATAATTGTCCTTGCTTTTGGGCTTGCTCTCACACCTTTTTTGCCATATTTGGTCAAAGATAGTGTTGGCGGAATAAATTTGTATGTTGGATTTATAATCACTCTTATTGGAGTTTTGATAAGTTATACTTTCAGTGCAAAGACTTCATTGATAAACGCTTTCAAAAACAATTATGTGACAAGTTTAATTGTTTTTGTCTCAACAATAGCAGCGGATATTTTCAAAATTGTATGCACATGCCTATTTAAGTCATTATATTTGTATTTGGGAGCATCAATTCTATGTGCTATCTTGCAATGGCTTTTGTCGACAATTTATGTCAGGAAGCATTACAAGGAAATCCTTGATATAAAAAGTTCTCTTGACGACGAGACGAAAAAAGAGATTGTCAAAAACACAAAAGCGATGTTTTGTCACAAAATTGGCAGTGTTCTTGTAAACACGGTTGACAGTGTTATAATCTCCGCATTTATTGGCATTGTTGTTTTGGGGAAATATACAAATTATGTGTTGATTATGACGACAATGACGGGAATTATCAATTTATTTTTCACGCCGATGACAGCGATTGTTGGACATATGTTTTCGGAAGGTGACTTAAAAGAGTGTCAAAGGGTTTTCGGGTTTCTCCACACAATGAATTTCATTATTGGCACGGTGTTCTTCCTTGGTTATTATGGCATAATTGACAACATTATATCCATTTGCTTTGGCAGTGAACTTGTGATGGGGAAAGAAATTTCGTTTATCATCACATTGAATTACTTTATTCAATTTATGAGAGTCAATGTCCTGATGTTTAGAGATGCTTCGGGGACTTTCTATTATGATTGGTGGAAACCTATTTTGGAAGGGATTCTAAATATCATTCTTTCGATAATTTTTGTGCAAAACTTTGGTGTTGTGGGTGTTATTGTTGCGACAATAATAACAAATTTGCTGATTTGTCTTATTGTTGAGCCATTTGTTTTGTTTAGATATGGATTTAAGACATCTCCAAAGAAATTTTATCTTAAAAACTATTTGTTTATCTTGATTTTTGCAGTGCTGTTATGTTTGTTGCATCTTACAATGTTTGACATAGAAAACACAATCTTGCAGTTGCTTGCAAATGGATTTCTTGCGGTCGGGCTTGCCTGCATTCCATGTTTGTTTGTCTTTATTTTTGATAAAAATTTTAGAAAAAGCATTTTTGGTTTGCTCGCAAAAATTTTTAGAAAAAACCAATAATTTGTGATAAAAAAAACATATTGATTTGAATTTGTCAATATGTTCTTTCTTTTTTATTTACTTTTTGTTGTGGATTTTTTTGTCGAAACTTTTGTTGTTTGTTTTTTCTCTTTTGCTGATTTTTTGTCGCTTGCTTTGGCAGGGGACCTTTTTTCTATAATTTTTTGTATATCAACTTTGAGAATTGGTTTTTGTTTCTTTTCAACTTTTTCATTCGTTTTTTTTGCTGTTGCTTTGCTAGTTTTTTCCACTTTTGTGACTGCTGATTTTTTTGTTGTTGGTTTTGCTTCAACTTTCTTTGCTGTTGCTTTGCTTGGGGCAGTCTTTTTGCTTTCTGTTTTTGCAACAGGCTTCTTTTCAGTCGTAGCCTTTTTTGTTGATTTAGGTTCGGCAAGTTTCTTTACAGCAGTTTTCTTCTCAACTTTTTTGCTTTCTGATGTTTTTGTTTCTTTTGCTTTGTTTTGAGAAGCAGATTTTGCTTTTGCAGTGTTTTTAGTCTCTGCCTTTGCTGTTGCTTTGTTCGTCTTTTCCGCTTTTGTGACTGCTGATTTTTTTGTTGTTGGTTTTGCTTCAACTTTCTTTGTTGTTGCTTTGCTTGGGGCAGTCTTTTTGCTTTCAGTTTTTGCAATAGTCTTCTTTTCAGTCGTAGCCTTTTTTGTTGATTTAGGTTCGGCAAGTTTCTTTACAGCAGTTTTCTTCTCAACTTTTTTGCTTTCTGATGTTTTTGTTTCTTTTGCTTTGTTTTGAGAAGCAGATTTTGCTTTTGCAGTGTTTTTAGTCTCTGCCTTTGCTGTTGCTTTGTTCGTCTTTTCCGCTTTTGTGACTGCTGATTTTTTTGTTGTTGGTTTTGCTTCAACTTTCTTTGTTGTTGCTTTGCTTGGGGTGGTCTTTGCCACTTTCTTTATTTCACCAGTTTTTTGCGATTTTGTTTCATTTTCGCTTGTTTGTTTGATTGTCCCTTTAATATTGTCAATCACGGTTTGGTTTGTGAATTTGAAACCATTCATTTCATGTAATTTTTGGAAAATCATTTTCAAGAAAGCATTTCTATTGACTGTTTCAACAACTTTGAAATAGCCCTTTTTGTCAAAATGTCCAACAGTTGCACCAATGTTTGTTTCGATATCGACATCAATAAATGCCTTTTTTGTTCTATACATTTCAGGGTGAGTGAGATAATATATTGCAGACAAATCGCATGTTGCAATGATTTTTTCAGGATAATTTGGCTCCCAATATGTTTCAAATGTTTTTCGCAAAAATTTTCCGATTGGATTTGCTTTTGCAATTTTTTCAACTTGATTTTCAGTGAAATATGTCACATCTCTTCCAATTCTTGATGGACACATAACAACTGGGATTCTGCTGTCAACAGTCACTTTGAATGCTGGGGCATCGGTTCTGATGTTGAATGAACGATGATTTGGGTCAGTTTTTATTCCGCACAAAGAGCCACCCATCATTATAACTTGCTTCACAAGATTTTTTGCGTCAGGGTGTTTCAAAAGCATATGGGCAAAGTTTGTGTGAGTGCCAAGTATCACAACTGTGACTTGATGAGGATAGCGTTTCACAACCTCATACATTGCATCAGCACAATCTTTTTCAATTGGTTTTACAACAGTTTCTTTTGGAGGAATATAGTTGCCGAAGCCCTCTTTTCCATGCACATTGTATGCATATTCTTCGCTTCCGCCAAGTCTTTCTTCATATCCTGCAACAATTGGGATGTCCTTGTTTAGAATTTCAATCAAATGGCATGTGTTTCGAACTGCGTGTTTTAGGTGTATGTTTCCATTTCCGACTGTGAGCAATTTGACATCAAATTGTGGGTCATTCAGCACAAATGTCAGTGCTGTCACATCGTCAACGCCTGGGTCAGTGTCAATAATCAATTTGTATACTTTTTTCATTTTTTCCTCTCCATTTTTATTTTTCTTTGTTGAACACTAGATATACTTTTTCAGTATAGTTATTTGCGAAAAAAAAGTAAAGCAAATTTAATTACTTTCACAAAAAAAATGGTATTTTGTGGTATTTTTTCGCTGTTTGCGAGTTTTGTTGTAAAAAGACTTTACATTGTTTGCTTTTTGTGATATAATTAAAACATGGAAAAGAAAAGTAAATTGATAAAAATCATTTTCTCAATCATCTTTGCGGTGCTTATTTTGGGGACATTTGCTTATATGCTCTTCCAGAATTTAGAACAACCTAGACAAAGTGATTTTGAAAAACCTTATTTGACTTACGGCATGATTATATTGTGCTTTGTTTTGTCGTTGGTTTTCACAAGAAAATCAGAGAAGCAAATATACATAACACTTTTGCTCGCTCTCAATGTTGCATCAATGTTTTTCTTGCTATATTCAAATTTGACAGAGCAAAACAAATTGATTGGTCTTGCGATTTATTGCGGGCTTGAATTTGTGTATGTGCTATACACTGTTGCTTTGCACAAAAGTTTGGGGATGAAGGTTGTCAATATATCAGTGCGGGTTGCACTATGCCTTTTGATATATTTTGTTATGCCAAAATATTTCACATCTCACACATTCACAACGATTGAATTTATGGCGTTGATGTGCCTTGCAAATTCGCTTGTGACATTGCTTGCAATGCTCTTCAAAATCAAAACAGAGTGGCTCACATTCCTTGGGTTCCTTTTGGTGTTTGTTGCGGAAGTTGTCACCGTTTTGCAAAATGGCGGATGGTCACTTTTGAATGTGACAAATGCAAATGTTCTTGACATTTTCAATAAATATGACATTGTTTTCTATGCATATTTCCCTGGACTACTCTTGGTGTCATTGTCATCTGTTTGGGCGAAACCTCTTATGCGTGGAGACGAATAAATTTTGACAAATTTGAAAGCGTGGAAGTTTTTTCATGCTTTTTTGTTTTTTTTGCAACAAAAATTTATTTTGCAGTTTTTTTATTGTGACAACCCTTTTATTTTTCTTGACAATATTACTTTTGTTTTGATAAAATAAAAATGCAATTATGAAAGTGAATTATCAAAACATCATTTTATGTGGGAGATTGGCACTTTTGCTTCGCCTGAATGGGCGGAGAGATTTTTTGTTGTGTTAGACACTTTTGTTTAACTTTTGGGACTTTATTTTTTATTATAGGAGTTATTTATGAATTATGACTTTAAGGCCATTGAAAAAAAATGGCAAGATAAATGGGTGAATGAAAAGACTTTCAAAGCAGTTGATTTTCATCCAACAAAAAACAAATACTACACATTGTTTGAATTCCCTGGGATAAGTGGGAATTTGCATGTTGGACACATGAGGGGGACAATCCCTTCTGACGCACTTTCAAGATACAAAAGATTTTGCGGATATAATGTTTTGTTTCCTATTGGCGGTGATGCATTTGGCTTGCCAGCAGAAGGGGGAGCGATTAAAAAGGGCATAAACCCTCGTGATTTTGTCGCAAATGGAATGAAAAACGCAATGGACACATTCAAGGCAATGGGGCTTTCTTTTGATTGGGATAGAACAGTTTGCACATCTGACCCTGATTATTACAAATGGACACAATGGATATTTTTGCAATTATTCAATCACGGGAAAGCATACAAAGAAACGGGAAAAGTCAACTTTTGTCCAAAGTGCAAAACAACTCTTTCAAATGAGGACAGTCAAGGTGGGAAATGTGACAGATGCCATGGCGATGTGATTCAAGCGGACAGGTCGGTTTGGTGGCTGAAAATGCAAGAATATGCCGATAAATTGCTCGATAATGTCGATAAAATTGAAATGGATGAACATCTTAAAGAGCAACAAAGAAATTGGATTGGAAAGTCGACTGGTGTTCAAGTTGATATTGATATTGTCGGTGGCGGAAAATTCTCAATTTTCACGACTTGTGTTGAAACGATTTATGGTGTCACATTCTTTGTTTTGGCGCCAGACGGAAAACTTGTCAAAGAACTTTTGCCTCGTGTTAAAAATAGAAACGAAGTTGAAGCATATATAAATGAAACGGCAAAGAAATCCGCTCTTGACAGAACGATTGGCGGGAAAGAAAAAACTGGCTGTGTGCTTGATGGAATAATGGCAATAAATCCTGTGAATGGCAAAGAAGTGCCTGTGTTTATTGGCGACTTTGTGCTTGGAAATTATGGGACAGGTGCTGTTATGGCAGTTCCAACACATGACCAAAGAGATTTTGAATATGCAAAAGCACATAATATTGAAATGATTCAAGTGATTGATGGTGCAGATGTTTCTCAAAAAGCATTCGAAAAAACTGATTATTTGGGCAAGGGGTGCAAACTTATAAACAGCGAAGAATTTTCAGGAATGACTGTTGAAGAAGCAAAGGAGAAAATTGCTGACAAACTTGAAAAAATGGGTGTTGGAAAACGAGTTTCAAATTATAGATTGTCAGATTGGTCTTTCAATCGTCAAAGATATTGGGGAGAACCTTTCCCTATTGTTTATTGCGATAAGTGCGGAATTGTTGCTCTTGATGAAAAAGATTTGCCTGTTGTTTTGCCTGAAACAAATGACTATCTTCCAAACGATTCGGGAGATTCTCCACTTTCAAAAATTGATTCGTGGGTGAATTGCACTTGTCCAAAATGTGGCGGGCATGCAAGAAGAGAAACGGACACAATGCCAAATTGGGCGGGGTCTAGTTGGTATTGGATTCGCTATGCTGACCCACATAATTCTGAAAAACTTGCGGATATGGACAAATTGAAATATTGGGGCAGTGTTGATTGCTACACGGGCGGAAAAGAGCATATCACAAGACACGTTTTGTATGCTTTCTTCTGGCAAAATTTCTTGTATGAAATTGGTGCTGTTCCATCAAGAGAACCTTTCAAAAGAAAATTGGGGTGCGGAGATATTCTTGATGACACAGGCAAAAAAATGAGCAAGAGTTCCGCAAATGGTGTTCTGCCAATGCAGGTTATTGAAAAATATGGTGCCGATGCAGCAAGAATGCACATTTCTTTCCTTGGTGCTTATGAAGACAACGTCGCTTGGACTTGGGACGGAATGTCAGGAATCACTTCTTTCCTTGACAAAGTTTGGGCTTTGCCTGAAATAATTCGTGGCGATGAAATATCAAAAGAACATAGGACTGAACTCAACAAAATGATTAAAAAAGTTTCCGAAGATTTGGAAACTTTGGAACTTAACACTTGCATTTCTGCTTATATGACTTTCATAAAGAAAATTCGTGAAGATAAATTTATCACAAGAGAAGAATTGAGACAATTTTTGATTGTTCTTAATCCTGTTGCTCCACACATTTCAAGTGAAGTGTATGAAAAGGTGTTTGAAAAAAATATTGTTGATGAGTCTTGGCCAAAATTTGACGAAAAATATTTGGTTGAAGATGTGATAAACTTCCCTATTCAAATAAATGGAAAAATGTTTAGAGTTGTGAGTGTTGACAGAAATATCTCACAGGATGATTTGATTTCAAAGGTGCTTGAAACATATCCAGAAATCAAGAATAGAGGCGCAATTCAAAAAGTTATATTCATTCCAGCAAAAATCTTGAATTTGATTATTAAATAAAATTTACAACAAAAAAAACTCTATTGAAGTCAATAGAGTTTTTTGTTTTTTATTGTTTGCTTGATGCGTTTGATTCATGAATTGAGTTTGCAACAAATGAAATGACAAGTGCAATGAGCAAATATATAACAGCAACTGCAAGTCCCAACAACATTGAAATTCCAAATGTGAAACCTGATGATTGGAAAATGAGCAAGCCCCAGCAAAGCACTGCAAGGAATGGGAACACGATTGCTGACAAAACCTTGAGAACTGCATTTGCATCTCTTGATGTCTTCAAATAGAAGAAGATAAGTGCAAAACTGATTGCTGTGAGTGCGATTGCAAAGCACAATGTTGTGTAGGCGGTGGCACCCAAAACTGATGAGTTGATAATTTTCATGACAAACCTCCAAATATCTATGCCCAAATTTTATCACAAAAAATTGCTTTTGTCAATATCACATATAATTTTTTTTGAAAATGTGTGAAAAAATTTGCGAAAATCGCTTTTTATAGATATAATATAAAAAGAATGGAAAAGAGAGAAAAAATTGTTGCTATTGTGTCAATTTTGACTTTTGTCGCACTTCTGTGTGGGCTGGCTTTTTTGTTTTTAGGAAGTGGGGTTGTGCGGGGGAAACCTGGTGCTGTGACCATTCAAAATGTTGGCGATGAAACATATGTTGTTGCGGATTACAGCGGACAATATGGATACAAATTCAAAATTGAGCAGTTTATGCAAGACGAATTTATCACTGTTGGCTCTCATGAAACAACAAACAACACTCTCAAACTCTCTGACACAAACATTGACTTGTCTGTGGGGAAAGTGTATCGCTTTTCAGTGTGCTACACAATCGGAAATGGGCTTGGAAACAGCGACTTTTCTTCTCCTGTTGAGTGGTATGTGACTGAAAAGTTGAGTGGTGTTGACTTGTCAACCGTTTCTGTTTTGGGTGATGAACTTTCTTGGTCGCCAGTGAATAATGCAGATGCTTATCAAATCAAAATTGTTGACGAAACGGGCAATATTATGAGTGGGGTTATTGATGAGGCAAGCATTGATATTTCACCACTTTTGTGCGGGGAATATTCGCTTTTTATAACTCCAATGAGTGCGAGCGGATTCTATGTTTCACCACAAGAAAACAGTGCTTGGAATTTGACGATTGAAAAGGCAAATGCCATTGATTCAGCAATTATTGATTCGGGAACTTTGATTATTGCTTGTTCGCAAAAAGTTGAAAAAGTTTCTCTCTATTTTGGTGGAGAATTGACTGCAACGGTGGGTTGTTCTTGCGAAAGTGATGGTGATGTGTTTATTTGCCGTGTGACAAATTGCGGAAGCATTTTGGCAAAAATTGATGGGTCAAACAAATTGAGCATAAAGACTTTGAAAGCAGGACATGTTCTTGAAAGTGCTTTGTTTGAAATTTGAAAGATGTGAAAACATCTTTTTTTTATTAAAAACAAATTTTTTGATTATACTATTTTCAAAAAAGGAAATGGTGTATGAATGTTCAAAACAAAATCAATGAAATTATGGGGAAATTGCATAATTCTTTTGATGTCACAAAAAGGATTTTGAAGAAAAACAACCTTGAAATTGGATTTGTTTATCTCAAAAGCATGACGGATGGAAAAATGTTTGCTGAAAGCATATATGAGCCGATTTTGCAAAATGAAATAAAGTCTTTTGATGATGTTGAAAAATTTGTCAAAGCAAATGATGTTCAAATCGTTTCAAATGATGAAATTGTTGATAAAATTCTTCTTGGGAATGTGATTGTTTTTATATCGTCCAGCGAGAAATTTTTGGGCGTGGAAATTTTGAAATTCAACGAAAGAACGCCAACCGAACCGCCAACTTCTCCCGTTATTATGGGTCCAAGAGAGGGGTTTACGGAAGATGTGAAAATCAATATGACGCTTTTGCGTAGGCATTTTTACAGCGAAAAATTGGTTTTTGAGAAATTGAATGTTGGAGATTTGACAAAAACAAAAGTCGTTGTCGCTTATCTTGACGGAATAACTGATAAAAAAATTGTCGAGCAAGTGATGAAAAAATTGAAAAGCATAAAAATTGATGGCGTGGTTGATTCATATTATTTGTCGTCTTTGCTGTCAAACAGACCAAATTCTTTGCTTAAACAAGTTGGAGGTGTTGAAAAGC
The DNA here is from genome assembly GCA_964541815.1 of uncultured Lachnospiraceae bacterium. Lineage (GTDB taxonomy): Bacteria > Bacillota > Clostridia > Christensenellales > UBA1242 > Caccovivens. The sequence goes on from CAZIRI010000019.1 coordinate 17,747, forward strand.
CTGATATTGTGTCCGCAAAAATGCTTGAAGGGCGGGTGGCAATTCTTGTTGACAATTCTCCAATCGTTTTGACCGTGCCATTTGTTTTGCTTGAAGATTTGCAAAACAGCAACGATTATTATTCAAATTACATATATTCAACTCTGCTCCGCTTCGTCCGTGTCTTTGCTATTTTGCTTGCAATTTTTGGGCCAGGGATATATATTGCCTTGCAACTTTTTCATTACAATGTTTTGCCACTTAAATATCTTATAACAATTGCCGATGCAACTCAACAAATTCCATTCACGCCATTTATTGAAATTTTGTTCATTTCTCTTCTGTTTCAGATTTTATATGAAGTCAGTCTTCGTCTTCCAAGTTATTTGGGACTTGCAACATCAATCGTGGGTGCTTTGATTTTGGGGGATACGGGTGTGAAAGCGGGTCTTATCTCTCCGCCGTCAGTTATAATTGTCGCAATTGCAAAAATTGCGCTCTACACCGTGCCTGAGCAATCCGCACAAATCACTGTGTTGCAATTTGTGTTTTTGATTTTGGGTGCATCGCTTGGGCTTTTGGGAATTGTTGGCGGTGCGATATATTTTGTGACATATGCAAACTCCATTGAGAACTTTGGAGCGCCATATCTTGCACCATTTTCACCATTTATTTTTTCTGACAACAAGGACGGAATTTTGAAAGTCCCCATTGATAAAATGAACAAAAGGCCCAAATTTTTCTCAAACAAAAAGAAGGACAGGTTGCGATGAACAGGACGATTTCTGCTTGGCAAACGGGAATTATTTTGTTTGTTATGATGTTTGCAAACAAAATATTGCTCTTGCCGTCATTGTTGTATGAAAGTGCAAAAATGGGTGCTTTGTTTGTCCCTATTTTTCTCTTTCTTTTGGAACTGTTTATGTTGGTGCTATTTTTCTTTTTGAAAAGAAAATATGAAGATTTGTCATTGAGAGAAATTTTGAAAAAATGTGGCGGTAATTTTTTGGTCATCGCAATTTTTTCGCTTTTTGTGATTTACTTTTTTGGGAAAATGGTTTTGATTTACAACATAACTTATGTGTTTTTCAAAGAACTTATCTATAAAGATTCGACAAATATAATGTTTTTGGTATGCTTTTTGCCCGTGATTATGCAACTTGCACTCTCTGATTTTCGTGTGATTGGAAGAACTTTTCAATTCTTTTTCCCGATTATCTTGCTTGTCACAATATTTGTTGTTGTGGTTGGAATTTTTGGTATTGACCACTCTTCAATCATTTTGCATTCACCCACAAAAAGTGTTTTTGAGTGCGTTTTGAAATACACATCTGCATTTGGAGATTCGATTTTTCTTTTTGTCATGATTGACAAAATTGACATCAAAAAGGGACAATGGAAAATCTTTTTCTCCTTTGCTTTCACAGCGATTATGCTTATTGTTGCAATCGTGTCAATTTTCCTCTTTTCATATACATACACATCATTTATGCATAAATTTGCGCTTTTTGAAATCGTCGCTTTTGTAAAAGAATATGTTGGAGTTGGCAGAATCGATATTGTTTCAATGCTTCTTGTTGTGATTTTGACTTATTTGCATTTGGCAATCTATTTGAAAATTTTTGTTGAAAGTGCTTCAAATATTTTTCCAAAATTGCCTAAAAAATCCTTTGCAATTTTTTTCTCCTTGCTATTTTCTTGTGTTGTGTCTTTCATTCCTATGAACCTTGAAAAATCAATTGTGTTTGGGGAAATTATTTTGCCGTATTTTTCAATTTTCACATTCATAATTTTCCCGTTTTTGTGCATTGCCTTTCTTTGTAAAAAGGGGGTGAAAACTTGAAAGATTTTTTTATTATGCTTTTGAAAACACCAATGTTTTTGGTCTTTCTTGGAATCACACTTTTCTTTGGCGCTCCCGCTCTTGCAAGCCCTGCCGAACTTGATAGATATGCAGTTGTCACATCGATTGGGATTGATAAGGTTGAAAGTGGTTATGAAGTTTCGCTTTTGACTTTCATTCCCATTGCTGAACAAAATTTTGCTGAAACATACAAGGTTGTGTCGGCAGTTGGAGAGACAATTTCGCAAGGCATTGATTATGCGGGATTGTATGTTGGCAGAAAAATTGGCTTGTCACATATAAAAACAATTGTTGTGAGTGACACCCTTTTGGATTCTGATTTGGGGGAGCAACTCGATTTCTTTTCAAGAGATGATGATGTTTCATTAAGCACAAAATTGATTGTCACCGATGTAAAAGCAAAAGATTTTCTTGATGCTGTTCAAAAACTTGATAGTGAGGCATCGATAAAAATCAGTGAACTTGTTTCATATAACTCAAAACAAATTTATGCGACTGAATCATCTCTCGAAACATTTTATAAAGGAAGATTCTCTCCAACTGAAATAAGTCTTGTCCCTGTTTTTTCACTGTCAAAGGGTGATGACGGAGTGTCAGTTGAAAATGCTGGGCAGAGCGGAACTGACAATGAGAGTGAAAAAAGTTCTCAAAGTGAAAAAGGAATTGTCAACAATGGAGAATCTATTGTTTTGAAAAAGGGCGAAAAGAAGTTGGTTTTAAGCAGAGAAGATGTTTCAAATCTCAATTTTTTGTATGGCGATTTTGAAACGGGAGAAATTTCTGTTTATGATTTTTATGACGATGTTTTCAAAGGGGCAAACCTTACTTTTGAAATTTTGAACAAGAATATAAAAAAGTCTGTTGATTTTGATAATGACAAGATTTTTGTTGATTTTGATATAAAGTTGGAAGTTCTCCTCAAAGAAGTGTCCTATGGGACGCAAGCACTTGAACAAAATTTGAAAATAAACACTTTTTCAAATGAGTTGAAAGATGCAATCAAAAGTGCGGTGCAAGAAAAGATTTACACATCTTTTGAGATTATGAAAGAAAACGGGCTTGATATAGTCAATTTCTACACAACGGCATACAATTCAAATGCAAAAAAGTTCAATAAAATTCTCGAAAAGTGTGAAAATTCTTCCGATTACTTGTCAAAAATGGTTTGTCAAGCGGATGTAAATATCACAATTCGATGAAATTTTTGAAAAAAATAATAGTTTTTTTTATAAAATTTGATTCTTTTGTTGTGTTATTTTTTTCTTTGTGATACAATAACAAATGTTAAACTGACAAATCAAAAGGAGAATTGAATGAACGATAACAACAAACAAAAAAGACCACTGATGTTCTATATCAGCATGTGCATAATTGTTGTCCTTGCACTTTTTATTGTCTTTTGGGGAGTGAATAACTCCGCAAAAGGCGTGGAAATCAACTATTCAGAAGCAGTTGATTTGATTGAAGGGAATTATTCCAATGCGGACGGGGACATTGAAAAAGCAACCTATCTTGTTTTGAAAGACGGAACGGGATACATTTCGATAAAGGAAATCAAAAACGGAGAAACTCCAACTTCATTCCAATATCATTTCACTTATTCAAGTGTGTCCGATGAACAAAACTTGGTAGAATTGTGTAGAACCTACAATATTGAAAATGAATATCAAAATGCATCAAATTTTGCAAGTTATATCCCAACGATAATCTCAATCTTGATGGCAATTCTTGTCATTTGGTTTTTGTTTCGCATGATGTCCGCTTCAAGCAAGGGGGCAATGGCTTTTGGCAAGACAAAAACAAGAACAAATATTATGTCAAAGGTGAGATTTTCTGATATCGCTGGAATGGACGAAGAAAAAGCAGAACTTCAAGAAATTGTCGAATTTTTGAAAAATCCAAAGAAATTCACTGACCTTGGAGCAAGAATTCCAAAGGGTGTTTTGCTTGTTGGGCAACCTGGAACTGGAAAAACTTTGCTCGCAAAAGCAGTTGCGGGAGAAAGTGGTGTGCCATTTATTTCTATAAGTGGTTCTGATTTCGTTGAAATGTTTGTCGGCGTTGGTGCGTCAAGAGTGAGAGATTTGTTTGACCAAGCAAAGAAATACAAATCTTGCATTATCTTTATTGATGAAATTGATGCTGTTGGACGTCAAAGAGGTGCTGGACTTGGTGGCGGAAACGATGAAAGAGAGCAAACATTGAATCAACTTCTTGTTGAAATGGACGGATTTGAGTCCAACACGGGAATTATCGTGCTTGCTGCCACAAACAGAAGCGATGTTCTCGACCCTGCACTTTTGCGTCCTGGCAGATTTGACAGACAAATTTATGTATACACACCTGATGTTAAGGGAAGAGAAGGGATTTTGCGTATCCATGCAAGAAACAAACAAATTGACGAAAATGTTGACTTTAATGTTTTGGCTCGTATCACTGTTGGTTTCACGGGTGCAGACATTGAAAATATGTTGAATGAAGCGGCAATTCTTGCTGCTCGTGCTGGAAGACCAAAAATTATTATGGAAGATATCACAGAAGGTATCAACAAAGTTAGCATGGGGCCTCAAAAGAAGAGTCGTCTTTTGACAAAGAAAGAAAGAGAACTCACTGCGTATCACGAATCTGGGCATACAATTGTTGCAAAAAGTTTGCAATATTGCGAAGATGTCCAAGAAGTGTCTATCATTCCTCGTGGGCATGCAGGGGGCTATACAATGAGCCGTCCTGAAAATGACGATATGACAATGTCAATAAACAAAGCAAATGATATTATCGCAATGAGTATGGGCGGAAGAATCGCGGAAGAGTTGATTTTCAAAGACATCACAAGCGGAGCATCTTCTGATATGCAACAAGCAACAAAAATTGCTCATGCAATGGTTTATGATTGGGGTATGAGTGACAAAATTGGGTTCTTGTCACTCGGCAGTCAAAGTCAAGTTTTCATTGGAAGAGATTATCAAACAAAAAACGACTTTTCAGAAAAACTTGCTTCAATTGCTGATGAAGAAATGATGGAAATTCTCAACAAAAACTACAAGAGAGCAAAGGAAGTTTTGTCTTCAAAAATGGATATTTTGCACGAAATGGCAAAACTTTTGCTCGCAAGAGAAACAATATATAAAGAAGAAGTCGACATGATTATGTCTGGCAAGAAATGTGAAGAAGTTGTCGCATATATCGAAGAAAAAGAACGCTTGCAAAGAGAAAAAGAAGCAAGAACGCTTGAAGAAAGAGAAAATCAAAAGAAACTTGAAGAATTTCAAAAGAAAATCGCAAGCAGTGAGACGATGTTTCAAGCAGGAGCAATAAGCGAAAGCGACTTGAACGACCTTAAAATGAGATTTGAAGAGTTCAAAGCATCTATTGAGGCGAAAAAGGCTGAGCAAGAAGGTCAAAATTTAACTGTTGAGGCTGAAAAACAAGAAGAAGTGGAAAAACAGGAAGATAAGGCTGAAAAGAAAGAAAATGAATCTAAAAATGATGGGGAAAACTAATGGAAAACAACAATAATTCTGTGAATGAAGTTTCGGAAGAAGAGTGGTATGCAAAAATCGAAACTGAAAAAATGTTAAAAAAGAAAAAGAAGACGAAAATTGCAACGGGTTGCACTCTTGCTGTTTGTCTTGTTCTTGCCATTGCAATAATTTTGCTTGCAGTTGTGCCAATCGGCTCAAAACCAAAATTTATTGCAAATGGATTCTCTTCGATTTCTTTGTATCACGGCACTGAAACAGTCAAAGAAATTGTGAAAAGTGAAGACGATAAATATGATGAATTTACAAAAAAATTGGACAAATGTTTTGACCAAACTTGTTTGTCGTCATGGTTTAACGGGGGCTTCACATCCTACAATTTGAGAGAATGTGAAGACAGTAAAGAAACTTTTTCTTTGAGTAAATACACAAACAACAATGACTATTTTGTTTGCTTTTCTTATGATGAAGAACAAACTTTGAAAATGTCAAATGGAAAGGATTATATTTCAAGATTTCAGTCAAGCGGATTTGAAGATGGACTTATCAAATACACAAAACTTTATATGTCTGTCAGTGAAACAGACGGCATTGATGAAGTTGTCTTTATCATTCCATATAGTTATCC
>CAZIRI010000020.1:0-21244 GCA_964541815.1 uncultured Lachnospiraceae bacterium
TTCTGGCAAGACTCCCCAACCGCTTTCAATCCCGCAAAATGAATAACATCTTCAATATCTTTGTTTTGCTCGAAGACTTTTGAAAGCATTGGCTTGTCGCACAAATCACAAATGTAGAATTTTATTTGTTTCCCTGTTATTTTTCGAATTTGCTCCACAATTTCAATTTTTGAATTTGACAAGTTGTCAACAACAACCACATCATAACCTTGATTTATCAATTCAACAACCGTGTGTGAACCTATATATCCAAGTCCACCCGTCACCAAAACAGACATATTTTTTCTCCTTGAATGAATTATAACTCTTTGCATAAAAAAAACCAAACAAAACAACAATTTTGTTTGGTTTTCATTTTTCAAATTCGTTTTTTCACCAAATTTGAACGATTTTTTGACTTAACTTATCAAAGCACCCCCATTTAATTGCTTGCTTTTGTGTAAGTTATCGTCACATAATAATAAGTTGTTTTTGATGTTAATTCTGTGGTTTCAGTTGCCGGAGTTGTCACAGTCACTGCAATATAATATTCTTTTGTGATATTATTTTCCAAACTGCTCAAATTGATGCTTGCACACACTTCTCCATTTTCATCATAGTATAAAACACTATATGATTTATTGGTTGTTGTGTCGTATGCACTGCCAAGAACAGCCTTCAAGACAGCCTCATTTCCAGTTGAAAGTGTGAAATATTCAGTTGGATTGACATTGCAAACTGTCACGGCGGTCTTTTCGCCATCAAACACATCAAATGAGAACACATACACACTGAATCCAGTTCCATTTTCCACAAGAATCTTGACATTTGGTGCTGACGCTGTGAGCATGTTTTCTGTTTTGTCTGCCTCCGTTTTGTCCGTCATTTTCAACTTGTCATCTATCACATAGACTTTTGTTGCATTTACAATCTTTTCCTTCACTGCGTCCAGATAAGTTGTGTTCTTTGCAACTCTAACTCTATATTCTGTTGGCTTTGTGCTAGAAACAATATGATAGTTGACAGTGAAATACTGATAATAATCACGTGTTGTGTTGAAGTTTACATCATATATTGCTGTGTATTTCACGAAATATCGTGCAGTGATTGTTGATGTGCCTGCAATGCCCTCATTTATCGTGTTTTCAACACTCATTACAACGAATGTTCCGTCTTTCACAAACGTCACATTTGTTCTGCTGGCAGGAAGTAGATTTTCAAGTGTGAAACTTGTCCCCTGCGTCAATGCGATATCAACTGTCTCTGTTTCGTCATAGATGTAGATGTTGTATTTGTAGTATTTTGCACTTGTTGTCACATATTCAAGTGTGTAAATCCCCGCTTTTGTGACAATATCTTTCGCTTTTTCAACCTCTTGACCGTTTGAACTTGTGGTTTTTGTCCATTGGACGTTTTCATAATCTTCAAGTTTCAAACTGTCAACACTGGCTGTTTCACTTTGCTCGCACATTATTGACTTCTCAACAACATTTGACTTGTCATAGACAATGATTGTCTTGCAAAGGATATTGCCCACATAATCTGCTGATGCATAAACATAGAGAGTGTATATTCCACTGCTTTCGAATGTGTATGAATCGCCACCATTTTCAATGTATGTGTCATCAACCTTGACAACTCTATAATATACATTTGTGTCAGAATTGAATGTGTGTCCCGAAGTGTCCCCAAAGACTGTTGCGATGTCGACTGTTGCTTTGCCGTCCGTCAATTGGATTGCATAATAACCAGTTGTTGTTGGCTCTGTCAATTTGTCTCCCAAACTGCCTGACATCTTGTATCCATTTGGAACAACTGTCACACTGTTTCCTTGATCTGCATAAACACCACTTTCATTTGTCAACTTATCTCCATCTGAAACACTGTTTTCGTTGAAGTGAAGTCGTGCGGAGCCAAGTTTGTAGTATCCACAAGACTCTTCAAATGCACCATTAAGCCCTGAAACTCTGCAATAAACATCAATATTGATGATGTTATCTTTGATATTGAAAGTCTTTGTTGTTGTGATTGTGCCATATTCGTCAACAACGGCACCACCAGTCCCGTCAATCACAAATTTAAGTTTTGAACAACCAATCGCACTCAATGTTGTTGAAGAAGAACCTAGATATGTTGAATTTATCAATCCTCCCCATTGTGACAAGGTTGCAGAATAATAAGTTGAATTTCCGTCACTTGCTGTGTTGAAAGAATCAATTGTCACATTTGGTGTCCCGTCAGTCAATGTTGTGCCAGCAGTCAAGCCACTGCAAATGCCTGAGATTGTGACAGTTTCAATTGTTCTATAAACTTTATCTCTATCAAAAGAATTCTCTTTATCAGAATACAATAAGTATAGATTTTTGCTCACTTTTCCACTTGAAAATTCTTTGTTGTTCTCAACATTCATAGTGATAGGATTGTATTTTTCAATTGTGAATGTCACCGAAGAAGTGTTTGACAAACCATAATTTTTGCCATTGTATCTGAATGTTGCATTTTCCTTTCCGCTCACAACATCAATCGTGACATTGTCATTCAGTGTGATGTTTTGAATCACTGCATCTGACACAAAGTCGCCACATTTGAGCATTTCTGAAATGCTGATATAGAATTTTCTTGCATAAGCGCTTGTGTTTGACAATTCTCTTTTATCACTAATCCTAGATCCCGTAGTCAAAGTGAATGCAACTGAAGAATTTGGAGCAACCGTCACTTCAAGCGTGTCATTCAAGATCTTGTTCACATCACCCTCATTTGTTGTTGTGACATTGTCTCCGTCATAAACTGAAGTTTTTATTCCAGTGCTTGGCGTGACAAGTCTGCTGAGTGTCAATGTGTCTGAATATGTGATTGTGACTGACTCTTCGTCCGATGCCATATACAAATCGACTTGAATCTGCACACCGCTCAATGTTGTGCCTGTGCCAAAATATGCACTGTCAATTGTTGGGATTGTGAAATTCATTGTTCCAGCATCATAGTCAATGCCTGTTTGCATCACTTTTTTTGGCTCTCCATTTTCTGTATAGGTTGTGTAGAATGACACACCGCTTGATGTGAACAAGTTCACACCTTTCAAACTTGTGTCAAATTTGTATACATTCAAATATTTTGCTGTGCCAGTGAATTCATGTTTTTCACCACTTGCGATTGCATTAAAGTTGCCACTGTCATCCCTGTAATAATAGGTTTCATTACTGCTATTTGTGTAAGTCGTGCCTTTTTCGACAGTCGAAACTTTCACATAAGCACCACCTTCTGTGATTGCTGTGTTTGTGCATGAGCCTATCTTTGTGCCATTGTAGAGCAAAGTGATTCCTTGGACAGAAATTTGGTTTTCAGCACTCATCCTCTTTGGATTTGCATTGTCAGCCAAAATCAATGAGTTCACTGCTCCCAATTTGTTGTCAAACGCATTTGCTGAAATGCCATTAACTTGAATTGTGTGCTTTTCGCCCTCGGCATATTTTGTGCTAGTGTCAGTGTTGTATGTTTGTGCCAATTTTTCACCGTTGTATGTGATTGTGTAATTTCCAATGGCTTCAGTTGGATTTTCAACATTTGACTTCACTTCAAGTTTGATGGTGATTGTGGCATCTTTCAAAAGACTCTCAAAGTCTTCATATTTCGTAAGATCACAAGTTGTTGATCTATTACTTGAATCAACATATTTCCAATCTGTTCGCAATGAAATAGTGCCAATATTTCCATTATCTTCAGTGATTGTCTTTGTGTATGTGACAGCGTTCACTGTTGTTGAAAGCACAACAGTTTTCTTCACTTTTGAGTCGTTTGTGCATGAAATTTCCACCTCGTCCATATATGTTGTTGCTTTGGTGTAAATCGCAAGTTCGTCCGTGCTGGCATTGAATGTGTGTCCACTTGTCTTGTTGATTTCATGACATACGCCATCCGCTGTCGTCTTGTAATAATATTGTGTTGTGTCTCCGTCATCATTCTTGAAAGTTGCTCCATTTGCGATTGTTTTTGTTTTATCTTCATTATATGCCAATGCAACTTTGAATGATGTTTGAGAGAACGCATAGGTGTTGTTGTTGGTCGTCTCACTTGTTGTCGCTGGGCTAACCATGTTGTATCCCAATGCAACAGAAATTGAATCACCCTCTTGAAATTTGCTGTCTTTCACAACAACATTGTTGATTTGTGGGTTGTTTGTTGGACGAATTGTAAAATAGAATTCAAAGTAATATCCATAAGTCTTTTCAGTCGCCTTGACAAAATACGTTCTTTCACCCAAATTCACAATCTTTGTTGTGACTGTGTTGGTGTTGGCAACATGTTCCACATAATTTTGTGTAAAGGTCGCTTCTCTATCTTTTTCAACTGTATAGTTGAACCATGTGCTTGATTCGTTGTTTGTTCCACCGAACAAATCAACTGAAATAACTTTGTTTGTGTCACTTGCATCACCTGACAAATTATACAATTTGAAACTGTCTTCTTTGTCACCTGAAATGATGTATGGATTGTCCACATTTGTGAGATATGTGTATTTCTCTTCTCCATTATATTTTGTCTGAATGTTTGTGTTTGTTGGAGAAGAACTTGAACCGCTTGCCAACTTGACTGTTGTGTTTGCTTCAATAAAGACAAGCAAATCACGAGTTGATTCAACTGTTATACTTCCAAATGTGACAGTATAACTCAATTTCAACAACACACATTTTCCATCATTTCTTGCACCATTTGCAAACAATTTGACATCAACAAGTTTGCTCTTGTCCGTAGTCAAACTTTCCATAACATACAAATAGTTTGTTGTCTGGTCTGTTGAATTTGCATTGCTTCTTGGCTCCAATCCGTTAGTGTATATTATATTATGTCCGTCAGAATTCTTCAATTCTCCTGATTTCAATTTTGCGTCAATGGCGTTATACAAATCTGTCTTATCCTCATCATATCCATAAACACGAACTTTGAATTGACCATTTGAATTTGCAAAACTCGTTTCCGTTGCGGTTGGAGTGATTGATGAACTGTAATTGTTTCCCTTTCTCTTGTTGTAAATGTCGCCTTTGAGTTGTTCAAGCAAACTGTATCCAGTGCCTTGATTTGCTTTCAAATTGATTTTTGTGCCAATCTTGTCCACTGAATCGATAAATTGACTGTCATTATATCCAATTTCACAATCGAGATAAATTGTGTATTGTTGATTTGTTGCAATGTATTTTTCCCCTTGTTTTATCGAAATATACAATGTTGTTGTCGTTTGGAACATATTTTTGTTAATCGCAAAGGTCGACAAATCAGAATACTCTGTGTCTTTTTTGTCTGTCTTATACACCAATGAGACATTTTCGCCATAAGTTGCAAGATTTATGACTGTGTTTTTGCCGTCTTTGTATATAATCTCAATTCTTGATGTGAGTTGTGGGATTGTTGTATAAATCGTGCTGTCGTCAGCCTTGCTTGCACAATCCACATCTGAATATGTCCCAGCATATGTGTATCCGCTGTATGATTTGCCCAAATCGATATATTGGGTTGAGCCAGTGTTTGCATTCAATTTGACAACCTTTGTCTTTGCATCGGCACTAGAAACCAACTTGACATAATATGTCGCACTCACTCCTGACTTATATTGATATTTCAAAATTCTGTCTTTTGCGAAAATCATATAATCTTCACAATCAACCAAATCTTCTGCATAGATTGTTTCGCCCTTTGTTGCATCGTAGTTTGCGACATTCTTTTGTGCCGTCAAAACATCTTCATAGTTAACAACAACATAATATTCTGTTGGCACATTGTTGACTTTGATAAGGAATTTGACTGAACCTGATGCCGTTGTGTCAACGATTGTAAATTTCAAGCCTACAGGTGCAATATTTCCTGTCCCTGAACACAATTCATTTCCAACTGCGTAATTTTTTGTGCCACTTATATCAGTAAGTTTAAGGTTTGTCAATTCCATAACTGTGATTTGGTAGTTGTATTTAACTTCAATATTCTTCAAAGCATCAACTTTTGACACAACGAGTCTATTCCCGCTCGCAAACAAAGCAGTTCCGTTGAAGAAGTTATCTGTTTCATAGCCATTTGTGACAAATTCCGCAACCGCTCCCGCTTGGTCAACTGAACAATTTTTCCCGTCTGGTTTTGGATAATTTGTTGTCAAAACAACATTTTTAATTATTCTGTATTTATATGTCAATGTGAATTGACTGATTTGTTCGTCATTGTAATACACCCAAATCAAATAGTCCACACTTGTGTTTTTAGCTTCACCAACATTTTCTGGTGTGATTTCAACTGACTTCAAATCTTGCTTTTCATAAATTACAAGTTCGTCAGCGCCAAGATTGAATGTGTATCCAGTTTTCATATCAATCTTATTATAAACACCCGCTTTGGTCTTGTAATAATATTGTGTTGTGTCGTTATCCGCATTCTTGAATGAATATTCAACAGTCTTTGACTCTTTCACATATTCCCCATAGTAAATTGCGAGTTCGTCCGTGCTGGCATTGAACGAATATCCAGTCGTCTTGTCAATTGCACTATATACACCCTCTGTTGTCTTGTGATAATATTGAATTGTGTCTCCGTCAGCATTCTTGAAGAAAATTGTGAGTGCTTTATCTTCCGCTTTCACATATTCTTCACCATTCTTAGTGTAAATCGCAAGTTCTTCATCAGCAATATTGAATGTGTGTCCGTTTGTAATATCAATTGCAACATATTCGCCCGCTGTCGTCTTGTAATAATATTGTGTTGTGTCTTCACTTGAATTTTTGAATGAATAAACGATAGATGCTGTTTGTGCGTCATCCTTTTTATACACCAATTTATATATTGCAAGTTCGTCTGTGCTGGCATTGAATGTGTGTCCATTTGTAATATCAATTGCAACATATTCGCCTGCTTTGGTCAGATAATAATATTGTGTTGTGTCTCCGTCAGCATTCTTGAATGTTGGTAGAACTTTTCCCACTTCCACATATTGCACAAATCTGAATTTCAAACCATCAAATTTGTCAAGTGATAGTGTCACTTTATCCTCACCACTGTCTGAAATATTTGCATCGGAATCAGAAATTGTCAAATCAAAAGGCACTTGTCCATATCTTTCTTCTTTTGATTCCATTGTTATGTTTGAATAAAGATGTGCCTTGACTGTCAATTCGATTGAGAATGAGTATTTCACTACACCACCATTCTTTATTTTCACATTGATTTTTATGTCGCTTTGGCTTGGAAGTGGAGCAATTGTGATATAGTTGTTGCTATCGTCAATGGTAATCAATTTTCCAAAAAGTTTTTCAGATTCCTCATCCAAAGTCAATGTGACCTTATCATCCTTTTCCATATGCTCGATTATCAAAATATCACCAAGTTTTGCAATGTAATTGCTATCGCCTTTTACCTCTTGTCCTGTGAATTCTATTGTTTGCATTGACTCAATTTCGGTCACTGTTTGTGTGTAGGTGACATAACTTGTCAAATGTGCTTTGAGCGCACTGACAACTTGTTTGTTTGTGTAGAATCTTATATCAACCATTTTGTCAGTGTCGATGTTATCTTGTGGGCATATATAATAGTTTTCACCGTCTTGATGCAAGAAGCCCAAATACAAATCATCAAACTTCACATAAACTTCAGACTTATCAGTGCTAGAATTGTAGAATGTGTATAAAACATATTTTTCGTAATAAGACTTAATATTGTCTTTGCTTGGATTTGTCACTGCCGTATACACACCGTCTGACTCTGTGTAGTAAGTCTTCCCGCTGATAATATCCGTGTCAGTTGTCTTTATGTAGGTGGTTATATCTTTATCTTTGAAAGATGTTTGCCAAGAAATATTTTTTTCGTAATAACCGCCAATATTGTCTTTGCTTGGATTTGTCACTGCCGTATACACACCGTCTGACTCTGTGTAGTAAGTCTTCCCGCTGACAACATCCGCGTCAGTTGTCTTTGTGTAGACATAGTCACAATCTGAAACTGTTCTTTCTGAAGAGAAGATATATTCTTCTGAACTATCTTTCAAATATCCAACTGTGCCCTCTGGGACTGTCACACGACCGTCATATTTCAAGAATTTGAGCAATTCTGTGTTTGAAAGCCCTGTCAATCGTCCTTGTGTTTGGGCTGAAGACCCAGTTGGACCACTCACTTCTTGTGCCACAACTTTATACTTCAATCCACCAGCACCGCCACGAATATCAATAGTTGAATTGTTTGCAATATATCCATCATCGATTTCGACACTGTATGTTGTCTTTTGGTTGCTCAATTTGTAAGTCAAATCAGTGCCTGCGACATAATTTCCGTCAAGCATGAATTTTCTTGTCAAAGTGATTGTAAATGCCGAATTTTTGTCCGCTGTGATTGTGATTATGTCTTTTTCAAACGAAATTGAAGCCGATCCACTGTCCACTTTGTATTCATACATATGTGTGAGTTCTTTCCCCTCAATTACTGGGTCAACAAATCTGCTTGATTTTCCATATATACTATTTTCAAGGTTGAGTTCTTCACTCAAATCAATCACAAATGCATTTTTTGTCGAATCATAATATCTTCCATCATCAAGTGCTTCAACACTTTCTTCATATGGATAATTCACTTCACCATTAGCACAATTTGCTGTGATTTTAATGCGATAATACATTATGAAGACATCAGTTTTTGATGTATCATTATAACTTATTTCACATTTCAAAATTGCATAAGTATCTTCACCAGAATAGTTGGCTATCGTCAACTTGTCTTCTGAAATTGTCAAAAGATTGTCTTTTAGACATTCTGAAATTGTGATTGAATATTTGAATGTTGTTCCTTTGTCAAAAGCAAAACCTTGCTCTGCATTCGAACCAACAATTGTGTATGTACTGCCCGCTTTAAGTTCTTGTGCAATGGCATTTTGCTTCAAATAATTCACATCTTGTGCAACTTGCAAAATATTGTGACCACTCAAATCTTGCTCATATTTCACAAGGTCAGTTCCAATTCTTGAAACCACCGTGTCTGCATAAAGGATTATATTCACTGATTCTTTTGTTATTGTATATTGAAGCCCGTTCACACATCCATTGTCACTGTTTGACATCAAGAATTTGGTTGGTGTTTTTATCTGCAACCCATAATTCAATTCAAACGATTTTTCATCACAAACAGAAATATTTGCATTCTTATCGTATCCATATGAACCACCAGCACTAAACCACAATTGTAAGCCAACAATTTTTGGGGTTGTGTCCCCCGTGAAAACATTTTGCCATTCGGTTTTTATTTTATCTTTAGGGAAGACGACATCAACTGTTGCTGATGTGTTTTTTGTGTCACCAACTTTTGTGATTTCATTGCCATTTTTGATTGCAAAGCCTGTAATATTATTTCTATCAACTGACATAGTGAATTTTTGAGTGTATGCCGTGTCCTCTCCAAGTTTGAATGTGATTGATTTTGTGTCACCACCCGTTTGATAATCAAGTTTTTTATCTTCATTCACAACAAGAATATTGCTTGAATTGCCTGTGAAGGTGACATTCAATTCATCAGCGTTATCCAATTTTGTTGCATAATCACTGATTCTGTAGACATTAAACACATCAGAAAGTGGCAAATCCAAATCTTTAAGTGGCAAATCCAAATCTTTAGAAACATCTATATCATTCCCGCTCTTGACAAGAATGTAATTTGGTTGGATTGTCAATTGCACTTTTTTATGCAAAGCAAAGGAACTCTCTTTCGCATAATACACAACAATTGTCGCTGTTTGTGGCTCATAAACATCCACAAGTCTCATCTCCATTTTTCCATCGTCACCCTTGCCGACTGTCACCAAGCCGGGACTCTCTGACACAACAATAGCACTTGCTTCTTCATTATCCACGCTAGCAAAATTCCCCACAGAATAAGTCATATTGCCCAAGATGTTTATACTGCCAGCCTCTTTAACATCCGCTTCGATATAATCTTTCCAACAGTCATTTGCCGATGCAATATTCACATTCATTGTTTTTGTCGTTTCGATTGTCACCGTGAATTTGATTTCGTATAAGCCCCCGTTTTCTCTCAAAACAAATGGCAACACGAGTTCCTCATTCAGATATGTGTTGAGTTGAATTATGTCTATTTTATTGTCATCTCCAAAATCTTTGATTGTTTTGATGCTTTCACCTGTTGAATTTATCTCATTTTCGTTTTCATCAAATCGTATCAATGTGATAACTTTCAACAAATCCTCATTTGTCCCGAGATCACCCAATTTTTCAGTATCAAATTTGATTGTGTAAGAACTGCTGTCGGCCGGCTTCTTCTCGCTATCAGTCGTCCACACTTTAAGTGCTTTTCCAATATATAATTTCTTACCTGAGTCAACTTTATCGATTGTGACATCAAATTCTGCCCCTGAAGTTGCAGTCCAAACTTTAGTGTTCTCTCCTTTATCAGTAGTCCCATAAGTCGAATTCTTATTTGTTAAATCATCTATTAAACAATATCTCGTCAGTCCTTCACTTGTGATGCTGAATTCGACTGTGATATTACCATTAAAATCAACATTCTTTTCTGTTTTATTGTTGAAAATATATGTTGTCAAAGATGTTGTTCCAGCAGCAAATCCGTCAATTTTTGAGGCATTATTGCTTAAAGTTATATATTTTTTATCAGCAGTATTATTTTCACTCCATCTGATTTGATATCCGTCCGTGGCGGTTTGATTTATCTCATTTTCGTGTTGGTCAAAGAGTTTGTATTGCATATAATTATTCAAACTTACAATCATTTTCTCCAATTGAGAAAGTGTTGAGTCGGAACCCTCATCTGCACTTAATGTTCTCTCAGTATATTTCCCCTCTTCACTGCCACTGCTTGTGTCAGGAGTTCGGATTGTGATTGTTGTTCCAGTTGATTTGATAAAAACAACAACCGTTTCGCCATTTTGGACAGCACCATCAACACTTGAACTCATGGTTGTTGGTTTTTGGTTATACAAAACAAGGGTTTTAGAAGCAGTTTCATCAACAAGTTTTGATTCTGTCACCGTTCCATCAATCGTTTGGCAAACAAGTCTCAATTTAACTTGTTTTTCTTCATCACTTTCACCACTCAAAGCGTCCGCATCAATAGAAAGTTCAAATTCAATTGCCCAGTCAGAAGAATTCTCCTTATTAATTTTGCAAGTATCTTTTATCACTTTCACATAATTGTTTTCGTATGCATTTCCACTTCCATCCACACAATCAATGCTTAAATATCCTTTTTCAATTGCTTCAAGGATTGGTTTCACAGATTCATCGCTACTGTTTGTTTCCCCCAAAGATATTGAAACTTTCAAGGCAGAGATTTCAACACCATCTTTATTGTATGAATGAGATGGAATATAATAACACTTATTCTCTTCATCACTATCATCAAGTTTGTATGCTTCATTCACGGACAAGGTTGGTGTCATATATTGAACCGTGACACTGTTTTTAATGTTCAATTCAAAAAATGATTCTGTCCCGCTGACGAAAGTGTATTTGCCATCAGTTTCGTAAACATCTGTGTCAAAAGACTTTACAATCACTGCAAGAATTTTTATTTTTCCAACAAGTTGATTTTCTGCTTGTGAAACAACTGGCAACACTCCATTTTCAATCTCATACAAAGTTGTTGTGCTGTTGCCAACAGAATAATTTTCCGGATATTTTGCAATTTCACTGAAATATTTTGTGAAATCAAGTTCATCTCCGTCAGTGTCATAGGCTCCACAAGCGAAATATTTCACTTGCGTGTATATTCTGCCTGTATTTGTTGCATAATCATACTTCGTCAAAGTGGCAATTTTTTTGTTAAAGTCATATGAAGCGGTTTTTCTTTGAACAATTTTCACTTGTTCTTCACCCTCACCACTTGTGATTGTCTCATATTCAATTTTGATAGTTTCAGAAGGAATGTTTTCGGAATCTCCTCCAAACAATAAAATACTTTCGTCAGATTTTTCTGAAAGATTGAAATTGAACGTGTATGTTTTCGCTATTTTATTTCCACTCAAATCTTTTTCACCATACTGCACAAACACTAAATATCCTGAATTTTGTGCAAGCAAGAATGAAACTTCAAAATTGACTGGTGTTGCACTGTTTGAACAAATCTTCATTTTCCAATATGAATCGCAATAATTATTTTCGTTGATATTTGTTGGAATTATGTATTGCTCACCATTAATCTCAATAATATTTTCATTATTTTTATCCGATTTAAGAAATTCAAGGACGCAAGTTTCTGTTGTTGAGTCACCACTTGTTGTTATTTCACGAATTTCGATTGTTGAATCTTCTTTCACATTCACAGCCTTAAACCCTTTTGGCACTTTGAGAGCAAAATTTCCTATATTGTCTTGCAAGAAAGTGTTTAGCACATTTATTGCCATGCCATTTTGGTCAAGAAGTTGCACTCCCAAGTTGTGATTTACATTTGTTGAAGAGACACCAATTGTGAAAGATGTGTCAACATACAATTCTTTTGTTGTCACTGTGGCATTGAAAGAGTCGATTGAAACATCTTCAACCTTGACAGTGAATGTTTTTGAAATTGCAATACCTGAACCAATTTCATTTTTCAAATATTTCACGATTTCATCGTTAGAAGGCGTTCTTGAAAAGCCTTCAAAATATTTCTTTTGATTGTATGCGGTGCTGAATGTGTATGCTGTGATTGTTGCTTCTGCTGTTCCATTTGGACTGACACTTGACGCATAGAATTGATTGTGTGTGACACCATACTCGCTAACAGAACCACTTGATGTCAACGCATAATACACGCAATCATTTGCACTTTTGTCATTTTCAATCATATAACTTGTGCCAACTTCCATATTTGAGTTGAACACAGCTCTTGGGGCAAAAACCGCACCCTTTGTCACCGTGAGTGTATTGTCCTTGTCAAGTTTCATAACTTCACCATTTGAAGTTGGAATTTCAATGTCCAAAGTGTATACTGGAACATCCACAACAACTTTCAAACTTTCGCTTTTCAACAAAATATTGTCAACACTCGCTGTGATAACAGAACTTCCGCCAAGAACATAAGAGTTGACACCATCAATTGTTTTGCAAAGTTGAACACTGAATTGTGCATTTAATCTCACTTCTTTTGGAATGATAATAACACCGTCCGTGATGTGTGTGCTGTCATAAATACTTTCATTCACACCCAAAGACAATGTCACCGTTGTTTCTGTGACATCTTCTGTGGAAGAGTTGATGACAAGTTTTATATCGTCTGACGCATAATAAACTGGACAGCCCGTCTCATCATTTTCGACATAGCCACCCTCACCCTCAACTTCCGTTGAAATGGTAAAGTCCTCTGGCTTGATGTGTTTTTCTTTGAATTGTCCCGTTAGATAAAGGACAAGTGCTGTCACACCAGTCATCGCAATCAATATGCTGAATATCGCAACAATAACTTGCCAAACTTTGAGCGGTTTCATTCCACTAATCGATTTCATATAATTCTCCAATTATCTCGAAAACTTTTCACAACAAAATCCTTTTGGATATTGTTTGCAATTTTCGACAATTTAATTATACTCCATTTAACCTATTTTTTCAAGGATTTTTTAATTATTTTTTATATCTTTTTTTTATTTATAAAAAATATGCTGAAAAAAGCGTCCACAAAGGTAAAAAAATATTTTCAATCACAGCACTTTGTTGACAAAAGTGTGAATTTTGTTTATAATTATTTTTATGAACTACAAAACGCTGAATTATTTGAATATGATAAACGCTCGCATTGGTGAAAGATACAAAAAAACTGGAAGGTCGCCACTGCCAAGCGGTTTTGTTGTTGACAACGAAACTATCGCCGAAAGAATAAAACTGAACAACTCATTTCAAATAAAGACCTTTCCCGAATTTTTGTTTAACGAGCGGGATAGCATAAAAAAGAACTTCAAAATATCCTTAAACAACATAAAAAGTTTGCAAAAAAATCAACTGCTCGAACAAAAAAATTCAAAAGAATTTTTGAGCAAGTTGCAAACATATCTTGAAGCAAGAAGAATTGTCACACAAGCAATAATCAAAGATTTCAATCTCTCAAATTTTGTGGAAAGTGACGCATATGAAGAGTTGTTTCAAATAGACCCAATCATGTTTAACTTACTCTCAAACATCTTCGAAAAAGATTTTGATGAAAATTCGTTTTTGGAGAGTGTTGAAGAACTCTACACAGAGAATTTGTCATCAATAAAGACAATGGCGGAACAGAAAAAACAAGCAAAGTCATCACAAAAAAGATTGCAAGAGCAAAACGAAAAACTTGTGATGCAAAAAGCGGAAAAACAAATCAAAGAACAAGTGATTGACAAAAAGAGAGTCACAAAACAAGCCAAAAACACTGAAAAAGAAAAACAACAAAAATTAAAGGAGATATTATGATACAAACAACAAATGTTTCACTCGCCTTTGGCGGACGAACCCTATACAAAGAAGTGAATTTGAAATTCACAAAAGGGAATTGCTATGGAATTATTGGTGCAAATGGTGCTGGAAAGTCGACATTTTTGAAGATATTGACTGGCGAAATTGAGCCAAACACGGGCGAAGTTGTCATCACACCTGGGGAAAGAATGTCAATTTTGGAGCAAAACCAAAACAAATATGACAACGAAACTGTTTTGGACACAGTTTTGCTCGGACATAAGCGTCTTATGGAAATACAAAAAGAAAAAGATGCACTCTATTCAAAAGAAAATTTCTCTGATGAGGACGGAATTCGTGCGGGAGAACTTGAAACAGAATTTGCCGAACTTGGCGGTTGGGAGGCAGAGGGCGAAGCAAAAACTTTGCTACAAAATCTTGGTGTTGAAGAGAGTTTGCACTATGAACTTATGTCAAACATTGATGCAAAAGCGAAAGTGAAAGTTTTGCTTGCACAAGCACTTTTTGGAAACCCTGATATTCTTATTCTTGACGAACCAACAAACAATCTTGACTTCAAAACAATTCGCTGGCTCGAAAATTTCTTGCTCGATTTTGAAAATATAGTCATTATCGTTTCGCACAATCGTCACTTTTTGAACAAGGTTTGCACACACATTTGTGATGTTGACTTTGGCGAAATAAATATGTATCTGGGAAACTATGACTTTTGGTATGAAACAAGTCAACTTCTTGCAAGACAAGCAAAAGACCAAAACAAAAAAGCGGAACAGAGAGCAAAGGAACTTAAAGAGTTTATTGCAAGATTTTCAGCAAATGCGTCAAAATCAAAGCAGGCAACAAGCAGAAAGAAAGAACTTGAAAAACTCACTATTGACGATTTCAAACCATCTTCAAGGAAATATCCATATGTTGATTTCAAATTTGAACAAGAAATCGGAAAAGAAATTTTGAAAGTTGACAAATTGACAAAAGCAGGAATGTTCAAAAACCTGTCTTTCACAGTTGGAAAAGAGCAAAAAATTGTGTTCCTCTCTTCAAACAGTCAAGTTTTGACAACTCTTTTCAATATCTTGGCGGGAAAAGAGAGTGCTGACAGTGGGACAATTCACTTTGGGAAAACTATAAAATTCTCATATCTTCCACAAGACAATAGAGAATATTTTGAAAACTGTCACCTTTCAATTGTGGACTGGCTCCGACAATTCTCCAAAGACCAAACAGAAAGTTATATCCGTGGTTGGCTTGGAAGAATGCTGTTTTCAGGTGAAGAAAGTTTGAAAGAAGTGTCCGTTTTGTCAGGTGGAGAAAAAGTGCGTTGCATGCTTGCAAAAATCATGCTTGAAGCAGGAAATTTCCTTATTCTTGACGAACCAGTCAACCACCTTGACCTTGAAAGCATCACATCACTCAACAAAGGTATGATAAATTTCAAAGGTTCTATGCTTTTTGCAACAGGCGACCAAGAAATTATCGAAACAGTCGCAAACAGAGTCATTGATATTGTTGACGAAAATACAATCATCGACAAAGAAATGACTTATGAAGAATATATGGATAAATACAAAAACTAAAAACAAAAAGATTTGTGCGGTGCTGTATGCATCGCATTTTTTATCTAAAAACATCAAAAATATATTTTAATTCTAAAAAAATACAAAAAAATTACGAAAAAATACATTTTTTATTGAATTTTTTATTATTTTTTTATTTTAATAATTAAAATCGCCACATTATCGATAAATAAAGGTGAAAAATTGTTAAAAAAACAATTAAAAATATATTTTTTATAAATTAAATATTATTTTTTTATTATTTATTTGTATTTTTTATATATTTATATATATTTTTGTATATTTTTTCATATATAAAATTTTGGCAACAAAAATTTATAAATTTTTTATAAAAAATTCTTGACAAAACTTTGTGGATTGATTTACAATAATAGAAGCAATGAAGAGATTGGCAATCTCCGAGCAAACGCTTGTCGGCGTAAAGACTTTGAAATGAGATAAGAATTCACTTCTTATAAATTAGGGTGGAACAGCGGTCATTTGGTCGCCCCTATGTCAAATCTGGCATAGGGATTTTTTATTTACTATGCAAAAAGGAGAGAAAAATGGAAGAAAAAAACTCAAAATTGACAATGGACAAACTTGTCGCACTTTGCAAAAACAGAGGATTTGTTTTTCAAGGCAGTGAAATCTATGGAGGAATGGGAAACACTTGGGACTATGGCCCTGCTGGAATTGAACTTAAAAACAACATCAAAAAAGCATGGTGGAAAAAAGTTGTTCAAGAAAGTGAAAATTCGTATGGGGTTGACCCAGCAATTCTTATGAACAGACGAGTTTGGGAAGCAAGCGGACATGTCGCAAGTTTTGGCGACCCAAAAATGGACTGCAAAGAGTGTAAAACCCGTCACAGAGCGGACAAACTTATTGAAGATTATTGCAGAAAACACAACATGGAAGACTCTGTCAAGCCTGATGCAATGACTTTTGAAGAGCAAAAAGCATTTATTGATGAACATGGGATAAATTGCCCAAATTGCGGAAAGCATAATTTCAGTGAAATCAAAAACTTTAATGTTATGTTTGAAACATCTCGTGGTGTTGGTGACGAAAACACAAACACAATTTTCTTGCGTCCTGAAACTGCACAAGGAGAATATGTCAATTTTTTGAATGTTCAAAGAGCAACACGAGCAAAAGTTCCTTTTGGAATTGCAAACATAGGAAAAGCGTTTAGAAATGAAATAACCCCAGGGAATTTCACTTTCAGAACGATTGAATTTGAACAAATGGAACATCAATGGTTCTGCCATGAGAAAGATTCTATGAATTTCTATGAATATTACAAAAAATTTGCAATGGATTTCTTCAAAATGATTGGAATAACCCCTGAAAAGTTGAGATTCAAAGACCATGACAAACTCGCACACTATGCAAAAGCCGCATGCGATGTTCAATATTTATTTCCATTTGGGTGGGAAGAACTCAACGGCACACATCTTCGTGGAACATGGGATTTGAGTCGTCACCAAGAGTATAGTGGGAAGAATATGCAATACACTGACCCATACACAAACGAAACATACATTCCAACAGTTGTTGAACACACAATCGGTGCTGACAGACTTGCTCTTGCCGTTCTTTGTGATGCTTATGATGAAGAAACACTTGCTGATGGAGAAACAAGAGTTGTTATGCATTTCCACCCAGCAATTGCACCATACAAAGTTGCAGTTTTGCCACTTCAAAAGAATTTGTCTGAAAAAGCAAAAGAAGTCTATAAGAAACTTCAAAAAGAGTTTATGTGCAACTATGATGAAGCAGGTTCAATCGGAAAAAGATATCGCCGTCAAGATGAAATCGGAACTCCATTCTGCGTGACAATCGACTTTGACACACTAAACGACAACACAGTCACAGTGAGAAATCGTGACACAATGGAACAAGTTCGTATGCCAATTGAAGAAATCGCTTCATATGTAAACAAACAAATCACATTGTAAGTTATCTTAAAAATTATTAGTCAAATTGCTATATATTACATCACAATTAAAAGAAAAAACACATCGATAGATGTGTTTTTCTTGTTTGTTTATAAACAAAACTAAATAGATAAAATTCTGAAAATTGATTTGTTGACAATCATACAGATTAAATCCGCAATCCAAATGATGGTGAATCCTAAGAACAATCTGATAATTCCAGCAACAATTTTCCCTTCCATAAATCTTGTGACAGAACCACAAATCCATGATGTTGGAGGAAGGATTGCAAGAATTAAACTCAAGACTCTTCCCAAACCAAAATAATCTTTTTGCTTAGCCATATTTTCTCCTTTTGTTATATTTATAATCAAACGATTACGCAAATATTTTACAATTTTTGATTTTTTTTGTCAAGAAATAGAGAAAAATAACACATTTTTTTAGAAAATATTTTGAACCACTTTTCTTAAAAGTTTTGAAAAATGTTGAAACGGCGACTATCTGAACATTTTGTCGTTTTTTGTTAAGAATGTCCACCCCAAAAGCGTTTTGAAAAGTCCCGCCCAATATGTCAATCTTGCACTATCCAAAAACTCTTTGCATTGTTTCACTTCATCGGGAGAGAGAATTTCTTGCAAAAATTCTACACCAAAATCCGATGCCTCTCTCTCAATTTTCACTTCACGGTATTTCAAGAAAATTGCAAAAAAGAAAATAAAAATTCCAGCACCAACACAAGCAATTCCCGCAATCAATGCCGATATGCTTTCAATCGTTTCAAACAAATACAAAAGGCTTAACACCACACCAACAATCACAAGTGGCATGAAAAACATCCCGCAAATTCTTCCAGTTCTTCGCAACTTCCAATGCTTTTGCAATCTGTCGCCAGAAGCATCTTGCCGTGCGTGACCCAGTTCGTGCGAAACTGTGGCAAGTGACGCCAAACTGTTTGAACACATCGTCCTTTCGCTCAATGCAACAATGCCTCGGGCATAGTGGTCATCACCTTCAAGACATCTCGTTATCTTCAATTTCCCGCCAAAATATCTTGTGTTTATCGAAACAACATAATCCATCGTTGAAATTCCAACCGAATTTCTTATCTTATCATTTTCTTCAAGTTTGTTAAAAAAATTTTCACCCGAATAAGATGAAATTGCCAAACACAAACACAGCAAAAGCACAAATGCAATTGACACACCAATTATTATATAAGTCCACATATTTTCATTATACAACAATCAATTTTTTTTTGCAAATAACTCTTTGACATTCTCTTAAAATTGTGATAAACTTTCCCTATAAGGTGAATTATGGAAAAACAAATTGAAATACTTTTGAGAAATGAAAACTCTCTTGGCTCAATGCAACAACTGAAAAGTGATATCGAAAACATCCGCAAAAACAGGACTGAAAAAGACACCGCCCGTGCGAAAAAAAATTGTGATATTTTATCAAAACAAAATTTGTATGTTGATGAAGATTTGATTCTTGCACCAGTCGAAAATTTTGTAAGCAATCCAACGAAAACCGCCGTCATTGATTTGATGTTTGAAAATTTGTTTTGTGGACTATGTGCAAATGCTGTTTGTGAAAATTTGCAAAACAAAATTCAAGAAGATGTGAAGGAAACAATTTCAAAAATTGTCACTCCGCTTTGGAACAAATTTTCAATTTCAACCTACAAAAATGCAAATGAATTTATTGAAGTGTTAAACAATCGTTTCTCCTATTTTGATGAAGCAAGTTTTGAAAGCGAACACCTTGCATTTCAAGATGTGGCAATTTGTTTATGGGTTTTGAATTTTTTGAAAGACACACCAAAACCTTTTGAGGAAATTTCAAAAAAACAAATTTTGGATGTAATAAACAGTGAAAATTTTGTTGAAGAACTCAAACAATCAAAAGTGAGAAATTTTGAAGAAATTCTTGATTTATATGACCTACTTTTTCGTGCTGAATTTGCATTTTTTGAAGTTGGATTTATCAAAGAACACAAAATCCCTATCGAATTGACTTGCATTCAACCCGATATTGACCACGATATCGCCATGGAACATGTCATAACTTTCAACAAACTTTTGCAAAACAAAATTCGAGTCACTTATGACGGAAAACAATATGTGATAAAAACAAAATAAAACATATTTTCTTGAAAACTTGAAAATATGTTTTTTATTTTATGTCACAAGCAAAATTGTTTCACCCTTACAAATTTTTGCACCCGCAGGCGGAAGTTGTTCCAAAACAATTCCTCCATCTCCATCAATTTCACATTCAATTCCCAATTTTTTAAGTTCAACAAGAGCGTCCGCAAGCGACACTCCAACAAGTTGTGGCATGACAACCTCTTCCAAAACAACACTTTCATCATCTTTTTGTATATTGAAAAATTCAAAAAACTTTTCAAAAAACATCTTGCCATACGGTGCACCAACAATCGAACCATAATATGCTCCCGCACTTGGCTCATCAACCAAAATCATAAACACGTAGTCAGGATTGTTTGCGGGATATGTGCCGATAAAACTTGAAATATATTTGCCTTGTGCGATTCCACCTGTTTCCAAATACTTTTGCGCTGTTCCCGTTTTACCTCCCACATTATACCCTTCAACAAAAGTGAAATCACCTTTTTTATTTTCCGCATATTGCATAAATTTGTTGATAATTTCCATTGTTTTTGATGAAACAATTTTCTTTTTTGTCACTTTTGGTTTGTATGTTATATTCCCCAAAACATCCGTGATTTGTTTCACTAATGTTGGCGTTTCAAGTTCTCCGCCACCCACAACACCACAAACTGCTGTCAGCAATTGAATTGGCGACACTGCAACCGCATGTCCAAATCCCATTCTCGCCAAATCAACATTTTTCACTGATGATTTATTCATCAAAATTCCCGAACTTTCACCTTGCAAAGTTATTCCCGTTTTTTGTCCCAAACCAAATTTATCCATGTATTCATAAAATCTGTCAACCCCAAGTCGAAGTGCCAAATCCATAAAACAGCAGTTGCATGAATTTGCAAAGGCTTCCATAAGCGATTGGCTTCCATGCCCAACAGTTTTCCAACAGCGAATTTTCTGTCCGTCAACAATTCTGTATCCTGGGCAATAAAATCTGTCTTCAAGCGAAACAACTCCCGCTTCAAGCGCCATGGCAAGTGTCAAAATTTTGAAAGTTGACCCTGGTTCATAGGTGTCGGTGACGGCGGACATTTTCGAACAATCAAAAAGCGTTTGCAAATCATCTCGTGGCAAATTGTTCAAATCGACACTGGGTTTTGTTGAAATTGCAAGAATTTCACTTGTCTTTGCATTCATAACAATTCCAGTCACTTTTTTTGCTTGTT
>CAZIRI010000021.1:0-17716 GCA_964541815.1 uncultured Lachnospiraceae bacterium
TGTGCTTTCTATGGGTTTGACAATCTGACAAGTGTGACAATAGGAAAGAATGTGACAAGTATAGGAGAAGATGCATTCTATTGTTGTTCAAAACTTGAGACTGTCACATTTGAAGATGCGAATGGTTGGTATGTGTCAACAAGTTCAACTGCAACAAGTGGGACAAAATTGACTTTGACGGACACCGCACGAAATGCAACATATTTGAAGTCGACATATCATAATTATTATTGGAAGAAATCCACGACTTAATTTCACAAAGATTTTGTGAAAAATTCAAAAAACAGTGAGAGATAATCCTTTGAGTTGTGTCTCACTTTTTTATGTTTTGTTATGAAATAAAAAATATAAAAAGAAACAATAAAAAAAAACTCAAAGAGTTTTTGAAGTGGGGCTTTGGACTCTCACTTCATGTTCTCAATGAGTTTTTTTGTTAAAAACAATTCACTTATGCCAAAAACAATTCGCTATTGGTTTCTTTGATGTAATTGAGTTTTTTAAGTTGTTCAAGCGAATCGTTGAGTTTGTTTATGATGTTTGTTCCTTTTCGCGTGTATCCCAAAAGGTTTGTCATTGTTGTGAAAAGTCCGTCCTTTGATATCCCGATATTGTTTTTTATCACCACAAGCATCCCGATTGAAAGTTCGTCATTCGATATCAAAAGAATGTCCCGTGGTTCTTCGCCGTCTTTTGGGATTCGCATTTCGATATGCATATTTTTGTCAATCACATAATAGTCATTGATTTTGTAGACACCTTTCACTCTTCGCATGATTTGTTCAAACTGTGTTCGAACAGCGTCAGTCACTTTTTCCCGTCCCAAAAGTTTGATTGTTTTTCTCAAAAGCAATTCTTCTGTGATTGGTGCTTCCACTGCAATCAAATTCACAACAGCAGTCGCAAAATTTGGCAATGATTTTGAGTTTATGTCATAGTTGTTGTATGTTTTGAAAAGTGATTTCAATTCTGTGTGGTCCGCTTTTTCTTCCACAATAAAACTTGGTTTTTCTTGTTGTTGAGCGATTTCAGCGGGGGAATTGTTTGATTTTTTATCAAAATCCGCAATTGCCTTATCAATTGTTGAAATAAGTTTCTTTTTCTCAATATCTTTGTTTAAGAACCAACTTATTGACCAAATTCTATAAAATTTCCAGCCCAATTTTTCAAGGACTTCTTGTCTCAATCTGTCTCTGTCACGGGTTGTTTTGCCTGAATAATAAGTTTCTCCATCACATTCAATCGCAAGGACATAGTCGGGTCTGCTTGGGTGTTTTATTGCAAAGTCAATTTTATATGCGGAGCATCCAACTTTCATATCGACATTATATCCCGATTCTTTCAAAAATTCGAAAATTTCGAGTTCAAAATCCGAAATGTCGCTGGATTTTTGTTTAATTTCTTGTTTTTCCACCAGATTTGTCACACCATGTTCCGCATAATCCAAATAATCTTTCAAAAGTGTTGAGCCGATTGCGGAAGTTTTTCTTAAATCAATATCAACTGATTTGATTGATGAAACAAGTTTCACATTGTATTTTGCTCTTGTGATGGCGACATTCAGCCTTCTTTCCCCACCTTTTTTGTTTAGGGGGCCAAAGTTGTGCAGGAATTTGCCAGATGCATCTTTTGCATATCCAACGCTGAAAATAATTGTGTCACGCTCATCACCTTGCACGGTTTCAAGATTTTTCACAAAGAAAGGTTCAGGACGACTGTTGTCAAAAAATTCAACAAATTTGTCACTTTCTTCTCTACGCTTAAAAATCTCTTCTTCAATCGCACTTTGTTGTGAAATGCTGAATGCGACGACACCTAAACTTCTGTCTGGATGTTTCTTGAAATGTTCAAAAACAAGGTCAACAACTTTTTCCGCTTCAATTTGATTCGTTTTCGTCCTTCTGTCAAACACGCCGTTTGGGACATAGCAGAAGTCAACGCCAGTGTCGACAGTGTCTTTTTGTGCGGATGGGAAAGTTATCAAGGTGTTTTCATAGAAATTTGCATTTGAGAATGCAATCAACTCTTCAGTTTTGCTTCGATAGTGCCAGTTTAGACGATTTTGCTCAAAAGTTGTGGTGCTTAAATCAAGAATTGACTCGAAGTCGAGCGAATCTTCGTCATAGTTGTCATCGTCGGATTCTTCATCAGAAACAATGGTTGAATTGAAGAAATTGCTTGGTGGCATCTGCTTTGAGTCACCAACAACAATGATTTGTTTTGCTCGGGCAATCGCTCCAATGGCGTCCCAAGGGAAAATTTGGGATGCTTCATCGAAAATCACGACATCAAATTTGCAAGTGTTTGAGTCTAGATATGTGCTTACACTCAAAGGGGACATCAAGAAGCATGGTTTCAATCGTTGAATCAATTGTCCAACATCTCGAAGGAGCAAGCGGACAGGGCGGAGTTTGCTTTTTTTGTTTGCTTCTCTGACCAATTTGCTTATTTGACTTCCCGATGCCATATTGTTTGTGCTTGGCATGTGTTTTGTGAGTTTTGCAATTATTTCAGCCTTTGAAATTTCAAATTTCAACTTGTCTCTTTTTTTGAAGTTTGCAACTGCGGAGTCTTGGGACAATCGAGAGAATGTTCGAAGAACGCCCTTTTTGTCGATTATGTAATACATCCATTGCGTGTAGAACATAAGTGCAAATGTTTGGTCGAGTGTGTCACGACAAATATTTGCGTCAATTGATTTGTCAACAAATTCTTTCAAGCCATATTTGTCAATTTTATGCAATGCACTATAAAATTTTGTCCAATTTTCCACACAGTCAAAGTTGTTCAACAAATCTTCAAATTTCTTCATCAAATCGGCATAAGTCATTTGATTTAGGTCACAAATATTTTTGTCGAACGACTCTTGCAATTTGTCAATGTTTGCAAGTTCAGTTTCAAAACTCTTTTGCTTTTCAACAAATTCAATCAATGCTGTTTGCAAATTTTTGAAAGAGGAATAATCGATTTTCTTTAATGAAGAAAACTTACTGCAAGATGTTTCATTCAATTTGTCAAGCATATATTCAAGTTTTTTCCAGTTAAACTCTTGTGATTTGTTTTCAAGCAAATTCAAAACATTTTGTTTATCTTTTTCTGTGTCCGATTCAAGTTGTTGTGCATTTTTCAATTCTTTTAGCCATTCAACCATTTGAGGATAGGTCAGTTTTATTGACTTGTCATTTTGATATTGTCGCAAAACTTTTTTATCCCGTCTGTAATTGCCATTTAGGAATCTGAAAGATGAAATATAATCATTTTTGAATCTCAAATAATAGTCTTTTGCATTTAATTCAAAAATTTCATCGCTAAACATTGATTTTATCTTGTTTTTGCTCTCATTTGTCAAATTTTCGTCTTGATTATGCTTTTTTACTTTGTCAATAATCTTGACTAGAATATTTTTGTCGAAGAAATTGTTGTCAAAATATTCCATTTTTGAAATTTGTGTGAGATATGGCAAATTGTCGTTCACAAGTTTGTTGCTGTTCAACTCAAAATCCAATTTGCTTGATATATCGTCCAATTCTTTTGAATAATTTTGGGCAAATTCAAGAGTTTTTGACAGTTCTTTTTTCAACTTCATTCGTGTTTGATAAGTTGAATCTTCGTTGATATAGCCGTTCCAAGCGTTTTGACGATAGTCATAATCAATATTTCCTGAAAATCTTATCAAATAATCAAGTTGAGTTTGCACATTTTCCAGATATGAACAGTCTTTTTCTTGAATATTCTCAATCGCATATTCAAAACTTGGGGCGTTGTGATATTTTGAAATCAAGCCCAAAATTTGATAAGGGGTTTTGTTTATACATGGTTGTGTGGTGTGCAAAGTTGTTGCATACACATCAAGTTGTTCTTTCGCTTTTTTCAGTTCGTCAATTTCGGTTGTTGCCGTCTCTTTGATAGATTTTTTGTTGCTGTTTAGAATTCTGTATAACTCATCAACAACTTGTTTTTTGTTTGTTTTATTGCTGTGTAATTCAAGACAAAAGTCAGATAAGCCCGCTTTTTTAAGGTTGTTGAAAACGACATTCAAAGCAGCAAGTTTTTCTGACACAAACAAAACTTTTTTGCCGTCATACAAAAACTCGGCAATTAAGTTTGTGATTGTTTGAGATTTTCCCGTCCCTGGAGGGCCTTGCAAAACGATATTTTTTCCAGTTTTTGCCTTTACAATCGCAGTCATTTGACTTGAATCGGCATCGACAACATTGTGCAAAGTCAACTCTTTGCCCTTTTTGAAATAGTCATCCATGTCGATATCTTCATTGATTTCTTCTTCGCCAATTTCACGATTGAGCAATTTTTGAATGTTTGTGTTTGAAAGAAAAGCGGTTTCGTTTTCTTTCAAATCTTTATACATATTGAGTTTGAGGAAGTTGAAAGTGCCAATTGCCATGTTGCTTTGCACAGTCCAGCCCTTTTTCTCGACAATTTGTTGAACTCTTGCGAAATATTCGGTGATTGTTTCGGTTTCGCTTGTGTCTCTAAATTCTGGAAGAGTGATATCATATTCATTCTTCATTTTGTAGAGAATTGTTGGATTTGTGTCAACTTCATCCTCATATTGCACCATTTCAAAAGGTTTTGTTGAAGAATCTTTTTTTAGAGTTATTGGAATCAAAATAAGAGGGGCAAAAATCCAAGTTGTTGACTTTTCTTTCTCCTTCCATTTCAAAAAACCAAATGCGACATACAAAATGTTTATACCTTTTTCCAAAAGAGAGATGCCCGCAGTCTTTTTCAAGGTGAATAAAATTTTTTGAGCGCTTGCACCTTTTTTGTATGCCAAAATTTGATTTTTCTTCAACTTGCTTGACAATGCTTCAATCACTTGCTGATTTGTCACGCTGGAAGAATTGTCATCTTTTTTGCCCTTTTGGCGTTTGATATAGTTGTCCACCTCATAGAAAGACAAAGTCTCACCTTTTTCGACAGCATCAAAAACGCTTTGAGTGTCAGGGGACAGAATGTCAATTGTTTTAAGGTCCGACTCCTTGAAATTGACAAGTTTGTTCCCAGTGTCAGTGTCCAAAAGTTGCTCACGCCATTTATCAAAAGCAATATCCATATATTTCTCCCTTTTTCTATATTTATGAAACAAGTATAACACATTGAAATATTTTATGCATACAAATTTTGGCGATTTTCAAAAAGTTTTATAAAAATTTTGAAAAACCCGTTCAAACATTTGACAATTTGAATTGAAAAGAGTTATATTGGGCATAGATAAATAAGTTAGGAGGGAAAAATGAAAAAATTTACAAAGTTGATGGTCGCACTTGCGTTTATTCTTGTTCCAGGATTGACCACTTTGACGGCCTGCTCAACAGACAAAACAGTGGGTATCACATATGACTTGAATGGTGGAAGTTTCACCGACACATACAAATCAGAAAACAATATTTCATCAAAAAATGTTGTGAAATTGGCAAATGTTGACTACTATGCTGGTTTTGCAGATGGTTTGCCAGATGAAAGAGATATGACTGCACCAGAGGGCAAAGTCTTTGCAGGGTGGTATACTGACAAAGAATGCACAGCAGAGAATTATTTGAGATCCACAAATTGGGATTCTTTCTCAAAAGCAATCAAAGAAAAGAAAGGTAGTAGTGTTATCTATGCAAAATGGATAGATGAGGGGACAAAAGATATCATCTACGAAATTGTCAACAATGATTTGTCTTTCAGCAATAAATTTTGCACTGACAACAACATAAGCAGTGAAACAAGAATTGTTTGCTTCAACATAAGTACGACAAATACAGATTTGTCAAAATTGCCAACAACTGCAAGCAGTTTGACAGTTTCAAATGCTAGTGAAGAGATAAACTCTGACAAGATTTGGAATTTTGAGTGCAACGGACATTATTTTGATTTCACTAATGGTGAATATAGAGATGATTTAACAAACAAAATTGCATCCGCAATAAACTTTGATTTTGACTATGTGAATCTCAGCGGGCTTTTGAACAATGAAGAAAATGTTTCTTATGCATTTTTGAGAACAAACGCTTTGGTTTCAAAACCAGTAAATAAAATCACTGTGGATATAACTGGCACAAGCAATGAAATTATAAAGACAGAAGCGGGCGAAGAAATTACTCCAACATTAAATGAAAGGACAAGCGAGGCTTTGAGAAATATTGTAGCTACCTATTTGTATGGTGATGTTGAATTTGAAATAAGATACGACATTGACTATTTATATATAAAAGGCATCTTGGATATTGTTGACAGCGAAAAAACTTGGCAATTCACAATAGGGACTGAGAAAACAGACTTCACAGAAGCCAACTGGAATGAAAAAGTTGCAAATGTTCGTCCAGACTCGGCTGATAATACTCGTGCGATCACTTTCTCAATCAAAACAATGGCATAGACAAAAAACGAATATTGTGAAAGTTTATACAACCTATATTCAATGAAAGAATGATATTTTGAGATATCATTCTTTTTTTTGTGGGTGTGTGGGAAGTCAAAAAAAACATTGCACTTGAATTTTTGCAATGTTTTTTATTCTCAATTTTGGATTTTATTTGTTTTCGTTTTGATTTGGTGTTTCTTCCGTTTGACCTGCGGTTTCTGTCGATTGATTTGTGAGTTGCTCTTGATTTATGCTTTCATCTTCTTTTGCACATTTGTTTTCATATATCATAAGCATAATCGTCAACACGCTGTATGAGAATGTGAAAATCACCAAAAGCACATAGAAAATTTCTTTAATTCCCAAAAGTGCAAACAAGAACAATGCACCAAATGTTATCGCTCTGACCGAACACAAGCAAACTTCAATGAGTGTTTGATGTTCAACAATGTAGTCATAATATCCCGCCTCTTTGAGTGTTTGATTTCTGAAAACTTCAAATTGATGTCCATACAGAGCATTGCAAAGCGAAGTTGTTATGTAGAAAATAATCAGGGTGGCAGGGGTTAGTGTGCAGACATACAGCATGCTTGCCAAAAGTGGAATTGATGCCGAAAGAATGTATATCCAACTTTTGTGTCCCTCTTTTGTGAATTTCACGATAAGCAAAATTTCAAGTATATCAAGAACGCTCACCAAACTTGTTGTCCAACCAAGACTGAATGATGACTGGAAGTTTATCATGATGCAAATGTATATAAGTTGGATGAGAATTGATGTTATCCCAAGCACTGCGGAGCATTTGTATATGTATTTTATTTTTTTGTTTGCTGAACTTTTTTCTTTGAGTTTTGAACAAAATTTTCTTAAATTGAAATCGCTTCCAACGGGTTTGTAAGATTTGATAAAAAATGAGAGTATGAAAGCGATTATGCCGATAATGAGAATGTATGACGCTGTTTGAACATATGTTGACACCTCAATCAATGCACCTAGGGTGATTGGAATGAGAATGTTCACAGTCTTTTGCATTGTCATTAGCACTGTTTCAAATTTTTTGAATTTGTGTCTGCTGACCATTTCTTGTCTTATTGTGTTGTATGCGGAATAATAACAAGCAGAAGACAAGCCATACATAAATCCCGCAAGCGGAATCATTGTTGCGAGGCTTTCTCCCCAAAAAACAAGAAGAATGACAAGCCCGACACGCAAGAATATCCCCAATCTGTATATCCAAACTCGATTTGTTTTGTCAACAAGCATTGAAAAAAATGGATATAGCAAAGTCATGACAACATAGGTCGAGAAGTAATACAATGCAACTCTTTTGATGTATACAAAAATGTCTGATGTATACATGTATGCCACAAGAAAGGTCGAAACAAAGGTGACAATAATTCCCGTCAAAATGTGGCATGCAAAGAGCATTTTGCTTGAATTTTTGTCTTTGTGTGTGCTGTTTATATCATATTCAAAAGTCATATCACTTGTCCTTATCCACTGGTTCTTTTTCAATCTCAACCACTTCAGGAGTTGGCTCCGCTTGTTTGAATTTCTTTTCATAAATCAATGCACAAATAAGTGTTCCAAGATACATGAGAGACATTAAAATTGTGAGAATGCTCAACAAAACTTTTGTTTGAGAAATTGCAATCAATATAACAAGCGATGTTGAAATCATTCCTGCAATTCCAAGTCCCGTTTCGATGATTGTGTGATGCTCTGCGATGTAGTCATAACAGCCACCTTCTTTGAGGTTTCCATAACTCATGACATCAAACATTGATGCGACAATGACATAACTCATCCCAAGGCAAACTGTCATGATTATTGCTGTTGCATTGCTTGGGAAAAGTGCAAATGAGATTGTTGCAAGTGTTGCAAGACTTCCCGATGTGATAAAGAGCCAAGACCGCTTGCCCGCTTTTGTGAATTTGAGAATGAGAAGAATTTCAATTGCCGAAAGAAGCCCTGTCAAACTGATAATTCCACCCAGACTTGCCGTTGAACCAAATGTCAACATAACACATAGATATGCAAGATTTGCGCCAAAATCAGTGAAGCAATAGAAGAAACATGTTTTGTATGAAAATCTTATTTTTTTCATTTCTGGGGTGTCTCTTTTGAGTTTTGCAATAAACTCTTTGATTGAATAGTGACTGTTGTTTGGTGTTTGTGCCTTTATCCAGAATGAAATTGTGACAATTATAATTCCGATAACTGCAATTCCAATCGCAATTTTTGAATATGCAATAATATCAATCAAGAAGCCGAGCGTTATTGGTGCGACAACATCAACAATTTTTTGCATTGATGTGAGAATAAGTGAAAATTTTGCCATTAAACGCTTGCTCACCATTTCTTGTCTTATAATTTGATAACTTGCAAAATAGAGTGCATTTGTCATGCCATACAAGCCACCGACCATTGATACAAAACCAATTTTAGATGCTAAATCTTGCCCGAAAAAGACCAAAACAATGACGAGTGAGACTTGCAAGGTGATTGCAATTCGATACGCCCAAATTCGATTTGTGTAGTCAATTATTCGACTGAAAACATGATACAAAAGGGTGTATGCAAGATACAGCGAGAAATAATACACACCGCAATTGAAAATGTAGTCAAACACCGTGAAAGAAGCGGTGTCACAAAGAGTGGTGTATATATATGCGACAAAGAATGTGGAAACGAATGTCCCCAAAACACCTCTTAATGCG
Organism: uncultured Lachnospiraceae bacterium; assembly: GCA_964541815.1. Classification (GTDB taxonomy): domain Bacteria; phylum Bacillota; class Clostridia; order Christensenellales; family UBA1242; genus Caccovivens. The sequence goes on from CAZIRI010000021.1 coordinate 9,088, forward strand.
TGACAAATAAAAAGGCATGGTGTTGATGTTTTGTCACTTTTGTGATTTTGAATATCGTATGTATAAGCCATATTTACTTCCTTTAACGCCAATCAATTGGAGTTTCCCCAATTTCTTGCAAAAATTTGTTTGTTTTCGAAAAATGTTTGCATCCAAAAAAGCCACGATATGCTGAAAGTGGACTTGGATGTGGTGCTTTAAGCACAAGATGCTGTTTTGAAATCTCTTGCGAAAAACTTTGTGCATGAGACCCCCAAAGCAAAAAAACAAGTGGTTTTTCCCTTTCGGACAATTTTTTTATTATCGCATTTGTAAAAATTTCCCAGCCCTTGCCGTGATGAGAGTTTGCTTGTGCTCTTCGAACGGTGAGTGTTGTGTTGAGAAGCAAAACCCCTTGCTTTGCCCATCGAGATAAGTTTCCACTCTTTTCACATTTGATATCCAAATCGCTTTCAATCTCTTTGTATATGTTGACGAGCGATGGGGGCAAGTCAACTCCGTCTTGAACGGAAAATGCAAGCCCGTGTGCTTGATTTGGTTCGTGATAAGGGTCTTGTCCGATGATGACGACTTTCACATCGTCAAATTTGACAGCATTTAGTGCGTTGAAAATGTTTTCAGTTGTTGGATAAATCTCATATTTTTTCATTTCTTCATCAAGAAATTCTTGCAAGTTTTTGAAATAAGGTTTTTCAAACTCATCTTTAAGAATATTCATCCAATTTTTTGTTATACGCAACATAGAAATATTATATATTATTTGTTTTGATAAAAGCAAACAAAATTAAGCACAAATAAAAAAAGACACACATAATTTTGTGTGTCCCTAGATTATTTGCTTGCTTTTGCATTGCTAATTAACTTTGCAAAGTGTGCTTTCTTTCTGTTTGCAGTGTTTTGATGAATCACATTGCTTTGTGCAGCGCTGTCAAGTCTTGCAACAAGAGTTTTGTATTCTTCTTCTGCTTTTGCAACATCAGTAGAAAGAGCATCTCTAAATCTTTTTTCATAAGTTTTGATTTCTGATTTCACAGAGTTGTTTTGAACTTTTCTGTCTTTTTCAATCAAAATTCTTTTCTTTGCTGATTTAATGTTTGCCATTTTTGACTCCTTATCGATAAGATATTTGTAAGTATATCACAATTAAATTGAAATTGCAACTTTTTTATCAAAATTTCTTCAAAGTTTTTCTTTAAGTTGTGTTTTTTGTCTTATATTCGACATAAAACATATATAAAAATATGAAAAAAGTTTTGATTATGGACAGCGGAAGCGGTGCTGTGAACATTCTTGCGGAATGTCAAAAAGTGGGGTGTGGGGCGGATTTTTTGGTCTATTGCGACAACAAAAATCTTCCATATGGAAACAAAACAAAAGACAATTTGATTTGCACAACAATTCAAAATCTTGAAAATATAAGGACTTTTTTTGACTATGATATTGTTGTTTTTGCGTGCAACACTTTGACTGCGGTGTGCATTGAATTTTGCAGAGAAAAATTTGATGACTGCATTTTTATTGGTGTTGAACCTGAAATTAAACCCGCACTGAAAATTTTTCAACCACAAAAAATTTTGGTTCTTGCAACTGAAAACACTTTGAAAAACAATAGGTCGATCATTTGTAGTGATGTTCAAAAGGTGCATTTGGATTGGCTTGCGGGCGAAATTGACAGCAATTTGGACAATTTGCAGGCGGTGTCAAAAAAAGTGACAAAATCTCTTTTGCCACCTGATTTTGATGCGGTCGTTTTGGGTTGCACTCATTATATTTCATTGCAAAAATATTTGAAACAAGATTTTTTCGAAAAAAAATTCTTTTGTGGGGCAAATGGTGTTGCAAACAGATTGAAATCTTTTTTGGACAATGAAACAAAGTCAAAAGTGCAGTTTATTGTGACGGGGGACTCGCAATTTTTGCCCGTTTTATACAATTTTTATCAATCAATTCTCAAAGAGTTTTGAATCGACGAATATTGGCTCACAAGTGATGTTTATTCCAAGAGTTTTCAAAGTTTTCTCTTCCGCAGGTGGCATCATATATGTGCAGTGAGCGTCACAACCTTTAAGTTTTGGGAGTTGCTCCAAGGCAAGTTTTGCTTTTTGATTTGTGACTGAGCAAATTGAAAGGGCAACAAGAACATCGTCAAGTGTCAAATGGCTTGCATTTGATTTGAGTGTTTTTGTTCTCAATTCAACAATTGGCATGAGAATGTCATCAGTGATAACATCATAATCATCTCCAAGTCCAGCAAGAGTTCTCAAAGCATTCAAAATTGAAGCACCAACGGCAGTCATCAATTTTTTTGTCTTTCCCGTGACAATTTGCTTGTCAGGAAGTTCGATTGCAACGCATGGGAGATTGCTTTGTTTTGCGGTCTTTTTTGCAACTTCAATGGCAGGAATAATGCTTTCTTTCACATCAACTTCTGCAATCAATGCTCTGTTTCTTTCGAGTGTTTCATATGTCGCTTGCCCACGCTTGTAGTCGCATTCGGCTCTGTATGCACGCCTCAAAATCTCTTTTTTTGCGGAAACTTGTGCGATATAGTCATCAGTTATTGCACTCCCAATCATGTTGACACCCATGTCAGTTGGCGATTTGTATATCTCCTTTCCAGCAATTTTTGTCAAAATGTTTTTCAAAACGGGAAAAACTGCGATATCACGATTGTAATTCACCGACAAAACACCATACGCATTGAAATGGAATGGGTCAATTTGATTGACATCTTGCAAGTCCGCTGTTGCTGCTTCGTATGCAATGTTGACAGGGTGTTTGAGTGGCAAATTCCAAACTGGGAATGTTTCAAATTTTGCATATCCCGCTTTCACACCATTCTTATATTCATGATAGAGTTGAGAAAGGCAAGTGGCAAGTTTTCCACTTGATGGACCTGGTGCAGTGACAACGACAAGTGGACGGGTTGTTTTTATAAATGGATTTGCACCATATCCCTCATCTGAAACAATCACATCAACTTGATTTGGATATCCCTTTGTGTAGTTGTGGAAATACACTGTTTCTCCACGCTGTTCAAGTTTTTTGCCAAACTTTGTGGCACTTGGCTGTCCTTTGTATAGGGTGATAACAAAAGATGAAACATATAGTCCCAGTCCACGGAGATTGTCAACAAGTCGCAACACCTCATTGTCATAACTTATTCCAAGGTCAGCACGAATTTTGTTCTTTTCGATATCGTTTGCACTGATACAAAAAACAATTTCCGCTTTGTCTGATAATTTTTGGAGTAGTTTTGTTTTTATATTTGCATCAAAACCTGGCAAAACTCTTGATGCGTGCAAATCATCAAAAAGTTTCCCGCCAAATTCGAGATAGAGTTTGTTGTTGAACTTCTTTATTCTTTTGTTGATATTCTCACTTTGAAGTTTGATATATAAGTCATTGTCAAAACAGCAGATGCTATCGCTTTGTGTTTTCTTTTTCATTTTTTCTCTCCTTGTTTTCATTTTAACTCATTTTTTCATTATTTCATAACAAATTTCAAACATTTTTGCATTTTTTTATAAATTAAAAACACAATAGCATTGTGAGTTGTCAAGAAATATGGATTTTAATCATCTCATTTTTTGTGATTTTGATATGTTTTCCAATTGCGATTGAAATTCGCATTTCACTCAATCCATTGCACAATCGGTGTGTTTTTGCAGTCTTTGTCTTTGGGAAAAAGGTGTTTTATTATGTCGTGTCATTTCATGGCACATACATAAAACTTGAAAACGAAAGCGAAACAAAATCACAAAAAATTGAATTTGAAAGTGAAAAATTTGAATTTGTTGACAATTTTGCAAAGAATGTTTTTGACAGAATTGGTGTGAAAAAAGTGGGTGTTTTTTACAACATCGGTGTTGATGATGCAATGAGTGGTGCCATTGTTTGTGGGGTGATAAATCAAATTTTGTCACAAGTCTTTTTGAAAGTTAAATCCAAAAAACCAACGGCATATGTGAGTGTGTTTAACAATGTGTCATACAATCAAACTGTGTGTGAATTTGCTGTGACGGCAAAAATGGCAATTTCTCTTTTTGATGTGTTTTATTCATTTGTTCTCTCATTTGTTAAAACGAAACTTGCACACAATAGAAGTGGTGATATGTGACATAATACACAACATATTGTGGTATTATTCAATAAAATATATATTAAGGAGAAATTATGAAAGTATATACAAACTCAACATCAATCAATGATTTGATATCAAATTCGATTGACAAAATCAAGACCGTTGTTGACTCTGGAACGATTGTTGGAGAGAATATTTTGACACCAAATGGTGATACGATAATTCCAATTTCAAAGGTGTCAGTGGGCTTTGTTGTTGGTGGTGGGGAATATGCGGATTTGTCGGCAAGACGGGTGGCAAATCATTTCCCCATGAGTGGCGGAAGCAGTGGTGGTGTGTCGGTCTGTCCAGTGGGATTTTTGATAATCAAAAAAAATGGCGAGGTTCAGTTTGTGAATGTTGAGAACAAATCTTTGTATCAAACTGTTTTGAATATGTTTAATGTTTTCATGGACAAACTAGACAAAAAAGGTGGTGAAAAAGCAAATGAGAAAAAATAAAATTTTGGCAATGATTATTGCTCTTTTTGCTGTGATTTTTGCTTTTGATTTTTTCCCGCAACAAAAAGTTTTTGCAATGACAACTTCGGCAAAGGCGTGTGCGGTTGTGGAAGGGAAAACAAATAGATTGCTCTTTTCTCAAAATGAAAACAAAAGACTTCCAATGGCAAGCACAACAAAAATTATGACAGCAATAACTGCAATCGAAAACTGTGATGACCTTGATGAAAAATTTGTTGTGTCAAAAAAAGCGGTGGGTGTTGCTGGCACTTCGCTTTATTTGAGAGAGGGAGATGAATATTCAACAAGGGATTTGCTCTATGCATTGATGTTGATTTCGGGCAATGATGCCTCTGTCGCTATTGCGGAGCATGTGGCGGGTTCGACAAGTGAATTTGTGACACTTATGAATGATACAGCACGGAAAATTGGAGTGAAAAATTCTCACTTTGCAAATACTCACGGGCTTGATGCTGACGGGCATTACACAACAGCATACGACCTTGCAAGAATAACTTCCTATGCCCTTGAAAATGACACTTTTAGAGAAATTGTTTCGACAAAAAATACAAAAATCACAAATGGCAATGGTGAAAATAGGTATTTGAGAAACAAAAATAAACTTCTTTTCACTCTTGACGGGTGTGTTGGGGTGAAAACGGGGTTCACAAATGACGCTGGGCGATGTTTGGTGTCCGCAATTGAACATGACGGAATGAGGATTGTTTGTGTTGTGTTGAATTGTGCTCCTATGTTTGAAGAGAGCAAATCTCTGTTGATTGATTGTGCTGAAAAATATAAAATGGTGGAGTTGACAGATTTTTACGATTATGAAAATGTGACACCCGTTTTGAAAGGTGCGAAAGATTTTGCAAAAATCGGGACGGAGGGGGAATTTTCGTATCCACTCACAAATGACGAAGTAAAACGATTGAAATTTGTTTACACTTTGCCAGAAATTATATCAGCACCATTGAAAAAAGGCTCGGAAGTTGGAAAAGTTGAAATATTTTTGGACAATAACTTGCTATTTTCTGAAAAAATCTATACAATAGAAGATGTGAAATCAAAATCGGTTTTGCAGAGAGTTGGAGATTTTTTGCGGGAATGGTGAAAAAACTCTCTTTGCAAAACTTGCGGGAGAGTTTTTTATTATGAGATTAAATAAATTTTTGAGTTCTTGCGGGGTTGCTTCAAGGCGTAAGTGTGATGAAATTATTGCAAGCGGATTGGTGACTGTCAATGGAAAAGTCGTTTCTGAACTTGGGGTGAGTGTTGATGAGTCAAAGGATAGGATTGTCTACAACGGGAAGATATTGACACTTCCAAATGAATTTGTGTATTTGAAACTCAACAAGCCAAAGGGCTATGTTTGCACGGCAAAGGATGATAGGGGCAGAAAAACGATTTTTGACCTTATTGATAGCGATGCAAGATTGTTTTCTGTTGGAAGACTTGATTATGACACGGAAGGACTTTTGCTTTTGACGAATGATGGGGAATTTGCAAATTTGATAACACATCCAAAATTCCATTTTGAAAAAGAATATATTGTCACAGTCGCTGGGCAAGTCAAAGAAGGTGACTTGGCAGTTTTGCGAAAGGGTGTCGTGATTGACGGAAACAGAATGCCAACTGCAAAAGTGAAAATGCTGGGATTTGACGGAATGTGGAGCAAACTTTCTGTTGTGATTGACGAAGGGCAAAATCATCAAGTGCGAAGAATGTTTCAAGCGATTGGCAGGGAGATTCGTTTGTTGAAGCGTGTGAGAATTGGAAATGTTCATTTGGGCGGACTCACTCGTGGAAAAACAAAACCTATGACACAAGACGAAATTGAGTCTTTCAAAGTTGGTGCAAGATGAGAGTTGCTGTTGTTGGTGCTGGGGCATCGGGGCTTTTTGTTTCGGGACTTTTGGCTCAAAGTGGAATTGATGTTGTTTGTTATGAGAAAAACGAAAAGCAAGGGAAAAAGTTGTTTATAACTGGCAAGGGGCGTTGCAACTTCACAAACAAGTGCAGCGTCGAAGATTTTTTGAAAAATGTTGTCCATGGCGACAAATTTTTGAAAAGTGCTTTATACAATTTTTCAAGTGATGATGCTTTTTCATATTTTGAAAATTTGGGACTTGCATGCAAAGTGGAACGGGGAAACAGGGCTTTCCCTGAAAGTGACAAATCAAGCGATGTGATAAAAATTTTGAGAGATGTTCATTGCAAGGGTGTGGAATTTCGACTTTGTGATGAAGTCTTGTCAATAACAAAAGATGACAAATTTCATGTTGTGTCCGCTTCCAAAACTGATGAGTTTGACAAGGTTGTGATTGCAACAGGCGGAGTGAGTTATAGGTCGACTGGGGCTAGTGACAGTGGATATAAGTTTGCAAAGGCATTTGGGCATAAGATTATCCCTGCAAAAGCATCACTGTGTCCAATTGTTATCAAAAATTGGTTTGTGTCGAAGTTGCAAGGTGTGTCACTCAAAAATGTGCAACTCAATGTTGTTGCGGACGGGAAAAAGTTTTCTGAATTTGGGGAAATGCTTTTCACGGATAAGGGGATTTCGGGTCCTATCGCATTGACAACTTCATGTCTTATCAATCGTGCAGAAAATGTCGCTTTGTCACTTGATTTCAAACCCGCCCTTTCGGAGAAACAACTTGATTTGCGTCTTCTTCGAGATTTTGAAGCAAACAAAAATCGTGACCTTAAAACTGTGTTAAAAGGTTTGCTCCCATTTTCAGTTGCGGGGATTTTTGCAAAAGTGATTGGTCTTGATGAAAACAAAAAAATTCACGATATCACAAAGCAAGAAAGAAGTTTGCTTTTGCAAGGATTGAAAGATTTCAAACTTATATATGGCGGACTCTATGACATTGACACGGGGATTGTGACAAGCGGTGGAGTTTGCACTGATGAGATAAATCCAAAGACTATGGAAAGCAAAATTTGTCATGGATTGTTTTTCTTGGGCGAAGTTCTTGATGTTGATGCATTCACTGGGGGTTTTAATCTTCAAATTGCGTGGTCAACTGCATTCGCTTGTGCAAAATGCTTGCGTGGTTGGTGATTGTAAGGAGGATATATGTTTTTATTTTTGGCAAGATTATTATGTTTTTTGCCGATTGCAATATTTCATCCAACAACAATAAAGGGAAGAAAGAATATTCCAAAGGGAAAGGCGATTTTGTGCATAAATCACCTATCAAATTGGGATATGGTGCTTTATTATCTCAACACCACAAAAAAAGTGAGTGTTATGGCGAAACAAGAACTTTTCGACAACAAAATTTTGGGGTGGGCATTGAAGTGTTGTGGAGCATTTCCAGTTGAAAGAGAAACAACGGATTTGAAAGCGATAAAAAAAGGGTTGAAAGTTCTTAACGAAAACAAAAAATTGATGATTTTTCCAGAGGGGAAGCGGATGTTTGATGATTCAACCGTCTTGGGAGAACTGAAAAACGGTGTTGCACTCTTTGCGATAAGAACAAAATCACCTATTGTGCCAATATGGATTGAAAAAAGACCAAAACTTTTTCGAAGAAGTTATTATCATATCGGGCAACCATATGAGTTGTCGGAGTTTTACGGCAAAAAGATTGATGCAGAGCTTTTGAGCAAAGCAACAGAGGTTGTTAGGCAAAAAATGCTTGAATTGAGAGAACTTGTTTTGCAAAAGAAAAATAAGAAAAAAAAGAAAAAGATAAAAGAAAAATCAAATTAAAATGTTCTTTTTGTTGACTTTTTTTGATTTGTTTGTTATCCTTACATTATATAGACGAAAACGAAAGGTGAATTATGAGCGAAAATTTTAACTTGGATATGATTGACAAAACTTTTATTTCATACAAAAAAGGACAAATGTTTGATGGGGTTGTTGTGTTGAAAAGAGATGACGGAGTCATTTTCAACATTGGCGGAAAAAATGATGCATATATTCCTGCATCTGATTTTGAAGATTATTCAAAAATCAAAATTGGCGACAGATTTTCTGTTGTTATCACAAATCAAAAAAATGAACAAGGACTTATTGAAGCATCAAAAA
>CAZIRI010000022.1:0-15429 GCA_964541815.1 uncultured Lachnospiraceae bacterium
CAAAATATTTGGTTCTTTCAAAGTGTCGTCATAGTTAAGTCCCCAACTCACAGTGTCTTTTTCAAGGTCACGCAAAAGTTCCATGGCAAGCGGAGTCATTCTCGCTTCGGTATAACGCATAGCAGCGGCACTGTCGCCGTCAATAGAACCAAAGTTTCCGTGTCCATCAACAAGAGGAGCCCGCAAAACAAAATCTTGCGACATTCTCACCATTGCGTCATAGACAGAAGAATCTCCGTGTGGATGATACTTACCCATGCAATCACCGACAATTCTTGCAGATTTTCGATATGGTTTGTCAGGCGTAAGCCCAAGTTCGAGCATTGAATACAAAATTCTTCTTTGAACAGGTTTCAAGCCGTCTTCAACCCTTGGCAAAGCACGGTCCATAACAACTGATTCAGTGTATGGAATCATTGAGTCGTGCAAAACTTCTTCAAGAGGTTTGAAAAGAATTCCGTGCGAAGAGCCACCGTTTCCGCCATTTGAATCATCTCCCGTTTCCTCTTCGGGATTTTTTTCAGTTTCCTTTTTCTTTTCCCGAGGGTCAACACTCCAAAAATCTTCTTGACTGTCCCCCATAAGCAATTCGTCATAACTCATTTGCCCGTCAATTGGTTCGCTTACTTTATTTTGTTCATCATCGTTCTTTTTTTTGTTCACCTTTTCCCCCAACATTAAATGTTTTTATAATCTCTCATAAATGTGTCAACTCGGTCAAAATTTGCATGTTTGTTGATATACATTTTTCTTTCTTCGATGTCATCACCCATCAAGGTTGTTATCATTCTTTCCGCTTCGGCAGCATCTTCAATTGTCACTTGAATCAAAGTTCTGTTTTCAGGGTCCATAGTTGTTTCCCACAATTGTTCTGGGTTCATTTCACCAAGACCTTTATAACGCTGAATCATATAACCCTTTCCCGCACTTGCAACTGCATCGGAAAGTTCCGCATCGGAATACACATATTTCTCATAATCTTTTTTGTAGACCTTGTAAAGCGGTGGCAATCCAACAAAGAGATGTCCGTCCGTGATAAGTTCTTTCATATACCTATAAAAGAAAGTGCATAGAATCGCTCTTATATGAAAACCGTCAACATCGGCATCGGACAAAATGATAACTTTGTTGTATCTCAATGTCGATATATCAAAATCTTCTCCAAAGCCCGTGTCAAGAGCGGAAATAATTGTTCTTATTTCTTCGTTTGCAAGCACCTGGTCAACTCTCTTCTTTTCAGCATTCAACGGCTTTCCTCGAAGAGGTAAAATCGCCTGATATTTTCTGTCACGCCCTTGTTTTGCAGAGCCACCAGCAGAATCTCCTTCTACGATAAAAAGTTCACACTTTTCTCTGTCCCTTGAAGTCGATGAAGCAAGTTTCCCAACCAAATTGAAATTTTCTGCATTGTTTTTTGCTCGAGTCAACTCTTTCGCTTTTTTCGCCGCCAATCTAACTTTCGCCGCTTGCTTCCCCTTTTCAACAACAACCTCAGCGGATGTCGCATTGACTGCATCTGAGAGCAATTTTGTCAACTCTTGAGTTGTGAGTGCTTCAACTTCCGTTCTCGCCTCAGGATTTCCAAGTTTTGTTTTTGTTTGCCCTTCAAATTGAACATTGTTCATTTTCAAATTTATGACAGTCACAAGCCCTTCACGGAAATCTTCCCCCAGCAAATTTTGTTCTTTTTCTTTCAGCAAATTGTTTTCTCGTGCATAATCATTAAACACCTTTGTGAATGCACTCTTAAATCCAATTTCATGCATTCCACCCTCTGTTGTTGGAATGTTGTTGACATATGAAAAAGTGTTCTCAGTGTATGAATCTGTTGAAATGAAAGCAACTTCCAAATCAACAATTTTGCTTTCTGCGGAAAAGTAAAGCGGACTTTTGAACAAAGATTTCTTCCCTTCCGTCAAATAAACAACAAAATCTTTTATTCCGCCCTCATAATGAAATGCTTCTTTCTCTCCCGTTCTTTCATCATCGACAACAATTCGAAGTCCTTTATTCAAAAAAGCAAGTTCTTTCGCACGCTTCGTTATCACATCATAACTAAATTCTTGTTTCCCAAAAACTCGAGAGTCTGGCAAAAATGTGACAGTCGTTCCTGTTGTTGTCGCCTTTCCAATTTCTTTCAAAGGTGCAACAGGCACTCCGCTGTGTATTTTCCCCTTTTTATCTTCATAGGAATGAAATTCAATAAAATATTGTTTGCCGTCCTTGTTGACAGTGACTTTACACCAAGTTGAAAGTGCATTTGTGACTGACGCACCAACGCCGTGCAACCCGCCCGAAAACTTATAGTTGTCAGTGTTGAACTTTCCGCCCGCATGCAATGTCGTGTAAACAACCTCAACACCACTCTTCTTCAAAGTTGGATGCAAATCAACGGGAATACCTCGCCCGTTATCCGAAACAGTCGCACTGCCGTCCTTGTTTAGTGTGATTGAAATTGTGTCGCCATGCCCATTTGCGATTTCGTCCATGGCATTGTCAACAATTTCCCACAAAATATGATGAAAACCACGAGCACTGGTCGTCCCGATATACATACCAGGGCGAAGTCTGACAGCGTCAAGCCCGTCAAGCACAACAATATCTTTTGATTCATATTTTTTTTCTGCCATAATTCTCTCCAAAAACAATATCAAGAACTATTCTAACACAAAAACACTCAAAAACAAAAACAAAATTCAATTTTTTTGTGTTTTTTATAAATTTTTGTGAAAATTTTGACAAAAATGAAACTTTTGGAAAAAATGAGAATTTTGGAAAAACATCAAAAACTTTGCATATTTATTCATCAAATTGTATAATTATTTACCATAAAAAACTGTATATAATATTTGTAAAAGGTCAACAATAAAATATATTTATGGAGAAAATATGAAAAAAATTGTTATCACAGGCGGTGGCACAGCGGGACATATCTATCCCGCACTTGCGGTCGCAGAGACTTTGCAAGGAAATGAAATTCATTATATCGGCGGGAATGGAATGGAAAAAGAAATCATAAAAAAATATCCACATATTCTATTTCATCAAATCCCAACAGTCAAGTTTGAAAGAAAATTTTCTTTGAAAAATTTGAGCATTCCTTTCAAACTTATTTCATCAATAAATCAGTCAAAAAAGATTTTGAAAGAAATAAATCCAAGTGTAATTTTTTCAAAAGGTGGATATGTGTCCCTGCCTGTCGCAATTGCAGGTCATGCACTTAAAATTCCAATCGTATCACATGAAAGCGATTTGTCTTTTGGATTGTCCAACAAAATTATTTTGCACCTGTGCGATGTCATGTGCACGACATTTGAAGAGACGGCAATAAATCACAAAAAATGCATCCACACTGGGCAACCAATACGGGATGAAATATCACATGGAAGAAAGAAAAAGTTTTTCAAAAATGACAACCCCACAATATTGTTTTTGGGCGGAAGTTTGGGTGCAAAATTTATCAACACAATCGTTGAAAAAAACATTGAATTGTTGACACAAAAATACAACATAATTCACATATATGGACAAAAAAATTCCAATGAAACCACACATGAAAATTATATAAAATTTCCATTTTATGACAAAATTGAAGACTTATACAAATCCGCAGATGTTGTCATTTCTCGCTCGGGAAGTGGTGTGATAAATGAACTTTTATCCCTATCAAAACCAATGATTCTCATTCCACTGCCAAAAGCAAATTCCCGTGGCGACCAAATCGAAAATGCACTTTTGTTTAAGGAAAAGGGTTATGCGGAAGTCATCATGCAAGACGATTTTGAAATAAACAAATTTATAAAAATAATTGATAAAACTTTGAAAAATATGGAAAAAATCACAAAAAAAATGAAAAAAAGTGCAAAAAACAGTGCAAAAAATGAAATTTTTGAAATCTTAAACAATTTTTTAGAAAAATCAAACTAAAAAATTTTTGAAATTTGGAAGCCCATATCCTTCCATATTTTTGTCAAAGCCAAGTGGCGAACAATTTCTCAGCAACAATTTTTTCACTTCATTTGGAGTCAAATTTTTGTGTTTTTCCAAAATCAACGCACACATTCCTGCAATCATTGGAGTTGCAACAGAAGTTCCACTCATTGTCACATAATCATCATTAAGCCCACACGAAACAATCTCAACACTGGGTGCAACAAGGTCGGGTTTTATCCTGTTTAGTGCTGGCCCACGAGATGAAAAATTTGCAATCTCAAAAAAGTTTTTGTTGAAATTTTTATTGTCAATTCGATTGTCATCAAGTCCCCCAACAGTGATGATTGAAGAACTTATTCCAGGGGATTTTATTGTTTGAAATTTTGGTCCACTGTTGCCCCCAGCAGCGACAACGACAACCCCCGAATTCCATAGAGCATTTGCCCCAATCATAATGGGATCATTAAATCCCAAAGGTTCACTCCCAAAACTCATGCAAACAATTTTGATTTTTCGCTTTTTATGGTTGTCAAAAATCCATTCCATAGCATTCAAAATCCTCGTTGCACTCGCCTCGCCATTTGCATCCAATGCCTTCAAAGACACAATCCTACTCTTTGGTGCAACTCCAGAGTTTTTGAAAGCGGACAAAAATCCACTGCCCGAACAAGCCCCGCAAACAAAAGTTCCATGTCCATTGTCGTCATATGGACTTGTTTTTTCATTCACAAAATCTTTGAAAAAATCAATGCGATTTTCGCCCAAAACAAAATCGGCATGTGGAAATATCCCTGTGTCCACAAATGCAATTGAAATATCTTTTCCAGTGCAATTTGTTTCATCAACCCCCAAAATCTTTTTTGAAATATACATCATCGAAGACGCATCAACAATGGAAGATATAAACACAATGAGTGGGCTGTTTGACAGAGCATATATCTCACTTTTTTTGAGAACACAATGAAAAAGTTTTATGAATAAATATTCATTCAAAATTTTTACACCATGTTCATTCAAACAAATTTTTGTTTTTTCAAAATCTTTGCCAAAAACAAGACATTCAATGTCATTTTCAGCATTCAAAACACCAACTTCACACAACAATCTTTTGTCTATTTTCGATTTTTTCATCTCAACTCATCAACTATTTTTCTTATATTCAAATATGTTTGCTCGGGCAAATATCCCCTTATCATCTCGATTGACTTCTCAAGTTTTTCCTTATCGAAAACCCCTCTTCTCTTCTGCTCCAAAATTTCATTATTCAATTTTTTCATCAATTCATCACGGGACATCCCGTTCAATTCTTCATGTTTTTTTTGATAATTTTCTTTCAAATCATCGTCATTCATCTCGCTAAGCCTCATAAATCCTCCAAAATCAATATATGTTTATCTTCAAAAATTCTTCACTAATCAAATTTTTTTGTCATATAAAATTATATGAATGAGAATCAATCGGCAAATAATTTGAGTTTTTATCCCGAAAATCTCAATTGGAATGAAAAAAAAGAGCCAAATAAGCCCACAAATCAACAAAACAATCTGTTAAACACGCTTAGAAATTTGCTTTCTTCGTCAAAAGATGTCAATTTTATGTCACTGTTTTCACAATTTTTGCCAAATCTCGACTCAGAAAAGGGGAAAATTCTCATGCAAATGATAAATTCGAATTCGCCACACAAAAACGTTTCATCAAAACAAAAAATATCGTCCGACTTTTATGAGGAAATGTGAATTTTTTCACATATTCACAAATTTAATTGTCTTTTTGCACTCTTTGTGCTATCATATAGGAAAGGTGAATTATGAAAATTGATGCTCTAAAAAAATATATTGGTGAAAAATGCACAGTCTTTGTTGCATTTTCAAATGTTATGACAAACAACTCTTCGTCAAGAATATATATTGGGACAATTCTCTCAATTGATGAAAATTTTCTCGAAATGGATGTCCGTGACAGACTTGTCACTTTCAATCTGTCTTTTGTTGTTTGCATTGAAAAAACAAACAGTGATAAGATGATGGAAGAATTTGGACATTATTTGATTGGAAATTAGATAAAATTTCTGATGACAAGATTTTATACAACAAAAAAAATATGCAAAAATGTTGAAAAATAGGAAGAAAATTTGCATTTCTTCCTATTTTTTCAATATATAACAATGTTTTTCGATTTTTGCTGTCGATATATTTTTATTCAACAACTTTTCCATGTTCAAAGAATATTTTCTTTTTGCATACTTTTTCAGCAATTTCTTCTCTTGTGCAAGCAAGCAAAAGAGTTGTCCCGCTGTCTTTCAATTTCTTTATCAAACTTATTATTGCGTCGACATAAACATCTGAAATTTCATCAAAAATGTTGTCAACAAGCAAAAAATCAAGTTTTCTGAAAGACAATCTTATCAAAGACAAAATATATTTGTCTTCAACTCGAATATTTTTCACTTTTTCGTCCCGAATTTTTTCAAGCGAAAAGTCGATAATTGCATTGTTTATCATTTTTTCCGCTTCGGCTGGCTTGTATCCTTTTTTATGCAAAATATAAGTGAAATTTTCATAAACTGTTTTATTCTCCAAAAAAACTGGGCAATATGGAACATATCCAAGGCTCACATCATTTCGATAATCAATCTTTTTTAAGTCAATTTTGTTTACATAAATCTCGCCAGAATCATAATCTTCAAGTTTGGCAAGCACCCTCAAAAGCGTTGTCTTTCCGCTGTGTTCTTCACCAATAAGTGCCACACTTTCGCCATCATCAATTTCCAATGAAATGTTGTCAAGCGCATAAAATTCTTTTGTGAACTTCAAACTCAAATTTTTTATTTCTAACATAAAAACTCCTATATTTATTTTCTCGAATGTCCTGTCTGAAAATTTACTCCCCAGCAAAACTGATGTTTATTCTATACTGAATTTATCATCACATAAATTATATCATCGGAAGGCAGAGGAAAGCAATGCACCGCATTATTTTCATATGCCTGATGTTCATACAATTTGTGATGCCACAATCTATTTGTGGGTTTGCGTTTAGCAAATATAAATTTTAACTTGCTTAAAATTTATCATCACATAAATTATATCATCGGAAGGCAGAGGAAAGCAATGCACCGCATTATTTTCATATGCCTGATGTTCATACAATTTGTGATGCCACAATCTATTTGTGGGTTTGCGTTTAGCAAATATAAATTTTAACTTGCTTAAAATTTATCATCACATAAATTATAATATATTTCCCAAAAAAATAAAAATGTTTTAACAAATTTCCAAGAGTTTTCTAGTTTTTTACATCCACACAAACTTCTTTTGACACATCCTCACTCAAAATAAAAATTTCCTCGCTCGTTTTTTCATTCGTGACAACATCACCAACAACAACCCGAAAAGTCAATTTTGCATCAAAATTTGTTGAAAAATTGAATATTTTTGCACCAAAATCATCATATTTTTGATATTTTTCGCTTTTTTCTGAATTTTGGCTGATTAGATATGTCAAATTATACCAACTGTCCTTTTCTTCAATTGTCAAAAGATTTCCTTTTTCACCCTCTTGTGAAAAATCAAGAATCAAGTTGTCTTTATTTGAGCGAATTTGCAAATCAACATACTTTTCTGACATTCTTTCATCATCTTCCAAAACGACTTTGATTGAATAATTTTGTCCCGCAGTTATATCATTTATCGATGCAACTCGAAGAGCCTTCACTTCCTCGCACCCACAAATAAAAAAAGAAAAACAAACACATAGAGCCACAAAAAGATATTTTTTCACAACTCTATTATGTTTGTTTTTTCAATTTTTATCAAAAATTAGTAATTCACTTCAATAAGTCCAAAGTGAGCATCTTTTCTCTTGTAGAGAATGTTAACTTTTCCTGTTTTCACATTCAAGAAAACATAGAATGAATGGTCAGTTCTTTCCAAAGCGTCCTTTGCGTCCTCAACTGTGATAGGGTCAAGGTCAAAAGTCTTTGTTTTTGCAACTGTGCCCCAATCATTGTTTGGAGCATTGTCCAAAAACTCATAGGTCAAGCCTGCCTTTTTCGTAGAACCTTGCTTCAAGTTTGCAGTTTTTGCCTTTTGCTTGCTTCTCACAATTTGTTTTTCCAATTTTGGCAAAACAAGGTCGATGTTGTCATAGTTGTTGTTTCCAGAAACTTCCGCACGATACAACACACCCTTGCTTATGATGCTTATTTCAAGTTTTTCAATCTTGTTTTGTGATGAAGCAACAACTCTTGCATTTGCCTCCTCTGGAAAATACTTGTCAAGCCTGCAAAGTTTTTCTGTGATGACAGACTTAAATCTGTCAGCAATTTTGTATTTTTTTTCAACAAATGAAATTACCATAATTTTCCTCTCCTTTCGACCACTATTTTAACAAATAATTCCAAAAACTCCAAATGATTTTGCATTATTTTTCAGTTTCAAACACAAGTTTATCACCTTCAAGCAAAACAACGATTGTTCCTTTGTCAGGGAGTTCTCCAAGCAAGATTTTTTCAGCAATTCTATCTTCAATTTCTTGCTCAATAAATCTCTTCAACGGTCTTGCACCATATATCGCATTCGAACCCTTTGCAACAATATATTCTATCGCCTTTGGGTCAACACAAATTTGCAAACCTTTTGATGCCAAACCTTTGTTTATCCCTGCAATCAACACCTTTGCAATTTTCATCAAATCTTGTTTTGAAAGTGACTCAAATATGCAAATAACATCAATTCTGTTTATAAGTTCTGGCTTAAACTTTTTCTTCAAGGCGTCCATGTATATATCTCGTGATGTAATTGTTTCGTCTTTCTCGCCAAAGCCCAAGTGCTTTTGTTGTCTAATTTCGTTTGCACCAATATTGCTCGTCATGATGATAATTGTGTTTTTGAAATTGACTGTTCGCCCTTGACCATCCGTCAATCTTCCGTCATCAAGAATTTGCAAAAGTGCATTCAAAACTTCTGGATGTGCTTTTTCAACTTCATCAAACAAAATGACGCTGTATGGTCGTCTTCGGACTTGCTCCGTCAGTTGTCCACCATCATCAAATCCAACATATCCTGGAGGTGCTCCAATCAACTTTGACACGGTGTGACTTTCCATATATTCGCTCATATCAATTCGAATAATGTTGTTCTCGTTGTCAAACATTGCTTCCGCAATTGCTTTTGAAAGTTCAGTCTTTCCAACTCCCGTTGGCCCCATAAACAAGAAAGAGCCGATTGGTCTTTTCGAATCTTGCAAGCCAACTCTTGAACGCCTAATTGCCTTTGCAACAGCAGTTATGGCATCATCTTGCCCAACAACTCTCTTGTGCAAAATTTCTTCCAAGTGGATAAGTTTTTCTTTTTCTCCCTCCGTGAGTTTTGTCACAGGGATTCCCGTCCACTTTGAAACAACCTCAGCAATTTCTTTTTCTCCAATTTGCCCGCTGTTGTGTCTTTTCACAACATCTTTGTCGTATTTTTTGATTTCGTCTTCAATTTTCACAATTTCAGATTGCAATTTCGCTGCTTTTTCATAATTTCTTTGCAGAGATGCCTCATCTCGATTTGCTGAAAGTCCACGCATTTTCTCTTCCAAATCACGCACTTTTTGAGGTTTGAGAGTGAAATTGACTTTTGCCTTTGAGCATGCTTCATCAATCAAATCAATCGCCTTGTCTGGCAAACTTCTGTCTGTGATATATCTGTCTGACAAGTTTGCTGCCGCCTCAATTGCTTCATTTGTGATTATAATTTTGTGGAACGCTTCGTATGTGTCTTTCAAACCTTTCAAAATTTGAATAGTTTGCTCAATGGATGGCGGATTGACCATAACTGGTTGAAATCTTCTTTCAAGAGCCTTGTCTTTTTCTATATATTTTCTATATTCGTCAGTCGTTGTTGCACCAATTGTTTGCAATTCACCACGAGCCAAATAAGGTTTCAACATGTCCGCAGGACTTGTTTCCCCGTCTTTCGAGCCTGCTTGTGCAAGTGTGTGAATTTCATCTATAAAGACAATGATATTTCCATCTTGAATGATTGTTTCAATCGTGTCTTTAAGTCTTTCTTCCATTTGTCCACGATACTTTGTGCCTGCCATAAGCCCGCCAATTTCAAGCGAATAGACGGTTTTATCCTTGATTTCTTCAGGAACATCACCGCTCACAATTGCTTGTGCAAGCCCCTCAACAACAGCCGTTTTTCCGACACCCGCCTCACCAATCAAACAAGGATTGTTTTTTGTCTTTCGACACAAAATTTCAATAACCCTTTGAATTTCTTCTTCACGCCCAATAACAGGGTCAAGTTTGTGTTGTTTTGCTTTCAATGTGATATCACTCCCCATTTCCAGCAATTTTTCAGGCAATTTACTGCCAACTTGCGAATTTGCACCATCTTCACCCGATTTTGCCTCGCCATTTTTTTCAATTTGCAAAGAGTCGAGCAACTTATTTTTCATGTCTTCAACATTCACACCGAACAAATTTTCAAGCATTTTTGTTGCATAACAACTCTTGTTTGACAAAATTGCAAGGAGCAAATGTTCCGTTCCAATAAACGAATGCCCCAAATCCATTGCAATTTGCTGTGCGATTTGGAACAACTCTTTCGAACGAGGTGTCAATTCAACATTTCCAAACAAGGCAACACCATTTGCAGAACCCTCAAAAAGTTCAAACAATGCCTGTTCCGTCACACCAAAACTGCTCAAAATCTTTGATGCGGTGCATTCCTTGACACTTGCAAGCCCATACAAAATATGTTCTGTTCCGACCAAATTACTGCCAAAGCGGAGTGCGATTTTGCTCGCATTTTTTATAACTTTTTCAATTCCATCTGAAAATAATCTATTATTTATAGCCATATATAAACCCCCTTTATAGAAATTCGAAAGTTAGTCGAATTTTTGAACCAATTCTTTCACTTTCCTAGATATATATTGACTTCGCACCTCATTTTCCTGCATATTTTGCGAAATAATTTCAATTTCTTTCAAATTCGCACTGCAACCCTCAACAAAAAGGCGGTCAAATGCTTTATAATCCAAAATTTCCAAAAATTCAAGCCCCGCACCAAATCGCAACCTTGACAAAAGTGCGAACATCTCTTTTTCGTCCAAAAGTTTACACTCTTTCAAAATCCCATAATCACGGAAGATTTCATCAATCAGTTTGTCATGATTTCTCGCCAAGATATCTTCCCTTGCGGAAATTTCCATTTCAATCACCGAATTTACATATTCAGTCACGCTTTGCAAAATTTCCTTTTCATTCATCCCAAGCGAATTTTGATTTGAAATTTGATAAAAACTGCCAATGTTTTTTGAGCCTTCACCATAACTTCCTCTGACAGTGAAACCACTTTTTCTCGCTTCTTTTTTGACAAATTCAATGTCGCCATTCGCTTCAATCGCTGGCAAAAACATCATAACCGATGCTCGCATTGCTGTCCCCAAATTTGCGGGGCTTGATGTCAAAAATCCATATTTGCTCGAAAAAGAAATATCAAGATTATCCAAAATCAATTTGTCCAATTTTTTTATGTTGATATATGGCTTATACAAATTAAATCCGTCAAAAATCGATTGTTCTCTTATATGGTCTTCTTCATTTATCATGATAAAAAGATGTTCATCTGGACTTATCGCAACAGCGGAAATATCCTTATTTTCAATAAGTTCCTTGCTTATCAAGTGCCTTTCAAGCAATGCACTGCACTCATTCAGCGACAAATTTTTAAGTCGCAAAATATCAAAATCATCAAAATCTTTTATCGCATTTGAAACGGAATCAATGATAAAATTTGCATCATCTTCATTCCTTAATTTTGTAAAAAAATTAAAGCCAGACACATTTCTGCCCAACCTAATTCTTGAAGAAATTGCGATTCTATCAATATTTTCGCTCATACTCGCCCTTAATCATGTTTGTAAACTTTGCCCGCAAAAAGTTTGTCGACTGCTTTTTGCACACCCGCCAATTTATAGCACTCTTCACAGCCCACAAATCCCGTTTCCAAAATTTCTTTGACAGAAGTGTGGCATTTTGGGCAGATTTCGCCCTTATTCTCCATCTTTTTCAATGCCTTTCATTGTGAGAGAAATTCTCTTTTTTGGCAAATCTACTGACAAAACTTTGACATCAACAATATCGCCAACTTTCACAACGTCGCTTGGATGTTTCACAAAGCCTTCTGAAAGTTGTGAAATATGAACAAGCCCGTCTTGATGCACTCCAATATCAACAAAAGCACCAAAATCAACAACATTTCTCACAACACCTTTGAAAGTCATTCCTTCTTTCAAATCTTCCATGTGAATGACATCACTTCGAAGCACAGGTTTTGGCATTGATTCACGAATATCACGACCAGGTTTCAAAAGTTCGGATGTGATATCATTTAGTGTTGGAACACCAATTCCACACTCTTCCGCAACCTTGCTCTCACCTTTTTCTTGAATCAACTGTGGAAGCATTGAAAGGTTGTTGTTTTTCACATCGTCTTCAGTAAGATTGAAAATTTTGAGAAGTTTTTTTGTCGCATCATAACTTTCTGGGTGAACGGCAGTGTTGTCAAGCACATTATCTCCGCCAACCACACGCAAAAATCCCGCACATTGCTCATATGCTTTTGGTCCCAACTTTGCAACTTTCAAAAGTTCTTCTCTTGACTTGAAACTCTTGTTTTTTGCTCTGTATGTGACGATGTTGTTTGCAATGGACTTGTTAAGCCCAGAAACATATGACAACAAACTTGGAGAAGCGGTGTTAAGGTCAACTCCGACGCTGTTTACACAATCTTCAACAACACCCGTCAACACCTCAGTCAGTCGCTTTTGTGGCATATCGTGTTGATATTGCCCAACACCAATAGACTTCACATCAATTTTGATAAGTTCAGCAAGTGGGTCTTGCAATCTTCTTGCAATTGACACGGCACTTCTCAAATTGACATCATAATCAGGAAATTCTTCCGCTGCCAACTTTGAAGCAGAATAAACTGATGCTCCCGCCTCACTCACAATTGCATAACTCACAGGTCTATTCACATGTTTGATGAGTTCTGCGACAAAAATTTCAGATTCTTTTGAAGCAGTTCCGTTTCCAATCGCAATGATATCAACATTGTTCTTTTCAATCATTGATTTAAGTTTCTCCATTGCTTCTTCCGTCTTTGAGCGTGGTGGAGTTGGATAAACAACAGTGGTATCCAAAACATCACCTTTTTTGTCAATAACTGCAATTTTGCAACCATTGTGATATCCAGGGTCAAACCCAAGAATTATATTGTTTTTTAGTGGGGATTCCAAAAGAAGAGGTCTCAAATTCACTTCAAACATTTTGATTGCCTGCTCACTTGCAACTTCCGTCAAATTGTTTCGGCACTCTCTTTCAAGCGCTGGGAAAAGCAATCTATCATATGCATCAGCAATTGTTTCGTCCATAAGAGTGTTTGTATCTTCATTGTCCTTTTTGAACGCTTTTTCAATGACAGGTTTTGTCAATTTTTCATCAATAACAATTTCAACTTTCAAGCACTTTTCGTTTTCTCCACGATTTATCGCCAAAATCCTATGACTTGGCAAAGATTTCACTTCTTGCTTGAAGTTTGCATAAGTTTCATAAGTCAAATTGTTTTCATTTTCAAGAAGAGTGCATTGAATAAATGCCTTTGATGCAATTATATCTCTCAACTCTTTTCTCAGGTCAGCGGAATCTGAAATTCTCTCCGCAATGATATCTTTTGCCCCAGCGATTGCATCTTCAACAGTTGGAACATCTTCGGTGATATATTTCTTTGCCTCTTCCAAAACAACATTTTGCTTTGATTGTGCTTGCAAAATGTCGGCAAGAGGTTCCAATCCATTTGCAATGGCAACAGATGCTCTTGTCTTTCTCTTTGGCTTGTATGGTCGATAAATATCTTCCACTTCCGTCATTGTCATCGCTTCTGCAAGAGCGGTCGCAAGTTCTTCCGTCCACTTTCCTTGCTCTGTGATTGTTTTTTGAACTTTCTCTTTTTCTTCATCCAAATTTCTTAAATATTTCAATCTATCGGCAAACTCTCTCAAAACTTGGTCATCGCAAGAGCCATGCATTTCCTTTCTATATCGAGCGATAAAAGGAATTGTGTTCCCCTCGTCAATAAGGTCGATTATGTTTTTTGCATAATCCGCTCTAAGCCCAAATTCGCTTGTCAATCTTTCTTGTATAGTCATCTTAAATTTCTCCTTCTTTGTTGTATCACATCAATTATTTTATCACATTCAGTCAGGTTTTGCATAAGGATTTTGCCATTTTTCTGCAAAATTACACCATTAAAGACGGTCATAAGAACATCTTTTGTCGATTTTGTCCACACAATGTCTTCAACAACGCTGTCAAAAGTGTTTGATTTGTCATTGACAACAATGAAATTTGCTTTTGCACCAATCTCAACAGCATTTTTCACTCCAAGCACATTTCCCTGCATAACAATTTTCAAAACATCCGCTTCACTCAAAATATCCTTGTCTTCATAGGAACTTCTTTGGCACATAAGCAAATGTCTTGCATGCTCAAAAAAATCAATATGTGTCAAATTTCCACTCCCAACACCAATTTCAAAACCCATATTTTTCAATGTGACAAGATTTGTCAATCTTCTGCCACACAAGCCATCTTCAATCGGAGTTAAGACAACTGGAACCTCATAATTTTTCAAGATTTGCCATTCATCTTTTTCAAAGCAATTCCCACCCACGACAACTGCTTTCCTGTCCAATAATCCAAAATCTTCAAGCACTTCCATTTCCATTTTGCCAAATTTTTTGTCAACAGTGCCTAGTTCGTCCAAATTCAAACCAACTTTCATAAACAACTTCAAATTTCGTTTTGCACAATCATCACAAATGCTCGAAAGTTGCGTTTCTTCAAGGTCTTGAACATTTTCAAGAAGCAAACTGCCAAGTTTCTGCACGGAAATATCGTTGACTGTGACAGCACCTGCAAAAACATTTTGTTGCAACAAATATTGCCCACACAAGCCCCTTAAATCATCAGGAACGCCGTCAGAGAAGTTCTTTTCAAATGCCGAAACACTGTCACAAAATGAATTGACAAAGCATGGCAAAACAAAATTGTCTTCAAGGTCAATTGTTTCTCCAAAAAAGTCATTTCTTTTTTCAAAGGAAACAATTTTTCCGTCTTCAATCAAAATGTCAACATCTTTTATATCATCATTTTCAATGTCGACACCGAGAATCTCAGTGATCTGAGCCAGCCTATATTTAGCCGTATTTAAGTGGATAAAGAGTTCTTTCGCTGTTTTTGCTTTATTTCGGCGACAATCAAGATAGACGCACAGCGTTTCATACAAATCTGGCCCATTTTCTTTACAATAATTCAGTAATTGAATTAGTTCAGGTGCACACAAATTCTCAGCTTGTTCCTTTTGAAGCGCCAGTTCCAGCAGATAGAAAAACGTGTAATCCTTATAGCTGTATAAAATTTTTCCGGGATTAAGT
>CAZIRI010000023.1:0-12844 GCA_964541815.1 uncultured Lachnospiraceae bacterium
CGAGCATCGCAAAAATTTTTGAAAGCAATCTTGCGTGAAGGGAAATTGCAAAACATATGTGCCTTTGACAATTCAGCAAGATTTTCTATGTTGTTTGTGGCACTGCTCGCCATATCTAAGCGATTTTGTGTG
Organism: uncultured Lachnospiraceae bacterium; assembly: GCA_964541815.1. Lineage (GTDB taxonomy): Bacteria > Bacillota > Clostridia > Christensenellales > UBA1242 > Caccovivens. The sequence goes on from CAZIRI010000023.1 coordinate 133, forward strand.
AGTGATTTGGGTGAATTCAAAATATCCAAGAAAAAAAATTGTCGACACCTTGTGGTGAGGTCATTTGAATACTTAAATTTATCTTTTCTTTGAGCAGTTGGTAGAAGATAATACATCCTCCCATATTGCTGTGCAACGGAGTCTAGATTTGTGCCTGCCTTGAAGAAATCGTTAAATACTTCATCAGGAGACTTGTAATCATTTCCGTTGATATTCAAAGGCGATTTGAATTTGTTTGGAATTGTTATTCCCATCGATTCCACATATGCTCTCAATTTTTGAATTTGCTTGTCCGCTTTTGCCATAACTCACCTCTATTTTTTTTCGCATAAAAATTCGATTTTATTTTATCATTTTCACAAATAAAAGTCAACAATATTTGAAATATAAAAGAATTATTATCAAAAAAGGCGGGTTTGTGAGAGAAAAAGTGTAAATATGTGAGTTGATTTTATAAATTTTGAGAAAAGAGTTGTTTTTTTTAATTTTTTTTGCTATTATTGTCCATAGTTATATGTCAAAAAGGGCTTTTTTGGCATGTTTTAGGAGAATGAAATGGGACTTTTTGGAAATCAAAACAAAGCACAAGTGAAAAAATTGGGCAAAATCGCTGACAAGGTGATGGAACTTGAAGAAAAATACAAAACATACACTGATGAGCAGTTGAGAGAATGCACGGCGGATTTCAAACAAAGATATCAAAATGGAGAAAGTTTGAATGATATGCTCCCAGAGGCTTTTGCTGTTATGAGAGAAGCGTCTGATAGAGTTTTGAATATGCGTCATTTCTATGTTCAAATTTTGGGCGGAATCGCAATTCATCAAGGGCGTATCGCTGAAATGGCAACGGGTGAAGGAAAAACTTTGGTCGCAACTTTGCCCGCATATTTGAATGCAATTTCGGGACTTGGCGTTCATGTGGTGACTGTCAATGAATATTTGGCAAAGCGTGACGCTGAATGGATGGGAAAAGTATACAAATTTTTGGGGCTTTCTGTTGGATGTGTTGTTGCGGAAATGGACGAAAAAGCAAAGCGTGATGCATACAATGCGGATATAACTTATGGAACAAACAATGCATTTGGCTTTGATTATCTTCGTGATAATATGGCAATTCGAAAAGAACAACGATTCCAAAGGGGATACAACTTTGCAATCGTGGACGAAGTCGACTCAATTTTGATTGATGAGGCAAGAACACCACTGATTATTTCTGGTGGCGGAATGAAATCAAGTGATGACTATGTCAAAGCACAAAAATTTGTGCAGAGATTGACTGCGGATGACTATGAAAAAGACGAGAAGACAAAGGCAATCAATTTGACTGAAAGCGGTGTTGAAAAAGCGGAGAAATTTTATCATCTTGAAAACCTGTCCGATATTGACAACATCGAACTTAACCACTACATCAACAATGCATTGAAAGCAAATTTTGTTATGTTTTTGGATGAAAACTACATTGTCAAAGACGGCGAAGTTGTCATTGTCGATGAATTTACAGGTCGTTTGATGCCAGGCAGAAGATACAATGACGGGTTGCACCAGGCGATTGAAGCAAAAGAGGGTGTTGAAATCAAAAATGAAAACAAAACTCTTGCAACTATCACATTCCAAAACTTTTTCAGAATATACAAAAAATTGTCAGGAATGACTGGAACAGCAAAGACGGAAGAGGGCGAATTTAACACAATCTACAAACTTGACGTTGTGACAATTCCAACAAACAGACCAAATATTCGAAAAGATGAGCCAGATGCAGTTTTCACAACTGAACAAGGAAAAATTAGGGCGATAATTGAAGAAATAAAGCGAAGAAATGAAGTTGGGCAACCTATTTTGGTCGGCACTATCACGATTGAAAAAAGTGAGTTGATTTCAAAAGCACTCAAAGAAAGTGGAATAAAACACAATGTTTTGAATGCGAAAAATCACGAACAAGAAAGCCAAATCATTGCACAGGCAGGGCGAAAGGGTTCTGTGACAATTGCAACAAACATGGCAGGTCGTGGAACGGATATTTTGCTTGGCGGAAATGCTGAATTTATGGCAAAGAAGCAAATGAAAGACGAAAAATACACCGAAGAGCAAATTTCCTATGCGACAGCATTCAACTATGTTGACGATGCTGATATGAACAAAGCGAGAGAGAGATTCAAAGAGTTGTATGCAATCTACAAAGAGACCACGGATGCAGAAAAGGCAGAAGTTCAGGCATTGGGCGGACTTCATATCATCGGAACGGAGCGTCACGAATCTCGAAGAATTGACAATCAGTTGCGTGGGCGTGCTTCTCGTCAAGGCGACCCAGGGTCGAGTGTTTTCTTCTTGTCGCTTGAAGATGATTTGATAAGACGATTTGGTGGCGATAGAATGAAAAAAATTGCAACATTCTTCAAACTTCCAGATGACACACCAATTCAAATGAAAATACTTTCAAAACAAATTGAGGGTGCTCAAAAGAAAATCGAAATTCAAAATTTTGGCATAAGAAAAACTGTTTTGCAGTTTGACGATGTCATGAATGCACAAAGAGAAGTTATCTACAAAGAAAGAAATGAAATTTTGGACGGAATTGATGTTCATGAAAAAATTATGAGTATGCTTCCAGACATTGTAAGTTTGTTTTGTGACAAGTGTGTCGACGATGAAAAACCATTCTTTGATTGGGATTTTGCAAAGATAAATCAGGAACTTGAAAATGGCTTGATTGAAAAAGGGGCAAACATTGTGAGTGAAGAATTCTGCGAAGGAATGGACAGAGCGGAATTTGAAAGGGTGATTTATGACCTTGTTAAGAAGAGATACAACGACAGAATGATGGAAGCGGGCAAACTTGGAATTGATTTTGAAAACATTGAAAGATTTGTTATGCTCAAAGTTGTTGACTCAAATTGGATGAATCATATTGACGATATGACGACACTTAAAAATGAAATTTTCGCTCGTGGATTTGGAAATGTTGACCCAATTATTGAATACAAGAGAGAAGCATACAAGATGTTTGACAATATGATTGAAAAAATCAGAAAAACTGTTTGTGTCGTTTTGCTTAACACAACAATCGAAGTGAGAAATCCAAATGTGCAAACAAGAGTTGTTGGCGTTCAAACAACAAACATACAAACAAATTCGCCAGAATCATCAACAAGAGTAAACAGCGGGACGGTTGTTGGAAGGAATGAACCTTGCCCATGTGGAAGCGGAAAGAAATACAAAAATTGTTGCGGAAAATAAGGAAGAGTTTGAAAACTCTTCTTTTTTTGTTTAATTTAATGAAAAATGATATTTCGCTTTGCTTGTGAAAGGACAAAAAAAGATGAACAGAAAACTCTGTTCATCCAAAAGTGGTGACCCCGACGGGATTCGAACCCATGATACCGCCGTGAAAGGGCGGTGTCTTAAACCTCTTGACCACGGGGCCACAATAAAATTGACAAAATGATTATAATATAACTGCAAACGAGATGTCAAGCGATTTTTAGATTTTTTTTGGAATTTTTTGTTTTGTTTGACAAAATGTGCCTTTTAGTGATAATCTTTTTGTGATTATGAAGAAAGAAAAAGGGAAATTTGTTGCATTTTTGAAGAAAATTGGCGGAAAAGCAGTCGATTTACTTTTTCCTAAAAATATAAAATGTGTCTTTTGCAATAATGATGTTCCTGATTTTGAAAATAAAATGATTTGTGAAGAATGCGAAAATGATTTGCCATTTAACAATGAGAATAAGTGCGGAATTTGCAGTCATCCAATTTCAAATGAGGCAAAAATTTGTGATATTTGCCAAAAGAACAAAAGATATTTCAAAAAAGCGTTTTGTCCATTTGTTTACAGCGGAAAAGTTCGCAAGGCGATTTTGGGATATAAAGATTCAAATCAGCGTTGGCGTGCGGAATTTTTCTCAAAGTATATTTTTGATGAGATAAAAAGAAGTGGACTTGAATTTGATTTTATCACCTTTGTTCCGATGACAAAAAAGAAATTGAAGCGAAGGGGATTTAATCAAGCGAAATTGCTGGCGGAAGAACTTTCAAAATTGATGAATTTGCCCGTTCAGGAAATTTTCACGAAAAAATTTGATGGAAAAATGCAAAAGTTTTCAACATACAAGGAAAGACAAGAAAATGTTGACGGCATGTATGCTCTTTTGCCCATGAAATTGAAAAGGAAATCTTCCATTTTGATTGTGGACGATATTATAACATCTTGTGCAACGGTCAACGCTTGCTCAAAACTTGTCTATAAAAGAGTGAAAAGTGTGTATGTCTGTGCTGTTGCAAGAAATAAATTGAATTTTGGTGTTTGATTTTGTCAAGTTGAAATAATTTGTTTGCTTGACAGAGTTTGCGAAAAAGTGTATCATTTTGTTATGGAAATGATTGATGTGCATGGGCATATTTCTGACAGTGCCTATGAAAAAAGTGAAATTGAAAGTGTTGTTCAGCGTGCGATTGACTCTGGGGTGACAAAAATGGTTTGTTCCTCTTGCGACATTGCATCTTCTCTTGACGCAATTGAACTTTCAAAAAAGTTTGATAATGTCTATGCAAATGTTGGGATACATCCTGAAAATGTGGAAGTTGCGGATGAGAAATCTTTGGCTCAAATTCAAGAACTTGCAAAAGATAAAAAAGTTGTTGCAATTGGAGAAATTGGGCTTGATTATCATTGGAAAGATGACAACAAAGAATTGCAAAAAGAGATTTTTGTGAAGCAAATTGAAATTGCAAATCGTGTCAAAAAACCTATTGTTGTGCATTCTCGTGATGCAATGGGTGACACAATTGAAGTGTTGAAAAATCATCTTCCAAATATGCGTGGGATTTTGCATTGTTTCGGTGGCAGTGTTGAGTCGGCAAAAATTTTGGCTGAAATGGGTTTTTCTTTTTCGATTGGCGGTGTTGTCACTTTCAAAAATGCAAAAACGATTGTTGAAGTCGTGAAAAGTCTTCCGCTTGATAGAATTATGCTTGAAACAGACTGTCCATATTTAAGTCCAGAGCCATTCCGAGGGAAAAGAAACGAGCCAAAAAATGTTGTTTATGTGGCGGATAAAATTGCAAAAATTAAAGGCATTTCGATTGAAGAAGTTGCAAAAATTTCAACTGAAAATGCAAAAAGGTTGTTTGGAATATGAAAGATTTTGTTTTTAAGAAAAAGTATGGTCAAAATTTCATTAGTGACAAAAATTTGTTGAATGCCATTGCTGATGATGCGGGTGTTTCGAAAGAAACTGATATGCTTGAAATTGGAGCGGGTGCGGGAAGTTTGACGCAAGTGCTTTCTCAAAAGGGGAGAAAGGTTGTTTCGTTTGAGATTGACAACGATTTGAAAGAAACTTTGACTGAATTAAACTTGCCAAATGTTGAATTTGTTTTTGGCGATTTCATGGACTTTCCTATGAATGAGATTGAAAAAAAGTTTGACGGGACATACAAAGTTGTTGCAAATTTGCCATATTACATCACCACGCCAATCATTTTTCGCTTTTTGGAAGGGGCGACAAAACTTGACAGTTTGACGATTATGGTGCAGAAAGAAGTTGCGGAAAGAGTCTGTTCAAAAGTTGGCGGAAAGGACTATGGAATTTTGACTGTTATGACTCAATTTTATGGCGAGCCAAAGACAACAAGAATTGTCGACAGAAAGATGTTTTTTCCAGAACCAAATGTTGATTCTGCAATTTTGCACATAAAACTCAAAAGAAAATTTGAAGATGTTGACAGCAAAGAATTTTCAAAAATTGTCAAAGCATCTTTTGCGATGAGAAGAAAAACCTTGCTCAATAATTTGGGTGCAATTTATGACAAAAACAAGTTAAAGACTGTCTTTGATGAAAAATTTTTGAGCAGGCGGGCGGAGACTTTGTCGCTTGAAGAATTTGTTGAAATGTATAAAAAATGCCAAAAATTGTGAAATTTTTGACATTTTTTTTGATTTTTGAATATATTTTTGTGTGAGAAATGATGAAGAGAGTGTTTTGCTTGCGACCGCTCTTGCCATGGAACTTTCGCATGGCTTGACAGTCGATGAAATTGTCGAACTTAAAAATTTCTTGTCGCAAGTTTTGTGTTCGATTTCTTCATTGCTTTTGCAAAAATCCTGCAAAAAAGAATGATTTTATTTTTTCAAAATCTCATATCCTGTGCGGGTGTCTTTCACTTCATATCCCAATTCTTCGATTTGTCCACGGAGTGAATCGGCAAGAGAAAAGTCTTTGTTTTTCTTTGCGAGAACTCTTTGCTCTGCCAAATCTTTCACTTGTTGTGGGAAATTTTCATCTTCGAAATTAAGTCCCAAAATTTGATTGAACTTTTCAAATGTTTTATACACATCCTGACTGCGTGGTTCTTTCAACATTTTTTGCACAACAGCGATCGCTTTTGGCATGTTTAAGTCGTTATTCACGCTTTCAAGAAATTCATCTTCATATATTTTCGTGTCGACTTTGTTTGTGCCGTTTTTGTGTTCGTTGAGCAAATTTTTGATTGTTTTTAGTGTATTTTTTGCCATATCGAGCGATTCAAAAGTGAAAATTTGTTGTTTTGAATAATGTGCAAGAAAATAGAAAAACCTTATATCATTTGCCGAATAGCCCTTTTGAAGTAAATATTCGATTGTGTAGGTGTTTCCATGACTTTTGCTCATTTTTCCACCATCTATTTGCAAAAATTCAAGGTGCATCCAAGTCTTCACAACTTGATGTCCGTGCCTGCAATTTGATTGGGCAATTTCGTTTTCGTGGTGAACGGGTTTGTGGTCAACTCCGCCTGTGTGAATGTCGATATATTCTCCAAGATATTTGTCGCCAATCACAGAGCATTCGATGTGCCACCCTGGATAACCCTTTCCCCAAGGGCTGTCCCATTGCATGATGTGTTCTTTTGGCGCTTTCACCCACAGAACGAAATCATATGGGCTTCTTTTTTCATCATCAACAGCAATTCTTGCACCAGCGAGTTTTTCTTTGATATTCATTCCGCCAAGTTTGCCATATTCTTCAAACTTTTGGATGTCAAAATAAATTCCTTTGCTTGTTTCATATGCATAGCCTTTTTCAATAAGCACTTTGACAAATTCAATCATGTCATTGATAACGGAAGTTGCTGGTACGATTTTTTCGGGAATGTCAATATTGAGTGTGTGCAAATCGTTCATAAAAATTTTTGTGTAATATTCAGCGATTTCCCAAGGTGACTTGTTTTCTTTTTTGCTTGCAACAAGCATTTTATCTTCGCCCTCATCAGCATCGCTTGTGAGATGTCCGACATCGGTGATGTTCATCACGCCGTCAATGTGGAAGCCATTGTATTTCAAAACTCTTCGAATGTTGTCCATAAATAGATATGCACGATAATTTCCAATGTGTGGATATGCATAAACTGTTGGGCCACAAGAATACATTTTTACATGATTTTTGTCTTTTGGAACAAATTCTTCCTTTGTTCTTGTCAGTGAATTGTAGAATTTTAACATAATTTATCTCCTAGATTTTTTTATTCAAATAAGTTGTGAGTGTGCCGATTGCATTTTCAACTTCTGTGTTTTTTTCTTCAAAATAGTTGTCAAGCGATCGAATAAATGAAGAAAGTTCTTTCTTTCCTTTTTCAGTGAGAAACAGCATTCGACAACGCTTGTCGATTTCTCCTTGTTTTGAATAAATAAAGCCGTCCAATTCTAGTTCCTTTGTCATAAGAGCAAAATTTGATTTTTTTAAGCCAAGTTTGTCAATTATCATTCCAACTGAAAGGTTTTCATATTGTGAGATAAAATACAATACTTTTATTTTCAAAAGATTGTTGTTTGCCAGATGCTTTGTCAGGTTTTCTGTCAGTGCTTCAATTTCAAGAAGTTTTTCTATATTTTTCATACTTGTTTATTATATTCAAACCAAATTTTTTTTGCAAGTGTTTTGCTTGCTTTTTATTGAAAAAGTTATTAAAATATGACTATGGCATTAGTTGGAACAATAGAAAGTATAGTTTATAGAAATGATGAGAATGGCTACACCGTTGCACACCTTGAAAAAGATGATGCAATTGTCACTGTCGTTGGCAAGTTTGTTGATGTTCAAGTTGGCTCAATGGTGACCTTGAATGGCAGATTTGAAAAGACAAAATATGGCGTGCAGTATGTTTTTGAAACATATGAAATTTCCATGCCAAAATCTATTGAGGGCATTGAGAAATATTTGGGCAGTGGACTTATCAAAGGTGTTGGACCGATAACGGCAAAAAAGATAGTTGACGCTTTTGGAGAGCAAACTCTTGATGTGCTTGAATACACACCTCAAAAATTGTCGCAAATTGCGGGAATAAGCGAGAAAAAATCGATTGAAATAGGTTTTTCGTTCAAAGAGCACAGAGAAGTGCAGAACACTATTATCTTTTTGCAAGGGTTTAATATTTCAACAAATATGGCATTGAAAATATACAATATATACAAGGAAAAGACGACCGAAATTGTCAAAAACAACCCATATAAACTTGTTGAAGATGTTGATGGGATTGGATTTTTGTCCGCAGATAAAATCGCACAAAATGCAGGCATTCCAAATGACAGTTTGTTCAGAATAAGGGCGGGACTTATCCACATTTTGAAGACATCTTGTGAGAAGAATGGGAACACATATCTTCCAAAACTTATGCTTTTTGAAGAGACGGAAAAGGCTCTTGATTTGCCATATGAAGCAAATGAAGAGAAATACAAAGAAGCATTTGACAGTTTGACATTTGACAAAACCGCAGTCACGACATGGGTTGATGAAATTGAAATTGTCATGCTGTCGAGATATTATTATTATGAAAATTCCATTGCACAAAAACTTGTGTGGCTTGCAAATTGCCAAAAAGAAGAGGGTGAAGAAGATGTTTTGGAGGAAATTCAACTGTTTGAACAGCACAATCACATTCAATTGCACGAAGAGCAAAAAAATGCGGTTGTTGGGGCAATAAATAATGGAGTTTTTGTTATCACTGGCGGACCTGGAACGGGAAAAACGACAATTATTAAGTGTATTTTGGAAATTTTGTCAAACAGGCAAAAAACAGTTTCTTTGGCTGCACCAACGGGGCGAGCAGCGAAAAGAATGAGCGACAGCACGGGAAAGGAAGCGAAAACTATTCACAGACTTTTGGAAGTGAGCCAAATTCAGTCCGAACAATCATTTTTTGTGCATAATCAATCAAATCCGCTCAAAACTGATGTGGTGATTGTCGATGAAATGTCAATGGTTGATGTGGCACTTATGTGTTCTTTGTTGAAAGCACTGCCAAGAGATTGCAAACTTATTTTGGTTGGCGACAAAGACCAATTGCCATCCGTTGGGGCGGGGAATGTGCTTGCGGACATTCTAAACAGTGGTGTGATAAAATATTGCATGCTGACAAAGATTTTCCGTCAAGATGAAAAGAGTTTGATTATCACAAACGCACACCTTATCAACGAGGGGAAAATGCCAATGATTGACAACACAAGTCTTGATTTCTTTTTTGAAAGCAAAGATGACCCAGAGATTATTAAAAACACGATTATTGATTTGGTGACGAAGAGATTGCCGAAGTTTTTGAAGATTGAACCTCAACAAATTCAAGTGCTTGCACCACTGAAAGCGGGAGTTTGCGGAATTGAAAACTTGAACAAAGAATTGCAAAGTTGCATAAATCCGCAGTCACCACAAAAGCGTCAAGTTGAATTTGGACAAAATATTTTCCGTGAGGGTGACAAGGTTATGCAGATGTCAAACAACTATGACCTTGAATGGAAGAAAAAGGGTCTTTTCGCAGAAGAAACGGGGCAAGGTGTGTTTAATGGGGATATTGGGGTGATTGAGACGGTTGACCCGCAGACATGCGAAGTTGTTGTCATGTTTGAAGACGGCAGAAGATGCCTTTACACACGCCCAGATTTGATTGATTTGTCGCTGTCGTATGCAATCACAATTCACAAAAGTCAAGGCTCTGAATTTGACACAATTATCATTCCAGCAATTGCAGGACCAAGCATAATTTTGACAAGAAATTTGATTTACACGGCGGTCACCCGTGCAAAGAAAATGGTTGTTATTGTGGGTGAAAAACAATATCTCAAACGCATGGTTTCAAACAAATATACTGCCACAAGATACACACTTTTGAAAAAACTGCTTGTCAATGCAAATGAAAAAATTGCGACAATGTTTGAATAAATTTCAAAAATTTTACAATGCATTTTGTTTTGTAAAATTTTTTCTTTGTGATATAATACTCTTGATTGCGATCAAATTTGATTGCAAAATTTTTGAAAATAAGGAGATTTGGCATGGAAATAGCCGAGGTTGAAAAACAAAAGGAAGAGGGAAAAAAGAAGAAAAAGAAAGGTGTGATCGCAGGTGTTGTGCTTGCGACAAGTCTTGCCGTCACGGCGGGCGTGACGGGTGCGGTTTTGTCCCGTGGCGGAAGAAAGGAAGAATATTACATATATTTCAATGTTGGAGAATCGACGATTGAAAAAATCTCAAACACAGATATTGAAATTCCACAGGCACCAGCGAAAGAGGGGTATGAGTTTGAGGGGTGGTTTGAGGGCGACAGCGACACTCTGTTTGATTTTGAAAATCCACCTTTGGACAGAAATGTGACACTGACAGCGAGATATGCAAAAGTTTTCAAAGTCACATACAATTTCAATGATGGCTCAGAAGCACAGACAGAAACATACAAAGTTGGAGAAGATGTCACATTGATGACACCAACTCGTGCGGGATATGTTTTTGGTGGTTGGTATGAAAATGAAGATTTTTCTGCGATAACAAAGATTACGGAGAATAGGACTTTATATGCGGAATGGCTTGAAGCATTCGAATATTCGGATGAGACAAAAACAAGAATTACTGGTTTGACAGAGGCGGGGGAGACTGCTGTAAGATTGGAGATTCCAGACACTGTGACAAGCATTGGAGATTATGCTATTTATGGTAGCAATCTGGCATCAATCATAATCCCTGCGAGTGTGACAAGTATGTCTTATGGGGCATTTCAGAAAGATTTTCATTTGGTCGAAGTATATAACTTATCAAACATTGATTGGAGTATAGGAAGAAATAGTGATGATGGTGGATATGGTTTTGGATATGCAAAAATTGAACATACATCACTTGAAGAAGAATCCAAAGTTGTTGTAAGCAATGGCGTCACTTACTATGTTGATGGCGATGAAAAAATCGCTATTGGATTGGCGAATATGAATGCAACAAAGATTGTGATTGATTCAGATTGCACAAGCATAAATGATGGAGCATTCTTCAATTACTCATCAAACCTTACATCAATTTCAATTCCAAGCGGAATAACAAGTATAGGAGAGAAAGCATTTTATGGTTGTTCAAGTTTGGAATATAACATAGATGATAATGCAATATATCTGGGCAACAGTAAAAATTCATGCGTGATATTGATGGGTGCAATATCAACAGATATAACGTCTTGTGAAATAGATGAGGGGTGTAAAATTATTTATGACAATGCGTTTCAAAATTGTTCAAGTTTGACATCTATAACAATTCCAAGCAGTGTGACAAGTATAGGAGGACATGCATTCGATGGTTGTTCAAGCCTGACATCAATCACAATTCCAAGCGGAGTGACAAGTGTAGGAAGTTCTGCATTTTCTGGATGTAAAAGTTTAGTTTTTAATGAATGTGGTAATGCAAAATATCTGGGCAACAGTAAAAATTCATGCGTGATATTGATGAGTGCAATAACAACAGATATAACGTCTTGTGAAATAGATGAGGGGTGTAAAATTATTTATGACAATGCATTTCAAAATTGTTCAAGTTTGACCTCAATCACGATACCAAAAGGTGTGACAAACATAGGAAGTTCTGCATTCTCTGGTTGTTCAAGTTTGGTTTCGATCAATATTCCAAGCGGAGTGACAAGCATAGGAGAGGAAACGTTTCAAGGTTGTTCAAATTTAGTATCTATAACGATTCCAGTGAATGTGACAAGCATTGGAGATTATGCATTCCATGGTTGTTCAAAACTCTCAAATGTGACATTCGAAGAGGGAAGTCAATGCACAAGCATTGGAGCTGATGCATTTAATTGGTGTTCAAGTCTGACCTCAATCACAATATCAAAAAGTGTGACAAACATAGGAATACACGCATTCCAAAATTGTTATCATTTGGTCGAAGTATATAACTTATCAAACATTGATTGGAGTATAGGAAGAAATAGTGATGATGGTGGATATGGTTTTGGATATGCAAAAATTGAACATACATCACTTGAAGAAGAATCAAACCTTGTTGAGAGCAATGGAGTTGTTTACTATGTGGATGGTGATGAAAAGATTGCTGTGAAACCTGTTGATATGGATGCGACGAGTGTGACAATTGATTCAGACTGCACAAGCATAAATCAATATGCATTCTATGGTTGTTCAAGTTTGACATCAATCACAATACCAGCGAGTGTGACAAGTATAAATCAATATGCATTCGAAAATTGTTCAAGCCTGACATTAATCAATATTCCAGCAAGTGTGACAAGTATAGGAGATTATGCATTCGAAAATTGTTCAAAACTTGAGACTGTCACATTTGAAGAGGGAAGTCAATGCACAAGCATTGGGTATTATGTATTCTACAAATGTTCAAGTTTGACATCTATAACAATTCCAAGCAGTGTGACAAGTATAGGAGGACATGCATTCGATGGTTGTTCAAGC
>CAZIRI010000024.1:0-12702 GCA_964541815.1 uncultured Lachnospiraceae bacterium
TGCTTTCGCAAGTCAAAGTCAATTTTTCTGTTTCGCTGTCCTCTGGGTCACCCAAATAGATATATATTGTTTGATCTCCATTTGCTGCATCTCCTGTAAGATTGGCAAATGCAGTCGTCCCCTCATCAGTGAACTTGACTGCCACACCATAGACATATTCGCCGTCATCATTTTTTTGATAGTCAACATTGACAGATGATATATCACTTCCTGTGATATATCTTTTCGCAGTTGACGCATCACCTGAAAGTGTCATATAAAGTGGTGTTGGTTGTCCAATAAGGTTGAAAACTTCTTGAGGGTCATTGACAGATGGCACTTCAATTCTTATTCTTGTGTCGCCCTGTCTGACAACTGTTGCCTCATTATAGTCTTCTGTAATCATTGATGTCAATCTTGACACTGTTGCATCAATTGCTTCATCGAGGTTGTCCGTGTTGCTGTCAGCGGACAAATTGCATTCATAAACCGCAGAAACACCGCCTGACAAGTCAAGCCCAAGTGAAATAGAATTTATAAAACCATTGTATCTTTGTGATGTGAATGGCACAACAAAATTTGCAACCGTCAAAAAAAGACCAACGAGAGTCAGCAAAACAATTGCAGTGAAATTCAAAATTGAATTTTTCTTACCCGAATTTAATTTAGACATTGTTTCCTCTTAATAAGTAGATTTTTTTGTAAACAAGGTAAACCTATACTTGTTAAGTATAATACTTTGAGTGTTCAATGTCAATTAAAATATCAATTTTTTTTGATATTAACGCAAATTATGCCACAGATTGCCCCCATAACACAACCGAAAGTCAAATCGTTTAGCAATGCCCTATCAAAACAAAATTGACCTGCCAACACTGAAAACACAAAAAAAGCGATTAGCGTGAAAAAAAGTCCAATAAGAAGCCCATTGACAAAGCCAAAATTTTTGCGATTTTTCATTCCCACAAACACACCAAAAAAGATACTAACACCCTTTATGACTTGATTTACGGGAGAAATTATGCTGTCAGAAATATTTGTAAATCTCAAGATAAATGCAAAAAGCAAAATTCCCACAAGCGACACACAAAGCCCAATCAAAGAGCCTTTCACAATGCAAGAAAAATTGCCTTGCCCCCTTTTCTCTTCACTTGCAAACGCTTTCAATTTCATTATTACCTCCAAAAGACAGAAATAAACAATCTTTCAAAGTAAATTATGAGAGTTTTGAAAAAATAAGAACAAAAAAGCATGCAATTTTGCACGCCTTTTCATTTTATTCTTTGTCTTCTTTATCTTTTTGTTTCTTTGCTTCTTTTTTCGCTTCTTTTTCAGCCTTTTCTTGTTCTTCTTTTTGTTTTTTCTCTTCTTCAAGTCTTGCTTTTTCTTCCGCTTCTTTTGCAAGTTCTTCATCAGTCTTGAAAACAGTGTAAATCATATAAGCGTCAATTGTTATATAACTTTTGATTTTCCCGCCAGTTTCAATCACAACACTTTGCTTTGTGTCGTCAAAAAGAAGTTCGGTGATTGTTCCATAGACACCGCTTGTTGTCATGACTTTGTCACCAACTTTCAAAGAATTTGTCTGCTCTTGCATTCTTTGATTTTCTTTTTTGTTTCTGCGATTCATTGCGAATAAAGAATAAACAAGGAAAACAATAAGAACCCCAACTAACACATAATAAAAAATATCCATAAAAAACTCTCCTTTTACTTAAAATAAAACAACATCACCAAAACAACGAAAATTACGCCAATTGGTATAATAAATCCATTTATTCCCATAATGTCGACTCCTTTTAATCTTACCATATAGTTATATCATATTCAAAACAATTTTTCAACATAAATTAAAAATTTTGTCGACATTTGAAGAAAAATTATCTCTTTTTTGTCAAAATCTCATCTTTAAGACGAGCGATAAAGTCTGAAAGAGCAAGTCCGCTCTTATTTTCAAAGCCACGCCCACGAATTGAAATTGTTTGCTCATTTTCTTCGTTGTCACCAACAATAACGAAATATGGAATTTTCATGCTTGTTGCCTCACGAATTTTGTAGCCAATCTTTTCATTTCTGTCATCAATTTCAGTGCGGATGCCGTTTGAACGCAATTCTTGCACAATCTTATGTCCATATTCATTGTTTCTGTCAGTGAGAGTCAAAACCTTGACTTGCACAGGTGCGAGCCAGAGAGGCAAAACACCCTTTGTTTCTTCAAGATAATAAGCAATAAATCTGTCAAATGAGCCAAATACAGCCCTGTGAAGAACAACCGGTCTCATCTTTTGACTGTTTTCATCAATATATTCAAGGTCAAACTTTTCAGGAAGTTGATAGTCAAGTTGGCATGTTGAAAGCGACACATCATGTCCAATTGCGCTTTTGATATTGATGTCGATTTTTGGACCATAGAAAGCCGCTTCACCTTTCGCTTCATAAAACTCAATCCCGCTATCAGTCAAAATTTTTCGCAACGCATTTTCGCTCTTTTCCCACAAAGCGTCATTTCCAAAGTATTTCTCTTTGTTGTTTTCATCACGGAGTGAAAGTCGAACCTTGTATTTTGTTATTCCAAAATCTTTGTAGACATCCAAAATCAAGTCGATAACACCACGAACTTCTTGTTCGATTTGGTCGGGACGACAGAATATGTGTGAATCGTTTTGAAAAAACTCTCTCACCCTCTCAATTCCAGTCAAAGTTCCGCTTGCTTCCCAACGATGGTCGTTTCCAAATTCAGCAATTCGAACAGGCAAATCTTTGTATGAATGCATAAAGTTTTTGAACATTATCATATGATGTGGGCAGTTCATAGGACGCAAAACATATGTTTCTCCCTCTCTTTCCATTGCTGGGAACATGTCTTCTTGATAATGCTCCCAATGTCCAGATGTTTCATACAATTCCTTACTTCCCAAAACAGGAGTTAAAACATGTTTGTAGCCACGAGAAAGTTCTTTGTCCATGATGTAGTCGGCAAGCACTCTTCGCAAAGTGAACCCGTTTGGCAACCAAAAAGGCAACCCTTTCCCAACGACATCGGAAATCATAAATATGCCAAGTTCCTTTCCAATTTTTCTATGGTCACGCTGTTTTGCCTCTTCGATTTGAGCCAAATGTTCTTTCAAATCTTTTTTGTCGCAATAGCCATAGAAATAAATTCTTTGAAGCATTTTATTTTTCTCGCTTCCTCTCCAATATGCCCCGCTCACACGATTGAATTTGAAAGCAAAGCCACGCAAGAATTTTGTGTTTTCAACATGGGGTCCACGGCACAAATCAACAAAATCATCACCCGTGTAATACAAGGAAATCACTGCACTTTCGTCAAGAGCCTCAATAATTTCCGTCTTATATTCATTTCCTTTGAAAAGTTCAAGTGCTTCTGCTTTTGAAATTTCTTTTCGAACAAAATCCTCATTCTTGTTTATTATTTCAGTCATTTTGTTTTGAATCTCTTCAAAATCTTCTGGCACAAATGTGTGGTCAGAGTCCACATCATAATAAAATCCGTCTTCAATCGCAGGTCCAATTGTGAGTTTTGTCTTTGGATACATTTGCATAATTGCTTTTGCGAGAATGTGTGCCATGCTGTGACGCATCATTTCCTGTTTTTCATTTTCTTCCATTTTTTTCTCCTTTTTGTGAATAAAACAAAAAATCCCTAAAACAAAATTTTTTGTTTTAAGGACGATTTCACATAAACCGCGGTTCCACCTTAATTGCACAAAATTGTGCCACTCTTTGTATGTTTTTTTCCAAAAGTGGTTTCAGTTTGACTTATGTTTTGAGTTTTTCACCCGCCAACTCTTCTCTGTGCAACAACAAATCAACCTACTTGTCTTTCAAAACACTTATTCGCATAATACATCATTTGAAAACAATTTGTCAAGGGATTTACTTAAAATTTGCAAATTTTTCAATATTCCCCGCCGAACCATAACAAATATTCACTCTTTTTTCGAAAATTTGATTTAATAAATTCACTGCCACATCATCTTTTTTATAAAAAAAATTGATTTTTTGCGGACAAAAGTCAATCAACTTTGCAATCAAAGTTTCCTGCGACAAATCTTTCAAATATTTTTCATTCGCACTCTTCTTTGTGTGGATATCATAACCCGCTTCCCTTTCAAACACATCAATTTCATCTTCAACGCTTTCCAAATTGTCAATCAAAAAATGCAACAAATCATAGAATGCATCCTTCGAAGTCAAAAAATCTTTGTTGTCATTAGCAAGTGAAACAAGTTCTCCCCATTTATCTTTCAAAACCTTGAGCCTAAACGCAAAAAATGAGTCAAGAAAAATGTTTTTTGTTATATTCAAATTTTTGTGAACAAAAAACACATCTGTTTCCTTATCAAAATTGATTAGTGCCTTTTTCAAGGCGATTTTATCAACACTTTCACACATCGGGAGCATCAAATTTTCGCTCAAAAATCTCTCTTTATAAAAATCACAAACAACTTTTGTCACGCACTTTTCAACACTTGTTTTGACATCGTTTTGGAATTTCTCATCACACGCAATCATCACAAAAACTTTCCCATATTCTTCATAACAAGTGACAATCAAATCAAGTTCCGTTGTTTTTGATTTGAAAAATTGATAAACAAATTTCGCAATATCACAATTTTCCGCATCAACGGAAATAGACAGTTCCAACATAAAATCTCCTTCCACACTATTTTATGCAAGGGTTTGAAAAATACTCAAAATGTTTTTGCTCTGCCATAAAAAAACAAAAAATATCAACAATTTGTGAAATTCGCATATTTTATTTGACTTTTTGGGAAAATTTTTAGATAATGTTTGCAGTAAAGGAAATAATATAAATATGAAAAAAAGTGTTTACGCTCTTCTTCTTGCAATAATTTGTTTTCCTGTTTTCGCACTGTTTGGCTGTGGTTCAAAACAGTCTTTTTCCGTCACTGTCAGCACTTGCGGAACGGCGGGAATTTCTGCTCCATCGTCAGTGACTGGTGCTGGAAGCGGAAGTTTCACAGAAGGCTCAACAGTGACACTCACCGCAAGCAATCAAAATCATTTTGTTGGCTGGATTTTCCAAAACACCCAACTGCTCAAAGAGGACTCTACATATTCAATCACAAACACCACAGATGACCTTGGATATATCACGCAAAGCGTTTTAACTTTCAAATCATCCGCAAAAACACAGGGAAATTACACCGCAGTTTTTGATGACGGAAAAATATACTACACAAAATTTTATTCATGGTTTGTGACGACTGACGAAACAAGGGACACAGGCATAAACGAAGTTTACGACCAAAGCGAATTGATGAAATCTTCAATCGATGTGAAACAGAGGCAACAACGACAAATTGTGTATACAGCCGAAAACCATTCAACGGTTGAAAACAAAATTCAATCATATGATGACGAACAATATGTTTTGAATCTCAACCCTGCGAACAACACAAAAAACATAGTGAGCATCTCCGCCACATTCACAGTTGGCGAAGTTGAAACAAACGAAACTTTCAACTACTCACTTTCGTTCAAAACGAGCGACACAAGCATGACTCCGACAGTGACCTACAAGAATGGGGTTTACACAGCAAAATGCCCATTCAAAATCACCGAACTCAACGACGACATAACATATTATCTTGTTGTGAAATATGTCACAATTGGATATGTTGATAAAGGCGTCTAAAATCCCCCAAACCTCATCTCAAAGAGCATCACAAGATGTGATGCTCTTTTTTATTGATTTTCATAAACAACTTCTTTAAGATACAATCCGTTTGGCTCCATTGTCTTGCCCGCGAACTTTCTCTCGCCCAAATTTAGTGCGTTTTTTATATCATCAATTGAAAGTTTTCCCCGTGCATAGTCAAGCACAGTGCCAATCAAAATTCTCACCATGTTATACAAAAAGCCATTTCCCGTCACTTCAAAAATGTATTTGGCTTGAATTCTTTGATACGAAAAATCAAAAATCTCCCGTTCAAAATTCTGCACACTAGTATCCGCATTGCAAAAGCCCTTAAAATTGTGCTTTCCAACAAACAAAGGCAAAATTTTTCGCACTTTTTCTTCATCAATCTGGAATGGATACCCCCCAACCAAATCGCACTCAATCGCACTCCTTCGCTCCCCCACAACAACGATATATTGATATGTTTTGTGCTTGCTTGAAAATCTCGCATGGAAATCATCATCAACCACTTCTGCCCCTTTTATTCTCACATCTATCGGAAGCAAGTCATTTAATGCCACGACAAAATTTTCAACAGGCATAGGGTTTTCAGTCTTGACAGATGCAACTTGATTTCTTGCGTGAACTCCCGCATCCGTTCTTCCGCTTCCATCAATCGAAACATTCTCCCCCGTCAAATCAAAAAATGCCCGTTCCAACTCACCTTGCACCGTTCTGAAATCATTTTGTTTTTGCCAGCCAAAAAAATGACTGCCGTTATATTCAATCGTAAGTTTGATATTTCTCATGCATATATGATATCAAAGAAAAGTCAAAAATGCAAAATAAATTTGACTTTTTAGCAAAAAATGTTCTATGATAATAAACAGCAAGGAGAAAAAATGAAACATATCGTAGTTGACGGAAACACAGCAGTTGCAATGATTGCATACAAACTTTCAGAAGTTGTGCCAATCTATCCAATCACCCCATCTTCACCAATGGCGGAATATTGTGACGGCGAAGCATCCGCAATGCATCAAAATATTTTTGGAAAAATTCCAACTCTTGTCGAAATGCAGAGTGAAGCAGGTGTTGCGGGAGCGTTGCACGGCAGTTTATCCGCTGGTGCAATGTCTACAACATTCACATCAAGTCAGGGCTTGCTTCTCATGATTCCAAATCTTTACAAACTCGCAGGAGAGCATTTGCCCGCAGTCATTCATGTTGCTTCAAGAGCAATCGCAAGTCATGCCCTTTCAATTTTTGGCGACCATGAAGATGTTATGGCGGTGAGGCAAACGGGAGCAATTTTGCTTTGCTCTTCGTCAGTGCAAGAAGCACACGATTTTTCATTGATTGCCCATGTTTTATCCTACAAAACTTCTCTACCCGTCATACACTTTTTTGACGGATTTAGAACATCTCACGAAATTCAACGAATCGAACAAATCGATGACGATGTGATAAAAGCAATGCTTCCACAAAAAGAAATTGACAATTTCCGACAAAATGCGATGTCGTCCCAAAATCCTTATCAAAAAGGGACTGCACAAAATCCCGATGTATTTTTCCAAAACAGAGAATCTTCAAGTGGAGCATACAAAAACATTTCAAATCTTTTGTCTGAAATTTTTGAAAAAATTGAAACTTTGACAAAAAGACACTATTCCCCTTTTGAAATAATTGGAAAAGAAAATCCAAAAAACTTGATTGTCGCACTAGGCTCTTCAACCGAAACCATAACTGAATATTTGGAAGAAAATGACACTGACACATCTCTTTTGAAAATTCGATTGTATAGACCATTTGACTATCAAAAATTTTCACAAATCGTCCCTCAATCCGTTGAAAAAATCATTGTGCTTGACCGCACGGAAGAATTTGGCTCTCGTGAACCACTCTTTCTTGATGTTGTCAATGCATTGAAAGACAGAGCAAATATAAGAATCTTGGGCGGGAGATATGGAATTGGCGGAAAGGAATTCACTCCTGCAATGGTGCAAGCGGTTGTGAAAAATTTTGAAGATGAAAAAGACAATTTCACTGTTGGTATAAATGACGATGTGAATTTGTCATCACTTGAAGTGAAACCATACAAATCAAAACAAAAATGTTTCCAAATGAAATTTTATGGGCTAGGCTCTGACGGGACCGTTTCCGCAAGCAAAAGCACAATAAAAATTTTGGGTGCCGAACTCAACAAATATGTGCAAGGTTATTTTGAATATGACAGCAAAAAAAGTGGCAGTTTGACCCGTTCACATGTGAGAGTTAGCGACACACCAATAAAAAGCACATATCTTGTGCAGGAAGCGGACATAATCTCCATAAGCAATTTTTCTTTCGTGCATAAATATGATTGTATAAGCGAATTGAAAGAAAATGGAAAAGTTTTGATAAATTCAATCTTTTCCGCTGATGAAATTAACAAAGTTTTGCCAGATGTATACAAAAAAACTTTGATTGAAAAACACGCAAAACTCTATGTCATAAATGCCTCAAAACTCTCTGAACAAGTGGGGCTTGGAAACAAAATAAACATAATTATGCAAACTGCAATGTTCAAAGTTGCAAATGTGATTGACTTTGAACTTGCAAAAAAAGAAATTGAAAAATACATTCAAAAAACCTTTGCAAAAAAAGGGCAAAAGACCATCGACAAAAATTTGCAAGCGATGAAAATCTCTGCGGATAACATTGAAGAAGTCGATATTTCAAAATTCACTTTCAAAAAGATTGAGTTGTCAAAAAAAACTTTTGATGATGAATTTTACAACAAAATCATGCGTCCTATCGAAAAATTATCTGGTGACCAAATTCCCGTTTCATCGCTCAACGCACAAGGGAAAGTTCCACAAGGGACTGTTGAGTTTGAAAAGCGTGGAATTGCTTCACACTTGCCAAAATGGCTTCCACAAAATTGTGTTCAATGCGGAAAATGCATACTCGCTTGCCCACACAATGCCATAAGACCTGTTTTGACAAAAGCAAAAACCCCCGCTGAAATTGAATTTGCAAAAGCACTGGGCATGGATGGATATTTTTATCGCATTCAAGTCAATCCTGACGACTGCACAGGCTGTGGAGTTTGTCAAAATGTGTGCATAGCAAAGGAAAAAGCAGTTGTTATGCACTTGGCGGACGAGATTTTGGAAAAAGAAAAACAAAATTATTCAATTTGCCAAACTTTGCCACTCGAAAAGAACACTCCATTCTCAACGGATATGCCAAAGGGCTTGCAATTCAAAGATTGCTTGTTTGGTTGCTCTGGTGCTTGTGGCGGATGTGGCGAAACTCCATATATAAAACTTGCAACAACACTTTTCGGAAACAAAATGCTTGTCGCAAATGCAACGGGCTGTTCGAGCATATATGGCGGTTCATTCCCAAGCAACCCTTATCTAAAAGACGAAAATGGGCATGGACCCGCATGGGCAAATTCGCTGTTTGAAGACAATGCTGAATTTGGATTGGGGCTGAAAATTGGAAATCAATATTCAAAATTGCCAAATCAATCAGTTTGGGTTATTGGCGGAGACGGCTGGGCTTATGACATTGGATATGGCGGGCTTGACCATGTGTTAAATGGAAAAGAAAATGTCAACATTCTTGTGCTTGACACGGAGGTTTATTCAAACACTGGCGGGCAGTCGTCAAAATCAACTCCCCGTGGTGCAATGGCAAAATTTGCAAATGCGGGCAAGCCAACAAAAAAGAAAGATTTGGTCTCAATCGCAATTGCATCAAAAAATTGTTATGTCGCACAAGTAAGTTTGGGCGCAAATATGAGTCAATGCATCAAAGCATTTAAGGAAGCGGAAAACTTTGATGGACCAAGTTTGATTGTTGCATATGCCCCATGCATAAATCACGGAATTGATATGTCAAAATCAAATGAAGAGATGAAAAAAGCAGTTGAATGTGGTTATTGGACACTTTTGCGATACAATCCACAAACAAATGCACTAAACATCGACAGTGTGAGTGATTTTGAAAAATACAACAATTTTCTTGACGGAGAGAGCAGATTTTCAGTTTTGAAAGAAATGAAAGGAAAGTCCGCAGAGGAAATGCTTGCTCAAAACAAAATTGATGCGGAAAATAGAATAAAAATGATAAAAAATCTTACAAATTCACAATAAAATATTTTATAATCAAAATATTTGACAAATTTTTCACAATGAGTTAATATAATAAAAGATAAAAAGGTAGTGGTGATTTTATGGACCTATTTAAGACTTGGATTGTTGAAACACCAATTGCACATAGGGGGCTTCATTCAAAGGGTGTCCCTGAAAATTCGCTGTCAGCATTCTCAAAAGCGATTGAAAAGGGTTTTGCAATAGAACTTGATGTTCAACTTCTTGCGGACAAGACTGTTGTTGTTTTTCATGACGAAAGTTTGGCAAGAATGACAGAAAATGACGGATATATCAAATCTCTAAATAAGTCTGATTTGAAAGCACTCACTCTCAAAGATTCAAAAGAAAAAATTCCAACACTCGAAGATGTTTTGAAACTTGTTGACGGCAAAGTCCCCCTTCTTGTTGAGATAAAAAACGAACATAAGGTTGGAGAACTTGAACAAGCAGTTATAGACACACTCAAAAACTATAAAGGCGAATTTGCTGTTCAATCATTCAATCCGCACTCACTCGCATATTTCAAAGAGCATGCCCCAAATGTCTTGCGTGGACAATTGGGCGAGGTGACAAAATCTTCAAAGATTGGATTTTTGGCGAGAATTGCTCGCAAAAGATTGTCAAACACAAACATAAGTCAGCCAAATTTCATCTCATACAATGTCAAAGATTTGCCAAACAGATATGTCAACAAGCACAAAGATTTGCCACTTATTGCATGGACTGTGACAAGCAAATCTGACTATTTGTCAGTTGTGAAAAAATGCGACAATGTCATTTTTGAAGACTTTGAACCTGAAATATAAAAAAGTGGAAAATTTTTCCACCTTATCACAAAATTTGAATAATACTCATCTTGATTAGATTATATTTTTATAACTTTTCTAAATATGTCACTTTGATTGTGCCATATTTTTTTTCGTCATAAACTGCAAAAGGAGAGTAGTCAAAATCATCTTCTTTTGCATGCTCACAAACTATCACCCCGCCCTCTGCAAGCAAGTTTTTCTCATAAATTTTTTTCAAAACTTTTTCATACAAACCGCTTTTGTATGGCGGGTCAATCAAAATCAAATCAAACTGCTCTTGACAGTTATCCAAAAAAACAATGGCATCACTTTTGACAACTTTTCCACTTGCTCCAATGTTTTTGATATTTTTTTTCGTCATCATAACACTTCGTTCATCTTTGTCAACCAAAACGACCTTTTTTGCACCACGACTTTCCGCCTCAATTCCCATTGCCCCAGTCCCGCAAAACAAGTCCAAGACACTTTTATCGGGGAGAAAAAATTGAAGTTTGACAAAAATAGACTGTCGCACCTTGTCGGTCGTCGGTCTTATATGGTCAAATTTATTGTCAAGCAGTCTTCTGCCCTTAAACTTTCCAGAATCAATTCTCATCATGTAGTCAATTTTATCATTTTACTTTGGAATAATCAAGAAAAATTGTCAAATAACAATTGTTTTTCCACGAAAAGATGACAATCCCGTCAACATTTCATACGAAATCGTGTTTGACTTCTCCGCACATTTTTGTGCGTCAAAAACAAATTTCACATCTTGCCCAACCTCAATATTTTCATCAACTTTCACAAAACATGCATCCATGCAAATATTCCCAACAACCGAAAACAATTTCCCACCAATTTCCACTTCAATCTTCCCGCCTAAGCATCTTTTCAGACCGTCTCCATATCCAATCGGAACAATTGCATAAAATTCACCACTTTTCACCCTGTATTTTGAACCATAACCCACATATTCTCCCGCTTTGACATATTTCACTTCACAAACATATGACTGCAACGACAAAATCGGAGAGCAGTTTTTTTCATAACCATACAAGCCAATTCCCACTCGCAAAAAGTCATATTCAAAACCATAATCAATCACTCCGCTCCCGCCCAAACAAACAGGAATTGAATTGTCAAAAATATTTTTGATTAACAAGAATTTCTGATACTGCTTTTTGGTGACAATTTTATTATCCGTTTGCGAAAAATGAGTGCAAATAGTTTTGAAAACAACATTTTCCGCAAGAGCAATTTCCTTTATTCTTTTCGCTTTTGACTGCTCGTCAACACCAAATCTATGCATTCCACAATCAATTTTTAGGTGGCAATTTTGATTTAGCCCATGATAAATTGCATTCATCAAATCGAGTTCGTCGCCAATAAAAAAATCCAGGTCGAAATCTTTACAAGCGTCATAGTCAAACACCTTTCCAGCGACAAGAATTGGAATTTGTGACACTCGTCTGACCCTTTTCCCCTCCTCAACATTCGCAACACCAAACATTGCCACTTTTCCATCCAAAATCTTCACAATTTCTTCAAGCCCATGCCCATAGGCGTTTGCTTTGACCATTGCACAAATTTTTTTCGTATTGAAAACTTCAAGGTTATGCAACAACTTTGTTTTGTCAATAATTTTCAAATTTTCCATGCAATTATATATTAAAAAAACAAAAATTTTGCCACATTTCGATTTTTATTTACTTTTCAAAATTTTTATTGTAAAATAGTTGCAAGAGGTCACAAATGAAAAAAGAAACAGCAATCTTCACTTTGAGAATTCCAAAAGAAATGCAGGAAAAAATCAAATATATGGCGGAAGCAAACAGCCGAAGTCGAAATCGTGAAATTGAGACCGCTATCAAGCGATACATCAACGATTTTGAAAGACTTTATGGCACAATTGATGTGACTTCACAAAAAAAATAACTTTTCTGTGTATTTTTTGTTGACAAGTTTTTTGTTGTGTTGTATAATATACACAGTTTTTCAAAAAATTCTTTTTTTGTTAAACCTTTTGTAATTTTCTTCAATATGAAGACAATTGCAAATGTGGGTTGTTAGCTCAGTTGGTAGAGCAACTGACTCTTAATCAGTGGGTCCGGGGTTCGAG
>CAZIRI010000025.1:0-11904 GCA_964541815.1 uncultured Lachnospiraceae bacterium
AGGATTCTGCCAGCAGCATAAGTTGTCACTCCAAAGAAAACAAACTTCAAAAGTCCCGTGAGGAAGAAGACAAAATTATGTCCTGAAATTGCTTCCCAAATGCTTGCGACAAAGCCAAACAAAATGATGATTGCTGAAATAATTTCAAAAGAATAAAACAAAATTTTTCCAGATTTACTTGAAGATTGTGATTTAATAAAATTCATATCAACACCCCTTTTATGCTGATATTATACCATTAAAGTCGAATTTTGTCAAGATACGATATATTGCGATATTTATGGTTGATTGTAGACAAATACACAATATATTGATATACATTTTTTTATAAATACCATTTTTTCTGGGGCTTTGTGGGGGTGATAAATCTGTTGTTTGATAGTTGAAATTCTCTTGTTTCAACAAGATTTTTATTTTCAATTCCATTGTATTTTGCAGTGATTTTTATTGTTGTTTGCGGTGTATTTTGTGGCAAAATCACTTCAATTTCTTTGTCAGTTTCTTTGACAATTTTTTCTTCTTTATCGTCTTGATAAATTTGATATTCAATTTGTTTTTGGCACTTCAAATTCACATATATTTTGTCTTTTTTGATTTTGCAATCGGCATTGATTTGTGGCTTTTGTGAAAAATTTGTCGATATCTCATTTGGGAGATTAAATCTTGAAAAAAGTGCCTTTTCAACATATCTATCTGGGCTGTTTTTGCTCGCAAGGACAATTTTGTGATTTTGCTCTTTTTCCAATATATCAATTTTTGCCGTTGTCACTGTTGACGGCATTTCAAATTCGGTTTTTGTGTATGTTTGACTTTGAATGTAGTCCCTTGCAACCACAGCAGATTGATTTCCGCCAGCGATATTTTTTGGGGTGTTGTTCGCACTTCCAAACCATACTCCAATCGTTTCTTCGGGGGTTATTGAGATGTCATAGGCGTCCGTGTTTCCGCTGTTTTTGCCGACTGTTCCCGTTTTTGAAGCCACTTGTGTGTTTTTGATTGTAGACAACTTTTTTGCCGTCCCATTTTGAGTTGTTTTAATCAGCATATCCGTCATAAGATAGGCACTGTCCTCACGGAAAACCATTTTTTCATCGCTTTTGTGCATATACACAATTTTCCCGTTGCTATCAGTGATATATTGAACAAATGTTGATGGGGCAAAATTCCCCTTGTTTGCAAATGTCGTGTAGGCACTTGTCAACTCTTTGAGAGTTGTTCCATAAGTCATTCCGCCAAGAGCAAGGGCATAACTGTCATCTTTTTCATCAAAATTTATCCCCATTTTTGTGGCATATTGTTTGCCCGTGTCAATTCCTATATAACTCAAAACTTTTATTGCGGGAATGTTTGTTGATTTTTGAACCGCTTCCGAAACAGATATGTATCCAGAATATTTTTTGTTTATGTTTTGTGGCTCATAATCCCCAATTTTAAGCGGTTCGTCCAAAATTTGCGACTGTGGACTTATCACATTTTCGTTCAAGGCAGGGGCAAACACGAGAAGAGGTTTGATTGTTGAGGCGGGTTGTCTTTTGCAGTCAAGCAATTTGAAATTGCTGTTTGCTTTGTATGCACATATTCCGTGTGTTGCGTTGTTTATCACAATCGCACTGCTGTCAACATCATCAAGATTGATTTTTGAAATGGACTTTTCAAGAAAGGTTTGCTTTTCTTTGTCAAAATAGGTGTGTATCTCATATTTTTTTAGTGCAATTTGCTTTTCGCTTAATTTCAAAATTTTTGAGGCTTCTTCAAGACTTTCTTGCGAATATGAATTTATCTTTGTTGAGTTTTGGGGTGTTATATCAAGGTTGATAGGAAGGTTTTGCGCTGTGATTTTTTCGCTTGCAGTGATATATCCGTCCTTTTCCATTTCTTCAAGAATCAAATTTCTTCTTTGAAGTGTTTTTTTGGGCTGTGACAGCGGGTTGTAGGTGCTGGGTGATTTGATTATTCCCGCAAGTGTGCAACTCTCTTCCAAAGTCAAATTTGAGGCGTCTTTGTTGAAATAATATTTTGAAGCATTTTCTATCCCATAGCAGTTGTTTCCAAAAAAGATTATGTTCAAATAATTTTCAAGTATTTCATCTTTTGAAAACTCTTTTTCAAGTTTTTGCGTCAATGCAATTTCTTTCAACTTCCTTTTGATTGTTTTTTCATTTGTGAGATGTGTGTTTTTGATGAGTTGTTGACTTATTGTTGATGCACCCTCTTTCATGCTTCCACTTGTGATGTTGTTCCAAAGTGCTTTTGCAATTCGTTTTTTGTTTATGCCGTTGTGAGTGTAAAATTCCTTATCTTCAATCGCCAAAAAGGCTTGCTTTGTGTGATTTTGCAATTTTTCAATTGAAATTGTCGAGCCATTTATGTTGTTGTCTTGCTCAATTGGGGTGTTGTCCTTTGCGAAAATATTGACGGAGAGATTCGAATCTGAAAACGCTTCAACATTCAGTGGCAGTGATTGATAATTGAACAAATTTATTGAAATGTATGTGACACAAAAAATCACCGCAAAAAGTGTGGCAAGAAAAATTGCTATCAAACATTTTTTGACAATTTTCATCATTTTTCTATTATGTGTGACATTTTCTTAAAAATACGCATTTTGACTTGCCAAATTTTTTGTTTTTTTGTATAATAATCACATTATGAAATATTTTATTGTGACTTATGGATGCCAAATGAATGTGCATGAATCGGAAAAACTCGCAGGAATTTGCGAAAAAATGGGCTACACGCTTGCTGAAAACAGAGAAGATGCTGACCTTATTGTCTTCAACACTTGCGCAATAAGAGAGGGTGCGGAAGATAGGGTTTTTGGCAATGTTGGTGCTTTGAAAAAACTGAAAAAGGAAAAACCTGAAACGATTATCGCTGTTTGTGGTTGTATGACACAAAAAGAGTCAACCGCAAATTATATTATGTCAACATTTCCTTTTGTCGATATTGTTATCGGCACTTTCAACTTGCCAAATTTTGAACATTATGTGAACGCTGTCAAAAAAGGTCGCCAAATGGAACTTTTCAGTGAGGGTGAACTTGATGAAACTCTTCCATACAAAAGAACGAGTGGCGACAACGCTTGGGTGAATATTATGCAAGGGTGCAACAATTTCTGCACATACTGCATTGTCCCATTTGTTCGTGGAAGAGAAAAGAGCAGAAAAGAAGAATATATTTTGAAAGAAGTGAAAGACCTTGTTGCGAGCGGGAAATACAAACAAATCACTTTGCTTGGGCAAAATGTCAATTCATATGGAAAGGACTTGACGCCAGCGACAAGTTTTTCAAAACTCTTGAAAGATATTTGTGAAATTGAGGGTGATTTCAAGTTGTGGTTTATGACGTCCCATCCAAAGGATTTGACGGAAGATGTGATTGATGTTATTGCAGGTGAAGACAAGATTTTGAAAGATATTCATCTTCCAGCACAAAGCGGAAACAACAGAATCCTCAAAGCGATGAACAGAAATTACACTCGTGAAAAGTATTTGGGAATCATTGAAAAAATTCGAGAAAAAATCCCTGATTGCAGAATCACAAGTGACTTTATTGTCGGCTTCCCAACTGAAACTGATGAAGAATTTGAAGACACTGTAAGTTTGGTGAGAGAAGTCAAATATGACAGCATTTTTGCCTATATGTATTCTCCTCGTGAGGGGACGATAGCAAGCAAAATGGACGGGCAAATTTCTGACAAGGTGAAACATGAGCGTGTCAATAAGTTGCTTGCAGTTGAAAAAGAAATTCAATCACAGGAAGGGAAAAAGTGATGGCAACAACCAGTGTGAAAGAACCTTCATTGATGATGAAACATTATTTGCAAATGAAAGAGAAATACAAGGATTGCATTCTTTTTTATCGTCTTGGAGATTTTTATGAACTTTTCTATGATGATGCAATTGAAGTGTCAAAAGCGTTGGACTTGACTTTGACGGGCAAGCAGTGTGGACTTGACGAAAAGGCACCAATGTGCGGTGTGCCATATCATGCATCGGAAACATATATCGCAAAATTGATTGCTTTGGGCTATAAAGTTGCCGTTTGCGAGCAGTTGACAGAACCTAAAAAGGGTGTCAAAATTGTTGAGAGAGATGTTGTCAGAATTGTGACGGCTGGGACAGTTGTTGAAGATTCAATGCTTGAAGAAAAAAGAAACAATTTCATTATGTCAATGTTTTTGGATGATGACAAGTTGTCTGTTGTGTATTGTGATATAACGACTGGGGAACTTGATTTATGCCATTTTGATGGAGGGCTTGAAAGCAATTTTTCAGACCTTTTGAATCGGGTTATGCCGTCGGAAGTGATTGGAAATTCGAAGGCAAAAGAGTTCTACAACAATCTTCAAATTTTGCGACTGGGTGTGTATCCAAAATTTGAAGAATATTTGGATTTTGCATTTGGATTTGACAAGGCAACGGACAAAGTTAAACAGCAATTTGGCGAAAACGCAATCAATGTCTTTGAACTCAAATCAAACAAGCAAGATATCCCAGCGATTGGCGGACTGCTTGAATATTTGGAGGAAACGCAAAAAAGGTCTCTTCGAAATATCGATAAAATTGAAAAAGTGAAAAGCAATCAATTTATGGTCATCGATATGAACACAAGGAGAAATCTTGAACTTGTTGAGTCCATTCGAGAAAGAAAAAAATATGGCTCACTTTTGTGGCTTATGGACATGACAAAAACAAGTATGGGGGCAAGAAGATTTCGTGCGATGTTTGACCAACCACTGCAAAATCCTGTTGAAATAAATGACAGACTGGATGCGGTTGAAGAGTTGTCAAAAAATTTGATTATGCGTGACAGACTGACCGAATGTTTGTCAAACATCAAGGATATTGAGAGAATAAGCGGGAAAATCGCTTATGGAAATATCATGCCAAAGGACTTGGTGCAACTCAAAGCATCGCTTCGTGAAATTCCAACAATCAAAAACATTCTTGCATCGGCAAAGAGTGAAAAACTTGTGAGTGTGAGAGAAAATTTGGACGATTTTTCCGAAATTGTCAATCTTCTTGAAAAAGCAATTGTCGAAAATCCTCCCGCACTTTTCAAGGACGGCGGATACATCAAAGACGGCTTCAATCAAGAACTTGACGATTTGAGACATGCAAGAGAAATTGGGAAAAAAGAGTGCGAAAAACTTGAAGAACTTGAAAGGGAGCAAACGGGCATAAAAAACCTGAAAATTCACTCAAACAATGTTTTTGGATATTATATTGAAGTCAGCAAGGGTCAAACGGAACTTGTGCCACTTCGTTATATAAGAAAGCAAACAATCGCAAATTCAGAGCGTTATACAACGGATGATTTGCAAAAAATTGAAAGCAAAATTTTCAATTCTGAAGAAAATGCAATCAAATTGGAAGACAAGTTATACAAAATGTTGGTCGAATTTTTGTCAGGACATTTGAACTCCTTTGCAGGCTCTGCGAAACTTATTGCTGACATTGATGCACTTTTGTCACTTGCATGCGTCGCCGTGAAATACAATTTTTGCAAACCTGTTATAAACAAAAACATCAAAAAAATTGAAATTGTTGACGGGCGACATCCAGTTGTCGAAAGATTTGTGAAAGACGGCTCTTTCATCACAAATGACACATTGCTTGACAATGATGAAAATCAAATGATGATTATCACGGGTCCAAATATGGCGGGCAAAAGCACATATATGCGACAAGTCGCAATCA
The DNA here is from genome assembly GCA_964541815.1 of uncultured Lachnospiraceae bacterium. Lineage (GTDB taxonomy): Bacteria > Bacillota > Clostridia > Christensenellales > UBA1242 > Caccovivens. Next base: position 5,703 of record CAZIRI010000025.1, read on the forward strand.
TCACATTTTTGTCGCACATTGGCAGTTTTGTGCCAGCAAAATCTGCACATATTTCAATTACGGACAGAATTTTCACCCGTGTTGGTGCAAGTGATGACCTTGCTTTTGGGCAAAGCACTTTTATGGTTGAAATGAGCGAAGTTGCAAATATTTTGGCAAATGCAACTGAAAAGAGTTTGGTTGTTTTGGACGAAATTGGGCGTGGAACTTCAACTTTTGACGGTTTGTCAATCGCTTGGGCTGTCGTTGAATATATAGCAAAAAATTTGAAATGCAAAACGCTTTTTGCAACACATTATCATGAACTTTCAGAACTTGAAGGTGTTATTGGTGGTGTGAAAAACTATAAAATAACAGTCAAAGAAATAAATGACAGTGTTGTGTTTTTGAGAAAAATTGTCCGTGGGCATGCAAATAAAAGTTTTGGAATTGAGGTTGCTCAACTTGCGGGTGTGCCAGAAAAAGTTATTGACAGGGCAAAGGAAATCAGCAAAAATCTTGAATCAGTCAATCAAAAACTTGATATGAATATGTTTGGCGAAGATGAAGAAAAAACAAAGCAGGAAAAAAGGAACAAAATTGGAAATCAAATTTTGTCTGTTTTGAAAGATTTGGATATAAACAAAATGTCGCCAATGGAGAGTTTTGAAGTTTTGAATGACCTTATAGAAAGAGCAAAACAGTAAGGGAGGATTTATGGCAATAAATGTTTTGTCACCAAGAATATACAATCGTATTGCAGCGGGTGAGGTTGTTGACAAACCTGCATCAGTTGTCAAAGAACTTGTTGAAAACAGCATTGATGCGGGTTCAACAAAAATCAAAGTTGAAATTGAAGGTGGCGGAATTGAAAAAATTTGTGTCGCTGACAACGGCTGTGGGATTTCAAAAGATGATTTGCCACTTGCTTTTTTGCCACATGCAACAAGTAAAATCACTGATATTGACGACTTAAACAGCATTGAAACATTGGGTTTTCGTGGTGAGGCACTTGCAAGTATTGCCTCTGTTTCGATGATAACTTTAAGCACAAAGACAAAAGACGCTGAAACGGGATACAAAATCAGTGCGGACGGGGGAGATATTTCAAAAATTGAAGAGGTTGCACGGCTTGACGGAACAACTCTTACTATGCAAAATTTGTTCTACAACACTCCCGCAAGAGCAAAATTTTTGAGAAAACCAAAGAGCGAAGAAAGTGATATAACTCATTTGATTGAAAAATTTATGCTCGCACACCCTGAAATCGATTTTGAATATGTTGTTGACGGCAAAGAAATATACAATCATGCTTCGGGGACTTTGGAAGAAGTGATGTATTTGATTTATGGCAGGGATGTTTTTGACAATTTGCTCAAAATTTCATACACGGAAGATTGTGTTCATGTCGGCGGATTTGTTGTAAGTCCAAAAATTTCAAGACCAAACAGAACTTATCAAACACTTTTTGTCAATGGGAGATATGTTGAGAACTACATGGTGTCCGCATGCGTGCAAGGTGCTTATGAACCTGTTTTGATGAAAGGAAGATTTGCGGTTTATGTTTTGAAAATTGATGTGCCTTTTGACAAGGTTGATGTCAATGTTCATCCAAACAAAAGAGAGGTGAAGTTTGACAATTCAACAAAAATTTTTGGAATTATAAGACGGGCGGTTGAACATGCTTTGATGGGAGCAAATTTGATTGCGGATTTTGAAGTGACTGACGATGACGAAACAAATTGGGAGAAATTCAGCATCAAAAATGACAAAACGTTGATGGAAACGGGCTTTAATTCATATCAAAAGTCGTCTTATGACCGCTTGTCGCCAACGGAGGGGGCAAGTTATCAAGTCAAGGTTGATGACCCTTGTGTCGAAGAAAAACTCGTTTCGCCAAAAGAGTATCAAAAAAAGGGAATTGACATTATCAATATGCCCGATTTTTCGAGTGTGAAAAATGATGAAAATGTCAAAAAGGGAAGAAACACACAACTTTTCTTTGACCAAAGCGGAGATTCTTTGCTTCACGAAGTTGAATTGTCTGTGCAGAAAGATTTGGAAGAAGAGAAAAAGGAAAACAATTTCAAGGAAGAAAAATTTTTGACAACAAAAATTGAAGAAATCAAAATCGTTGGAATTGTCTTCAAAACATATATCATCACGGAGTTTGAAGACGCTGTGTATCTCATTGACCAACACGCAATGCATGAAAGACAAAACTATGAAAAATACAAAAAGGAAATCGAAAATAACAATGTTGCAAAGCAAGGAATGCTCATTCCATACAAGGTGAATTTAATTGCAAAAGACAAAGATTTGTTTGCAAGCAAGGTTGAAAATTTGAGACAAATTGGCTTTGATGTTGTTGAAAAAAATGGCGAATTTGAAATCACAAGTGTTCCATTTGTTTTGTCAAATTTTGACATTCAAAAATTTGTTGAAGAAATTTTGGCGGGTGATTCGTTCAATGACAAAAGTGCGAGCAGTCTTGTGAATGACAAGTTGTGTCAAACTGCATGCAAACACTCAATCCGTGCGGGTGACAGTGTGTCAAAAGATGAAATTTTGTATCTTATCGAAGAAATGCAACACAACATTCCACTTTGCCCTCATGGCAGACCTATCATTGTCAAAATGCCTAGAAAAGAATTGGAAAAACTTTTCAAAAGGGTCTTGTGATGAAAAAAGTTTTGTTTTTGCTGGGACCAACCGCCGTTGGCAAAACTTCATTCGGTGTCAAATTGGCACAAAAATTGAATGGGGAAATTATTTCTGCTGATTCCGTCCAAATTTTCAAGGGGCTTGATATCGGCTCCGCAAAAGTGACAAAGGAAGAAATGCAGGGTGTCACACATTATGGAATTGACATTTGCTCCCCACAAGAAGAGTTTTCCGTGTTTGATTTTGTTGAGTTCACGAAGAAAAAAATTGATGAAATAATCGCAAAAGGAAAACTTCCAATTGTCGTTGGTGGAACGGGACTTTATATAAAGGCATTGACACTGGGCTATGACTTTGGAAATGCAAAAAAAGACGAAAAGTTGAGGGCGAAACTTGAAAATCTTGCGAGTGAAAAAGGGACGCAAGCACTTTTTGATATGTTGAAAAGTCTTGACGAAGAAGAAGCGAAAAAAATTGACAAACAAAACAAAGTGCGACTTATTCGAGCGATTGAAATTGCAACAAATCGTGGAACAAAAGGGCAAAATGTGAGCGATATTGACGCCCTTGTTGTCGGGCTTGTGAGAGATAGGGAAAAACTTTATCAAAGCATAAATAGTCGTGTTGATTTGATGATGAAAAATGGCTTTGAAGATGAAGTTAAGTCACTGAAAGAAATGGGCTTTTCAAAAGAAAATCAGTGCATGAGGGCAATTGGATACAAGGAAATGCTTGCATATCTTGACAATGAAATTGACAAAGAGAGAATGATTGAGTTGACAAAGCAACACAGCAGAAATTATGCGAAAAGGCAACTGACTTTTTTGCGTGGAATGGAAAATGTGCATTTTGTTGATGTTGAAGACAAGGAAAAGGCATTTCAAAACATTTTGTCCCTTGTCGAAAGTTGGAATGTATAGAGCAACATTTTGTGTTGTTCTTTTTTTATTCAAAAACAAATAAAATATTTTTATGGTCAAGGCTATGAAATTTCAAACTTTATTTGGCGAAATAAAATATTTTTTGTCAAATTCAATTCGAGAAAGTCGTGGAAAATTTTTGCTTTCTGTGATTATTTCGCTTATGGGAATTGGGGTGGGAGTTTTCTTTGCAATAAAAACAAATTCAAACAATGGATTTGGAGCGTTGCAAGAAATTGATGTGTCCGATTTTTCAAACGGATTTGTTGCGTCTTCTTCCGCATTCTTTTCAAGGACGATTTCACTGACGCTCAATGCAATTTTGCTTGTTGTGTTTTCGCTGTCGCCCGTGATGACAACTTTTTCGCTTATTTTGTTTGCATATAGGGGCTATTTGTTTGGATTGAACTTTGCACTAATTTTCCATTTCTATGGCTTGGGTTCGATGATAACTGCCATTGTGGTCATTTTGCCGTGCCAACTTTTGATGCTTTTTTCACTGATTGTTTTCTTTGTTTTGATTTCAAATGCAAATCAAAATTGCAAAAAGTTTGGGCGGGCTGATGTCAATCGTGTTGCAATTGTTTTTCTTGGAATATTATTCTTGACACTTGAAAATCTTGTCGAAACTTTGCTTCTTTTTCTTTTAAGCGGAAAAATAATTTTGGTTATTTGAAGCATAAAAACAAATCTTTGTCAAAAAATATTGACAAGGAGTTTTTATGACAAAGGTTTTGAAGTCAACTTTTATAATCCTCTTTTGCACATTGATTGTGATATTTTCATGCGTGAAAGTCGAAGTTGCAATTGCGGACAGCGGATTTGATATTTCAAGCAAAAGTGCGATTCTGATTGAATATAACACGGGCGAAGTGCTTTTCAAAAAGGATGAAAACGAACATCTGCCAGTCGCAAGTATGGTGAAAATGATGACGATTTTGCTTGCTCTTGAAGAACTTGATGAGGGCAATGTCAATCTTGGGACACAAATTTATGTAAGCGAAAATGCATCGGGAATGGGTGGCTCACAGGTGTTTTTGGATGCTTTTGAGAATTATTCATTTGAAGATTTGTTGAAGTCTGTGATTGTTTCGTCCGCAAATGATGCAAGTGTCGCACTGGCGGAGCATTTCAACGGAAGCGAAAAGGCTTTTGTCAACAGAATGAACAAAAGGGCAAAGGAATTATCCTTGACTGACACGCATTATGTGAATTGCACGGGGTTGCCAGCACCAGAGCAATATTCGTCCGCAAATGATTCTGCAAAACTTTTGAAAGAACTTTTGAAACATGAAGAATATCATAAATACAGCACAATTTGGACTGACACTCTCGTTCATCCGTCAGGAAGAACAACACAGTTGTCAAACACAAACAAATTGGTGAGATTCTATGATGGTTGTGACGGTGGAAAAACGGGTTCAACAAATGAAGCAGGATGTTGTTTGTCAGCATCAGCAAAAAAGGACGATATGCGACTTATTTCTGTTTTGATTGGTGCAGAAAACAGCAAAACAAGATTTAATGAAACCGCTTTGCTTTTCAATTATGGCTTCAAAAATTTTGAGAGCAAAAATCTTGTTCATTCAGATTTACCAATCGGACAAATTGAAGTTTTGAAAGGTGAAAAATGTTTGATTGATGTGTTTGCGGACGAAGATTTTTCCGCAGTCGTGGAGAAAGGTGGAAATGGTGATTATGAAACGCAAATCGAACTTGAAAAAACGATTTATGCACCCGTCTATGAAAATAGACAAGTTGGGAAAGTGAAAGTTCTAAAAAATGGTCAAATTGTCAAAATTATCCCTATCAAAACGGGCGAAGATGTTTCAAGAATTTCACTTTTTGACACAATAAAACAAATTGTTTTCTCGTGGTAAATTGATTTTTATATCAAAAACTTGCATATTTTTTTGTGCAAGTTTTTTTGTTTTGTGAATTTTTGTTTTCATTTGCTTGCTATTGTGGGGCTTTTTTTGTTATAATCATAAAAATAATTTGGAGGATGTATGGCAGAAGAAAACGAGCAAATGCAAGTTGAGCAAAATGTTGAACAAACTGACGACATTCTTCTCTCATCCTCTTATCAATTCAAACTTGACAATTTTGAAGGGCCTCTTGACCTTTTGTTGCACCTTATCAAGGAGGCGAAACTTGACATTGCGACAGTCAAACTTGCCGAAATCACAGAGCAATATCTTGAATATATGAAAGATATCAAAAGTGTTGACATGGACAGAGCAAGCGAGTTTATCACAGTCGCAGCGACTTTGATTGAAATAAAGTCAAAGAGTGTTATCCCTGTTGAGCAAGAGGCGGAACTCGACGAAGAGAGTGACGAAGCGATTTTGCTTCGAAGATTGAAAGAATACGAACTTTTCAAAGAGACTTCAAAAAAGTTGCATGATATTGAAGATATAAACAAAATCTATCGGGCTCCAGGGAAAGAAACTGAAAAGGTGAAAATTGTCATAAAAGATATGGTGCTTGACCAACTTCTTGACGCATTTGCGAAACTTTTGACTCGTGAAGAATTGAAAAAAGCGGTGCAGGATGAGCAACCAAAAAAGATTATGAAAGACAGATTCACCGTTGCGGAAAAGATTATTTCAATAAGAAATTTCGCAAAGGAAAGAAAG
>CAZIRI010000026.1:0-11159 GCA_964541815.1 uncultured Lachnospiraceae bacterium
TTCGTTTTATTTTTTCTTTTTCTTTTTTTATATTTTTTTGGTTTTTTTCTTCTTTTTCAGTCTCTTTGGAATATGTTGGAAGTGCTGGCGGGAGTATAATGGAAATGTTGGGCAAATTTTTGACCCCGATATTCACTCCTCTTGGCTTTGGGGGTTGGGCGATTGTTTGTTCGTTGCTTGCAGGGATTGTTGCAAAAGAAGTTGTTCTTTCCACTTTTGCGATTTTTAATGGTGTTGAAGAAAATTCTTTTGTGCAACTTGGACAATCTTTTTTGTGCAGTGAAAGTCCAATATTTTTCGATGGAACAGCAAGCGTCTTGTCGTTTTTGGTGTTTTTTATGTTCTATTTTCCTTGTGCTTCATCAATTTCTGTGCTAGCGAAAGAAATAGGTGCGAAATGGACATTTATTTCAATTATAACACAATTTTTTGTCGCATATGTTTTGTCTTTTGCGGTTTATCATGGGGCTGTTTTGTGTCAAAATTTGAATTTGCAAAAAATTTTCGTGATTTTTGTTGTTCTATTTTGTGTTTTTGTCATTTTTAGAAAGAAAAAAGGTGGGTGCAAGGGTTGCAAAAATTTGCATTGCTCAAATCATTAAATTTTGAAGAAATAGCATTGCTTTTTTTGAATTTTGCTTGCAAATATTTATGTTTTATGATATCATCATAAACATGAAACCTACTGTTGCTATTGTTGGAAGAGCAAATGTTGGAAAATCGACTTTTTTCAACAGAATTTGCGGAAAAAGATTGAGTATTGTTGATGATGTTGCGGGTGTGACTCGTGACAGGCTTTATGCTGACGCTGAATGGTGTGGAAACGAATTCAACATTGTTGACACGGGCGGTGTCGAGTTTAACAGTGATGATGTTTTCAAAGATGAAATTATCGAACAGGTCATGATTGCAATTGAAAATGCTGATGTTATTGTTTTTCTTGTTGACGGAAAAACAAGTGTGACACAAGCGGATGAAGATGTTGCAAAATTGTTAAGAAAACAAAAAATTCCCGTTGTTCTTGTTGTCAACAAACTTGACACATTTGATGTTTCGCAAACCTATGATTTTTACAGTCTTGGACTTGGCGACCCAATGCCAATTTCGTGCGCACAGGGGCGGGGAATTGGTGATGTGCTTGACAAAATCGTTTCACTTTTCCCAAAAGATGTGAAAACAGACGAAGAAGTTGGCGTGAAAATAAGTTTGGTCGGTCGTCCAAATGTTGGAAAAAGTTCACTCATAAATCGTTTGTTGGGCAAGAAAAGAGTCGTTGTCAGCGACATTGAGGGGACAACTCGTGACAGTGTGAAAATTCCTTTCAGATGCAATCACAAAGACTACTTTTTGATTGACACCGCAGGTCTTCGAAGACAACGGGCAGTTGAGAAACAATCTGTTGAGGGATATTCTGTGCTTCGAAGCATGTCCGCCATTGAAAATAGTGATGTTGTGTTGATTGTCCTTGACGCCACAAAGGAAGTGGCAGAGCAAGATGTGAGAATTGCGGGCTTTGTTCATGAGGCGAAAAAGGCAAATGTTATCGTTGTCAACAAGTGGGACGAAAAAACGATGTCAAAAGATGAATTCACAAACATTTTGAAAGAAAAGTTGTCTTTTATGTCATATTTCAAAGTAATTTTTGTTTCGGCGCTGGTTGGGACGGGGCTTTCGGATATAATGGCAAGTGTTGACACGGTTTATGAAAATGCTTCTCGAAGAATTTCAACAGGAATTTTGAATGACATTCTGCATGATGCAGTTTTGAACTTTGAGCCTCCAATAAGAAATGGAAAAAGAAGCAAGATTTTGTTTGCAACTCAACCTGCCACAAATCCACCAAAATTTGTTTTTTTCTGCAAGTCACCAGAATTGATAAATTTTTCATATGAAAGATATCTTGAAAATCAGTTGAGACAAAAAGTTGATTTTTCAGGCACTCCAATTGTGTTGGAGTTTAGGGGGAAAGACGAAAAATGATTGTTGCTGTTTATTTGATTATTGCATTTATTGTGGGATATTTGATTGGAAGTGTAAACTTTGCAAAGGTCTTCACAAAGAAAATTAAAAATGAAGACATAACGGAGATTGGAAGCAAAAACCCTGGGACTATGAATGTTTTGAGAACGCAAGGGTTTGGCATGGCAATGCTCACTTTATTGTTTGAAGCAATGAAATGCGGATTGCCTGCACTGGCAAGTTATTTCATATTTCATGTGTTTGTTGACGGGACTTCCTTTGGATTCGGTCTTCTTGCATATTTTATTGTTGCAATTGCGGCGATAATTGGGCATTGTTTCCCTATCTACACAAAATTCAAAAAAGGTGGACATGGTCTTGCCTGCATGTTTGGAATGTTTCTTTTCTGTCCACACTTTTGGTGGCTCTCATTGATTATGTTTGTTGTTGGACTTATCATGTTCTGCTTTATTCCATATGCATTTATCATGCCAATGACATTCAATTTTGTTTTGTCTGTTTATTCGACGGTTGTGTTTGCAGTTGGAAGAGATTTTATATTCAATCAAGATTTGGCACTGTCGACAGGAGTTATGGTCGCACTTATTGTGCTTGTTTGGCTCAATTTCCTGTTTGATGTGTATAATGTCCGTGGGAATATATATAGGCTTGTTCACGGCACGGAAAGAAAAGTTGACTTCAAAGCAAAATTGGGGTTGAAGAAAAAAGATGAAAGTGTTGACACTGTGAAAGAAACTCCAAAGGTTGAAGAAAAAACAAACGAAAAAACGGAAGAAGAGAAAAAAGAATAAAACTTTGAAAGCATGATGAAAAGTCATGCTTTTTTTGTTCTATAAACAACTTTTGTGGCATAGAGTTATTGTGTCGTGGAGGTTGAAATGGAAAAATTTCAAATTTATGAAGATATAAAAAATCGCACAAATGGCGATATATATCTGGGTGTGGTTGGGCCTGTGCGTGTTGGAAAATCCACTTTTATTGCAGAATTTATGAAAAAAATGGTCATTCCAAACATAAACAACAAAAATGTTCAAGAACGAGCAATTGACGAATTGCCACAAAGTGCGGACGGAAAAACTGTTATGACAACTCAACCAAAGTTTATTCCAAATGAAGCGGTTCAAGTGGCGATTTCTGACAAAATCAACTTGAAAGTGCGATTGATTGACTGTGTGGGATATCTTGTCAGTGGGGCAATGGGTGCAACTGAAAATGACAAGCCTAGACTTGTGAAAACTCCTTGGTTTGACAAGGAGATTCCTTTTGATAAAGCAGCGGAAATTGGCACAAAAAAGGTGATTGAAGAGCATTCAACCATTGGTCTTGTTGTGACAACTGACGGAAGTGTGACGGATATTGAAAGAGCAAATTACATTGAGGCGGAAGAAAGGGTCATTTCTGAAATGAAAGCATGCGGAAAGCCGTTTGTTGTTGTGTTAAACACAAAAAATCCAAACTCAAATGAGAGTAAAAAACTTGCACAAAATTTGAGTGAAAAGTATGGAACACAAATTGTTGCAATGAATGTCGCTGAAATGAAAGAAAGTGATATTGACAAAATTTTTGAAAGAGTTCTCATGGAATTTCCATTGAAAAGCGTCAAAGTTTGCATGCCTAAATGGCTTCAAGCGCTCCCATTTTCAAATCCAATTATCCGTGAAATTGTCGATGAAGTGAAAAGAATGGGTGGGGCAATGAGAAAAGTTGGAGATGCGAAAAAGGACAATGTGATTTTTGTTGAGAGTGAGTGTTTTGAGCCAATCACATATTCAAGTGTCGAAATGGGTGACGGGGTTGTGAAATTTAATGTTATTCCAAAAGAAAATTTGTTCTACAAGGTCTTGTCAAACGAATGCGGATTCACCATCAATGATGATTATGAACTTGTTTCATATATCAAAAATTTGGCGGTCGCAAAAGTTGAGTATGACAAAATGAAGACTGCACTTGAAGAAGTTGAAGAAACGGGTTATGGAATTGTTGTTCCAAGCAAGAGTGAATACACTTTGGGAGAACCCGAAGTTGTCAAACAAGGTGGAAAATATGGCGTCAAAATCAAGGCGAGCGCACCAAGTTTGCACATAATTAGGGTTGATGTCGAAACGGAAGTGACTCCAATTGTTGGCACGGAAACACAAAGTCAAGATTTGGTGAATTTTTTGAATGAGAAATACGAAAATGACCAAAGTGGAATTTGGGACACAAATATGTTGGGCAAAAGTTTGTCAACGCTTGTTGATGAGAATATAAGTTCAAAAATTGTTATGATGCCCGTTGATGCACAAAGAAAAATGAAAAAGACTTTGGGAAGAATTATCAATGAGGGCAAGGGCGGAGTTTTGTGTATTCTTTTGTGATTTGATTGACTGACAAAATTTTGTGTGCTAAAATGAGCAAAGGAGAAAAAATGAACAAGAAAAAACCAGAATTAGTTGATGTGAAATCGCTTTGCGAAGACAAATATTTGAGTCTGTATCAGGGGCATTACAAAATTGAAGGCGGGGAAATTTCGTGGGATTTTTCATCAAGGAAAAAGATTGATAATGTCGAAATTAAGGAAAAATCAAAAAATGCTGATGGGGTGAGGGTTGTCCCTTATGCGGTCAAAGACGGGCAGATAATTTTGTATTTGATAAGGCAATTTCGATATCCGATAAATGACTATATCATTGAATTTCCTGCTGGAATGGTTGACGGGGACGAAGATGAAGAAGAGACGGCAAGAAGAGAAGTGAAAGAAGAAATTGGGGCTGATGTGCTCTCTATGAAACCGCTATTCAAAAACTTGTATTCGTCACCAGGATTGACTGATGAAAAAATCACATATTTTGAAGCGGAAGTGGATGTTGACGATGTGCAACATCTTGAACCTGCGGAACACATCGAAATTTTGCCATGCACTTTGGCGGAAGCGGAAAAAATTCTTGAAAGCGGACAAAATTTTGGGGATACTGCAATGCTTTTGAAAATTTTCCTTTTATCCCATAAATAATTTGAAAAGTTGTTTAGTTGTTTGACTAAATAATTTTTTTTTGCTAAACTTGATATATATGGAGGTTGAGCGTGAAACTAAATTTCAAAGAAATGCCAGCGATTCCAAAACTTGCACTTGATTTTTTGATGGTGATTTTGGCGGGAGTTGTTGTTGGATTGTTTTCAATGACTTTTGTGACGACTTATTGCAATGGGGAAATTGGCGGTGTCACTTGCGGATACAATCTCATCTCTTTTGATGATGGATATGACCAAGGAATTGCAGTGCTAACAATTTTTATACTGATTTCGCTGTGCATTTTCGTTTTTTCATCACTTGTCAAAATGATGATTGATGTTGACATCTTGCCAAAAAATATCTTTGCAAAAATTGTCAATATTGTTGTCATGATTTCAGGCGTTGCGCTTGCCGTTCTACTGCTCTCTATGATGATTGCCTTGCCACAATCGTGCAAAAGCACATTTTATGCAATAGCAAATTCAAGTGGTTCTGGCGATGTGAGTTCAACATGGGTTTTGATTTTGAATTTTGTTATTGGAATTTCAATTGTTTTGTGTGCCTTTTTGACCTCTTTGGATTGGCTGAATAAAAATAAATTGCAAAAGAAAACTGTGAAAGTTGAAGAAGAGCAACAAGAGAATATTCAACAAAATCCCGTTCCACCAAAAACACAAATGGGTTCTGGAAAAATGGTTGTTTTCTTGTCAGACCTAGTTCATAGAAGTGTTGTCACAAGAAAGACAACTTCTGTGAATGCGACTGAAAAACCAAAGACAACAACAGCAAAGTCGATATCAACGGCATCAAAATTGAATTCAACAACAAAAGCGAAGACTTCTTCAACAACGACGGTGAAGCGTTCGACAAGCAGTGGAACGACAAAATCATCAACAACGCAAAAGAAGACAACAGTTCCACCCAAAAGACCAAAAATTAACAATAAGAACTAAAAAAAAGCATGAATTTTCATGCTTTTTTCTTATTTAGTTTTCTGATTTTGTGCTAGATTTTTTTGTTGTGCTTTTCTTTGTCACACTTTTTTGCTGTGTTTTTGCACTGCCTTCCGCACTTTTTGTCGTTTTAGTCTTTGCTGTTGATGTTTTAGGTTTTGAAGTTGTTGCTTTCTTTGTCGATGTTTTAGGCTTTGGTGTTGCCTTTTTTGTCGCTGGTTTAGTTTCAACTTTCTTTTCAGCAACTTTTGTTTTTGCTGTCTTGACAGGTTGTTTTTTTGATGTTTTCACAGCAGGCTTTTTTGTCTTTGATTCAACTTTGTTTTGTGCCTCTTCTGTGTTTTCTTCTGTTGTTTCAGTTTTTTGTTCTTTGTCGGCCACATTCTCAACATCTATTTTTTCAGTGGCAGAAGTTGTAGGCAATTCTTCTTTGCTACTCACAAAATGTGCATGCAGTGTTGTTTTTTCAATCACTTTATCGAAGATGAGCAATGTTTGTGGCAAAACAAACAGAATTGAGAGTGTTGCGCACAATGCTCCGACACTGACAAGATATCCGATTGAAGAAATGAGTGGATATGATGATACAAGTCCGATTGTGCATGCTGCCAAGACCAAAATGCTTCCAGATGTGATAAGTGTTGTGAATGATTTGTCAATTGCAGTTTTGATTGCTTCAAATTTGTTCTGTGTTCTTCTTGCTTCGACATATCTGTCCGTAAGCAAAATTCCATAGTCGATTGTTGCTCCCATTTGGATTGCGGTTCCAAGCAAGTAGCAAATGAAGAAGATTGAATTTCCAAGGAGTGCATTTCCTGCAAGATTTATCCAAATCGAACCTTCAATGACAAGCACAAGCAAAACTGGGATTGAAACGCTTCTGAATGCTGCCATAACAATAATCAAAATTGCGATTGCAGCCACAAGGTCAACAACTGTTCTGTCAGTTTGGAACAATTCCTTTGTTTCAATTGAGTTTTGAGTGTTGTTCACGATGTAATAATTGAAATTTCCATTTTGACTTGCTTCTTGTTCAAGATATGTGTTTAATTCTTTGACAAAATTTTCTGCTTCTTCACTTTCAACTTCTGCATTGATGTTGAAAAGCATTCTATATGTGTTTTCAGAAATGAAGAGTGATTTTGCAAGGTCGAGTTTTTCGCTCAAATCTTTCATCATTGTGTCATTTTGTTCGGATTGAGTGTTTATTGCAGTGTTTATCGCTGTTTTTTGTTCATTGGTGAAAGCAGCGCTTGTTTTGACATAAGAAACAAATTGATATGTGTATACAGCGACTTTTGTTGTGTCGTCACTATTTATAGATGCAATTATTGCATTTGCTGTTGTTGTGTCAATTCCAAACATTGCACTGATTGTGCTTGCATCAAGTTTTGTGATTGATGCCACAATTTTATATGCTTTTGCAGTTGTTGAATTTTCTTCCGCATTCGAATAGACAAGTGTTTGAGCGAGCGTTGCGTGAGTTGTTTCGCTTATTATCACAGTGTTATCAATTCCAAAGATATTTTTGACATCTTCGGCAGACAAATCAGAGAGCAGGAAATCTGCAACTTGATAAGCAAACACAGTTTTTGTTTCGTCACCACCATTTAGATATTTGATGATCATGTTTGCAGTGTCAGCATCTGTGCCAATATATGAAGTGATTTTGTCTGCATCAAATGCATCTCCAAGAGCCAAGGTGTCATATTCGCCATTTTTTTTGTTTTGCACCTTGTCGCCACTTGAATAGAAACTGTTTGAACTGTTTATAATTTTTTGTTCTTTTATATGGTCATAAATATTTTCTTGTTCTTGCACTGAAACATTTTTGTCAAGCATAAGCACGAGTGTGTTTTGAACACCAAAAACTTCATCAACTTTTTGACTGTCTTTGTATGCTTGTGTTGTTTCTCCATTTGTGCTTGTGTAGGAATATTCAAGCATTGTTGATTTGATTGCATATCCGCCACAAACCAGCACCAAGAAGATGACTGGGAAAACAAATCTTGTCTTTTTTGAAAATGTTCCAATTTTCTTCAAACCTGGCAAGAAGTTTTTATGCTCTGTCTTTTTGAGGAGTTTCGCAAAGAGAAGCAAAATTGCTGGCATAAGGAACATGACTGCAAGAACTGAAATGAACACACCTTTTGTCAAGACAAGTCCCATATCCATTCCAATTCTATAACTCATGAATACCAAAGAGAGAAGTCCTGCCATGACAGTCAATCCACTTGCAATGATTGTTGTGAGTGAACCCGCAAGGGCATTTTTCATCGCAAGATAGATATCGTCAGTTTTGTCACGCTCTTCCCTGAATCTGCTTACAAGCACAATTGAATAGTCCATTGCAAGTGCGATAAGCAAAACGGATGAAATTGAGTTTGATATGAATGAAATGCTTCCCAAGAAGTAGTTTGTTCCCATGTTGATGAGAATTGCCATTCCGATAACAACAAGAAGTATCACAGGTTCTATCCATGACCTTGTTGTCAACAGCAAAACGAGCAAAACGATTGCAACTGCGATGAGAAGAATTATTGGCATTTCGTTTGAAATTGCTGTTCTTGAAGCGATTGCATTTGTTGCAGAGCCGACAAGATAATAATTTTGCCCGTCTTGCAACTGTTCACTCATCAATGTTTGCAAGTTGTTGAGAACGGTTTCCGCCTCTTCAGAATAATCTCCGTCTTTCAAGAAAATGCTGATAAGAGCATAATATTTCCCGTCTTCGGTTGTTTGCTCTTTTGATTTGATTGCAGTTGACACGCCGTCAAGGTCTTTGATTTCAACAATGATATTTTCAACCCTGTCGCTGTTGACATTTTCAAGCATTATGCTTGCAGTGCCATTTGCACCAAATTCTTCTGTCATTTTTTCGATTGAAGTTTTTGTGCTGGAATTGTTTGGCAAATAACTTGTTAAGTCATAATTGACTGAAACAAAATTTGTCAAAACGCCCGCAACAACGGCGAGAACGAAAAATAGACCTAAAAAGAAATATCGCCCTTTGACAATGAAGTTCGCAAATTTTTTCATTTTTTCTCCTTTTATTTGCATACGAATGCAGTTTATTTACATTTGTCTATTATATTCACAAAAATTGAAAAATGCAAGTTTATTTCTAAACATATTATGCGATTTTGTATATTATCTCAAATTTTTTTTATCGAAAATGGAAAAAAGTAAATTTTTTTAAGCGTATTTTGCTTTGTTTGTTTTTATTTATTGATTTTTCATCCTATTTTATGTAAAATATATATAAGTAAGGAGGGGATTATGAATGTCGAAATAATAAAGTATCCAACTGAACAAGATTGGCAGTATGTGAAAACTTGCACACTAAACACTGTGGGCAAGGAAAGCGCAAAAGCGCCAACGGAAGAGTGGAAACGAAAAATTTTGGAGGCGGAACACAGCCCAATTCGTGATTTGTGGTTTGGGATAAAAATGGAAATTCCATATTTTGTGAGTGTCCACCTTGTGAGACATCATATCGGTGTCAATCATTATGTCAGCACGCAAAGGACTGACAGAACGGGTGTAGACAGGGAACAGTTGCCACAAAATGCACCAGTTTCGCATATCATGACTGTGAACGCACAAGAACTTATGTTTATGGCAAGAAAAAGATTGTGCAATCAAGCGGACAAGACAACACGATTTGTTATGCAACAAATTGTTAGGGAAGTGGAAGAAAAATGCCCAGAGTTTAAGGGATTGCTTGTGCCACTATGCGAATATAGAAATGGCAAATGCACGGAATTTAAGCCATGCGGGAAAAAACTTGTAAAGGAGATAAAATAATGGAAGAAAAAGTGAATCATCCACAACACTACAATCAAGGGAAAATTGAAGTCATTGACTACATAGAAGACAAGGGATTTAATTTCAATCTTGGGAATGCAATAAAATACATCAGCCGTTGCGAATTTAAGGGCAAAAAGAAAGAAGATTTGCAAAAGGCAATTTGGTATTTGCAAAGAGAAATTGAAAACACTGAAAATTCATCAAAAAATGGCCAAGAATAGCCTTGAAGAAATTTTGTAAAAAAAGCACTCAAAACGAGTGCTTTTTCATTGATTTGTTTGTGCATTTTCGCTTTGAGCGGGTTGCTCTGCTGGTGATTCCACAGGTTGTTGTGCAGAAGTTTCGGTTTGTGCTTCCGCTGGGGTTTCAGTTGGTTGTTCTGCGGGTTGAGCGGTTTCGTTTTCGGCTTGTCCACTTTCGCTTTGCTCGCTTGTTTGGGAGAGTTGTTGTGCTTCTGCTTCCAGTTTTGCTCGTTCCGCCTCTTCTCTTGCTTTTTCGGCGAGAATTGCTTCTTGTTTTTTCTTTTTTATTTTAACAAACATTTGCATAACTTTTTCTTCAACTTTGATATTTTGAATTGAAAGTTGTTGATTTTGTGCCAAATTGTCCGCCTTTCCAATCAAAAGCAAATATGAAAACAGGGTTTCGCCATTGCCATAGGCGTTCAACTCTTCAACTTTTTCTTCAATCCATTCGGGTGTAAGTTGAATCCAATCATCATTTTCTTCAGGTGGATTTTCAGAATCTTTGACCGACAAAAAGATGTCGTGTTCGAGAATAAGTTTTTCAATTATTGCAATTTCTTGCTCTGGGAAACCAAAATCTTTGCAAACTCTTCTTGCAATTTCCGCACTCACCTGTTCGTGTCCGTGGAAAGTGTCCCAATATTCATAATCTTTCACCATTCGTCTTCCAACAGTTGCTGGCTTGCCGATGTCATGGAAAAACATCACATATGCCAAAAGTTTTCTTGTCTTTTCGTCCAAATTTTTAGTTTGCCCGTTCATTTCCTCAATTGAGTGCAGAGTGTGATTCCAAACATCATAGACGTGCCAAGGTGTGTGCTGTTCTTGCTTCATGCAAGCATCGATTTCGGGGATAATTTCCAGCAGTGTCGCCTTAAATTTCTCATCATTTGCATATATATATTGAAAACAACTTGCGACATTTTCTGCCAATAGGCATTTGTCGAGTTTTCTTAACAACAATTTTGATTTTACTTTTTTTGTGATTTTTTTGATAATATTTTCCATTTTTGTCCCTTTTGAATGCTATTGTATCACGTTTTTAATTTTTTTTCAAAGAAAGTTTTGAGATTTTTGAAAAAACTTTGATATTTCAAAAAATTTGAGGATCTTTCTTTTTAAGAGAATAGTGAGAAATCACTATTTTTTTGTTTTGTAAAATTTTTTCTTTGTGATATA
>CAZIRI010000027.1:0-10447 GCA_964541815.1 uncultured Lachnospiraceae bacterium
GAGTTTGACATCAATCATAATTCCAAGCGGGGTGACGAGCATTGGAAATAGGACATTCTACATTTGTTCAAACCTTTCAAATGTGTCCTTTGAAGATTCGGATGGTTGGTATGTGTCAACAAGTTCAACTGCGACGGGCGGAACGGCATTAACTTTGACGGACACCGCACAAAATGCAACATATTTGAGGTTGACATATTATAATTATTATTGGAAAAAATCCACAACTTAAATTGCTTGGGGGTTAAGAGGAAGGTATTATCAAACTTCACAAATATCACAAAAATAATTGATTTTGTTTTGAAAAAATTGGGGAATGTGATAAACTGATTGCAGTTGAAAAAGGAGAGGGAATGAAAAGAAAAATTTTTAGTCTTTTGTTTGTGTTATGTTTGCTGTTGCCTAGCACATGCTTGTTGTCGGGGTGTGGGGAACAATATATTGAAGAAAGAACATACAATTTGTTGGGGATGACTGTCATAAAAGACAACACAACCCCACTTGATGAAGGTTATGGAAATTTTGCAGAAGGGGAATATGGCACAACTTTTTGTGGCGGAATGAGTATACGGAAATGCCAACTTGAAGTCACAAGAAAGTCGCTTGTGTTGAAATTTGACGACACTAAATACACAGGAATTCAAGCATCTTTTCAATTTGATGTATACACGGGAAGTGATGTCTATCCCGCATATACTTTCGAGAAATTCAGTGTCACAAGAAATGATGTGGATATCACAACATTGAGTGAGAATGAAATTTCAGAATTGCCATATGAAGCAGAACGTTTATACAGAGAAGTTAAGTATTTTGGCTTTGTTTGTTCTTCGGGCGACACGAGTATACAATTGATAACACAAAACAAGTCGTTGGCTTGTCATATCATTGTCAAGAATGTTGACGATGAGTCATTGGTGTTTATGAGTATGCTATATGGATATTAAAAGTTATTGATAAATTTCAAACTTTTTAACCCCAACGGGATAAAAAACAAGGAACAATGTGAGATTGATACATTGTTCCTTGTTTATAAATTTGTGATTAATTTTTTTGCAAAAGGATTATTTCACACGGCGGTCGTTGCCATTCATGAAAATTGCAATTGATGAATTTTTGTCAACAATTCGTGAATATATTCTTTCATCATATCTGTCAAAAATATCGTTGAGCATAAGATTGCTCGTGATGATTGTTGGCAGATTTTTCATCTTTCTCTCATTGACAACCAAATACAAAAATTCAATTGTGACATTTTTATAAAGCGGTTCTGTCCCAAGGTCATCAACAAACAAAATTTCGGGAGTGAGATATTTGTTGAGATTGTCTTCGTTGTGTGTCTTGCTGAAATCTTTGAAATCTTGATTCATTTTGAATGCGGTGATGATTTTCACAACCTTTCCATGCTCAATAAATTCATTTGCCATGCTTTTGAGTAGATAAGTTTTTCCGACGCCAGTTGGTCCTGCAATATAAATCAAATTTTTTGTCGATTTTGCATTGCACCATTGTTGCATTTTTTGAAAAATTGGCAAGAGTTCGCCCGCCGTTTTGTTTGCTTCTTGAAATGAAACAAGATTGTCAAATCCGCTTGCTTCAAGAAGAATATGTGACATTTCTCTTTTGAGGCATTCACAAATTTGCCCATTGACAAAACCCTCATCTTCGCACTTTTTGCAAGAATAATTGGGTTTGTCCTGTGTCACACCAAATTTTGATTTGATATCTTTTAACTTTTGGCGAAGTTCATTTTCAGTTTTTTTGTCAGAAAGTTTATTTTCGCTCTCTTTTTTTGCATTTTCAATCACAATTTGTGTGAGTTTTTTTTCACATTTTGAAAATTCCTCATTTTCATATAATGGTTGCATGATTTTTTCAAATTCATTTTTTGCAATCATTTTCTTTTCATAAATTCGATTTTTTGCTTGATTTAGTAAGTCTTGTTTCATATATTCTCCTAAATTTCAATTTCTTGGATTGATTGGAAAATTGAATTCATTTCTTCTGGTGTATAACTTCTGCCACTTGAGAAATTTGATTTTGTTTGTGATTTTGGATTGATGATATCAAAAGAATTTTTTGCATCTTCAACAGTTCGAATATTTTTGTCATTAAAAGACGACAAAATTGTTGAGAGATATTGCATTGGCTGTTCCTTTCCCGCAGATTGTGTGACTGCAACATCAATCACATCATCGGGCAATTTCCAAACATTTGTCCAAATTTTGTATTTATCCCTGTCATATTGATTGACATTTCGTGAAAGCCCCAAATTTTCCAAAATTGTCTTGATTTTTTTGTCAACAACAAGAAATTCGTTGAAATATTGTGACAAACTTTGTTCGCTCAAAATCCCAAGTTTGTGAAATTTTGTGAGGACTTTGTTCATGCCGTCCAATGTTCTGACATTTGTTTTGAAGCAATAATTTGAAATTTCTTCAAGCATTTTTTCTCCAAATCCCAGTTCCAGCCAGCCAAAAATATAATTGTCGACAACTGGCTCGATATTTTCATAATATAGTCCAAGATTTTTTGTGATTGTGCGGGCAATTTGCATTGATTTTGTCTTTTCTGCTTCATACAACTCAATTTCATTGACAGAAAACAGTCTTTGTGCAACATATTTATCCAAAATTGAGTCCATATACACAAAATTTGATTTACTTTTTGATTTTGCTTTTTTTGCGACATAGGTCAACACCTCATCGCCAAACCCCTCTTTCGTCCATTTTTGATAGAGTTCTCTTTCTTCAATTGCGGGAGTTCTCTTTATGCCCAGCAACTTAAACAAATATTCAATGCCTGTTCTCAGTGTTTCAAATTGCATCAATTTGTCTTCGACTTGCTTTGCGGTTGTCACTTTTTGATTTGCCCAATCTTTTGCGATGGTTGTTATGTATGCATATCCAACATTGTTTCCCTTGATATTCACACAATAGTTTATAATCATGATAAGTGCCTCTTTTTCCATGTGGAATCTTTCGATAATGTCATAATATTCTCGATATTCATTTGGCGTTATCATTCTTCCAGACAAAATTTCTTGTGCTTGAACATTGAAACTTTCATATTTTTTTGCATTGTATTTTTTCGTGTTGTTAAGCACATCGCTAATCGGCAAAAATCGCACTTCAAAAGGGATGACATTGATAAGTTGGACAAGCCCTTGTTCTTGCCAATAAGAAAACGCCTCTTCAACTTCTTCTTGTGGCAAATTTATTTCAGTTGAAAACTTTTCAAGGGTGTTGTCACTGCTGTTTGAGTCTTGACACTTGTAAAGCCCATATAAATACACTTTCACATAGTTTGATTTTGCATATGGAAGATAGTTGTTGATAAAAATATTGTCAACCGCAGTCACATTGTTTGCAAGCATATCAATAGAATATTTACAGAATGCCATTTCTCTCTCCTTAAATCCTTTATATGATATCACAAAGAAACAAAATTGACAACCTTTTTTGTGTCATGTTTCTTTTTCAAGTTGAATAAATTGTGTTATGAAAAAGTTTTTGTTGATTATTTTTCTTTGTCCAATTTTGTTCTTTTTGCAGGGGTGTGATGATAAAAATGCGGAAAAGTTGCCAAATTATGAAATTTTTGTGAATTTTGATGAAAAAAATATGGTTTTTGAGTGTGAGCAAAATGTTTTATACACAAACAATGAAAGTGAGACTTTTGATAAAATTTGTTTTTTCTTGTATGCGAATGCATTTGAGGGTGAAAGTGATGTTGTTTCAAAATCATACACGGAAAAGGCATATCCAAATGGGGAAAGTTTTGGAAAAATTTCCATTGAAAGTGTGCTTATAGAAAATGAAGAGTGTGATTATGAAATAAGTGAGGATAAATCAATTTTGACAGTCGATTTGCCTGATTTTTTGTGTGAAAATGGAAATGTGGACATTTCGATGACATACAACATTGAACTTGCAAACATAAATCACAGGCTTGGTTATGGGGATAATGCGATAAATTGTGGAAATTTCTTTCCAATTATATGCCCATATGACAATGGTTTTGTGACGACAAAATTTTCTTCAAATGGTGACCCGTTTTTCAGTGAAATTGCGGATTTTTCGGTTGAGATTTGCGTTCCAAATGATTATGTCGTTGCAACAAGCGGAAAGCAAGAAGAACAGATTATTGATGGGCAAAAAATTGTTGCATGCAATGAAAAAAACTTGCGAGATTTCTGTTTTGTTTTATCCAAGAAATTTGATGTTGTAAGTGAAAAATGTGGAAAAATTGATGTAAATTATTATTTTTATGACGATTTTAATGCAAAAAATCATCTAAAAACAGCAATTTTGGCTTTGCAAACTTTTCAAGATTTGTTTGGTGAATATGAATATTCTGTTTTGAATGTTGTCAAAACAAACTTTTGTTTTGGTGGAATGGAATATCCACAACTTGTTATGATTTCAGACTCAATCACGGATGAAGAAACAATAAATTACGTCATTGTTCATGAAATTGCTCATCAGTGGTGGTATGGAATGGTTGGCAATAATGAATATGAAAATGCATGGATTGATGAGAGTTTGACAGAATATTCAACAGCACTTTTCTTTGAAAAAAACAGTGAATATGGTTTGACCTATGATGATATTGTTGATGGTGCAACAAAAACTTACAAAAACTTTGTTGAAGTTTATTCTCACATTGAGGGGGATGTGAGCGAAAAAATGGACAGGAATTTGCTTCAATTTGACACGGAGCCAGAATATGTGAATTGCATCTACACAAAGGGAATTTTGTTTTTCGACTCCATGCGAGATTGTTTGGGGGATAAAAAATTTTTCAATGCATTGAAATTTTATTTTAAGACAAATAAATTCAAAATTGTGACAAGAGATATTTTTATACAAAGTTTCTCAAAAGGAGCAAATCGAAACCTAAAAAGTTTCATTGAATCTTGGATTGACGGAAAAGTTGTGATAAATTAGTTTTTATTAGATAAAAATTTGACACAATTTTTTGCGGAGATTATAATATTTAGGAAAGTGTGAATGAAAATGGTGGACAAAAAGTTGTATAAAAATTTGAAAAAAGAATACAAGAGTTTGAAGTTGGAATATATAAGAGAAAAATTCCGCATTAAAGATGAAAAGCGTGACCAACTGAAAGACTTGAAATATGACTACAAATACAAAAGACTTGCCGTCAAAACTCCACTTAAAGCGGAAAAATACAAGATAAAAGTTGAAAACAAAAAGAGACATCGTGCGATGAACGAACCTCCAAGAAGAAGTCTTCTTGAAGAAATTGGAAATTCTGTTTCGCATGGAGTTGGTGCAATTATTGCGATTGTTTTAATGATTTTGATGATAAACAAATCTCAAACTGGGCTTGCCGTTTTCTCTTCCGTTGTTTATGGAATGTGTCTGTTTTTGTCAATGCTTGCCTCTTGCCTTTATCATTCATTCCGAGCAGGCTCAACCGTGAAAAGAGTGTTCAGGCGATTTGACTATTCAACAATATACCTCTTGATTGCTGGAACTTTCTCTCCACTTTATTTGATTTATTGGGGCAACACATTGGGGATTGTGCTGTTTTTCGTTCAATGGGCATTGATTGTCTTTGGAATCACAATGGTTTCAATTTTTGGACCAGGGAGAATTCGCTGGCTTCACTACACGCTCTACTTTTTGATTGGTTGGAGCGGATTGATGTTCCTGCCTGACTTTATTTCAAATTGTTTGCCACTTCTCTGGTGGATTTTGGCGGGCGGATTGTGCTACACATTGGGAATGATTCCATTTGCAATGTTCAAAAATCGTGCACCATCGCACTTTATTTGGCATTTGTGTGTGCTTGCAGGGGCGATTTTGCAGTGGGTTGGAATTTATATGTATGTTTTTTAATTTAATGAAAAGGATATAAACAAATGAAGAAAAAAAGTGCTTTATTTTTAAGTTTGTCGCTGGCGGTTTTTGTGGTTTTTGTGATTTATACAATTTGTGTGAAATTTGTAGATGTCGCAAAAATCGGGCCAAATGGCTCTTCCGTTGGATTTTCAACAATGAATGGTGCTGTTCATGATGCTGTTGGGGTGAACTGGCTTTTTTATCACATCACTGACCTAGTTGGCGGGGCAGTTTTGCTTATTGGAGTGTTTTTTGCAGTTGTTGGCATTGTGCAATGGGCAAAAAGAAAGAGTCTGAGAAAAGTTGACAACAACATTTTTGCTTTGGGAATTTTTTATATTGCAACAGTTTTTGTCTTTGTCTTCTTTGAAATTTGCGTTGTGAATCGTAGACCTGTGATTATCGATAACGTGCTTGAAGCGTCTTATCCATCTTCAACATCGCTTTTGTCGTTGACATTTTTGTTGTCCTTATTCTTGCAAATCGATATATACATAAAAAACAAAACAGCACGAATTTTTTGCAAAGTCGCGACTGTTTTGCTCTGCATTTTCCTTGTCGTTGGGAGAGTTATTTCGGGCGTGCATTGGTGTAGTGATATCTTGGGTGGAATTATTATTGGCACGGCACTGGTTCTGCTCTATTATGGAATTTATTATATGTTTAAGGCTTTTGAAGAGAAAAAATGCAAGACAGAAATCTCTGAAAATGAAAAATAGTTTTTAATTGGCAAGTTCGAGGTTGGAAGTGAAATTATGAAAAAAGAGAAAAAACGCAAACATGGGATAAACACAATAAAAGGTGCGATTTTGGAAATTGTGATTTCGGCTGTCGCAATTTTGGCTGTTCTTGCATTTTTTTATTGGTTTGTCAAGATATCGCCACCAAGCAGTCGGGCTGTTCAAGAGATTATTCCATTTGTCATATTTAGTTTGGTGATAGGGTTGGTTTACTTGCTTGACGGAATCATAACAATTCCCTATTTGATAAAGAAAAGAAGAAGGGAGAAAGAGAGTGAAGATTTTGTCGACGATGAACAAGACGGTAAACTGGATGAATAGTTTTTCAAAAGAAATTGCGTCGTGGACGCATTTTTTTATAGACGAAATTTTGAAAAAAAATATAAATGCTGGACTGATAATTGATAAATGTGAAAAGTGGGTCATATATTTTTGTTGACAAGGGCGGGTTTATGTGGTATTATAAAGAAAATTTGCTTTTGTGAAAAAAGATAGAATTTTGCAATTCGTGAATTTTGATAAATGATTGCAATTCTGTCTTTTTTATAAAGAATTTAGGAAAAAGATTGTGATTTTAAGGAGAACTGTAAAATGTTAAGTGTAAGAAATTTGGTCAAGACTTATAAAAGCAAAAATGCAGAAACGGTATATGCTCTAAATGATGTTAGCATAGATTTTGCCAGCAAAGGTTTTGTGTTTTTGTTGGGAAAATCGGGCAGTGGTAAATCAACACTCCTAAATACCATTGGTGGTCTTGACAAGTTTGATTCTGGTGAGATTATCATCAAAGGCAGGTCGTCAAAAACTTTCACTGAAAGTGATTTTGACAGTTATAGAAACACTTTTATTGGTTTCATTTTTCAAGAATATAATATTTTGGAAAATTTCACCGTAGAGAAAAATTTGGAACTTGCACTCGAACTTCAAGGAAAAAAAGTTTCTCACGAAGAAGTCAACAAACTCCTTGAGCAAGTTGACATGCTTAAATATGCAAAGAGAAAGCCAAATGAACTTTCAGGCGGACAAAAACAGAGAGTGGCGATTGCAAGAGCGTTGATCAAGGCACCTGAAATCATCATGGCGGACGAGCCAACGGGCGCTCTTGATAGCAACACGGGAAAGCAAGTTATGGACACATTGAAAAAGTTGTCAAAGGAAAAACTTGTGATTGTTGTTTCTCACGACAGAGAATTTGCAGAAATTTATGGCGATAGAATTATTGAATTAAAAGACGGAAAAATCATAAGTGATGTGACCAAAAAAGAGATTGAAACTGTTGCAACAAAATCGGGCATAAAGGTGATTGACAATACAATCCTTTATATCAAGAAAGGACAAGAGGTTGACCCAACAGACATGCAAAAACTCACATATCTAATCTCAAAAAAGTCAAAAGTTTCTGACACATTTATTTCATTTGATGAGAGTGCAAATAAAAAGTTGAAAGAGGGTGCAAAAATCACTGATGACGGCAACAGAGAGAAATTTGTTGAAACCACGGCGGATGACATTGACAAGAAAGAATACAATCCAAAGAGCCTAACACTTATTAAATCTAGACTAAAATTTTCCGATTCGCTCAAAATGGGGGCAAGTTCGCTTAAATACAAAGTTGGGAAATTGATTTTCACTATAATCTTATCTTTCTTTGCATTCACAGTGTTTGGAATTTTCGACACATTGTCATGTTGGGACAGAGCATCTTCCGTTTATGAAGCAATGAAAATGACGGGGCAAACCTCAGTTTCAATGCAAAAGAAAGAGAAAGGAGATTATGGCAACGATCAAGTTTTTGCAACGGATGACGATTTGGCATATTTCAAAGAAAAATATAAGGACTACACATTTGTAGGTTCATCATCTGGTGGAAGTCATTCTTCCCAAAATACAATTGGGGAAATTTATGACACAGACGAAACTTCGGACACTGGACATAGGCTCAATGGTTATAACAATTATTATCAAAAAGCATTTCTTTCAACATATACACATGTGACAAATGAACAAATCAAAAATCTTGGATTTTCGGTGAAAGGGAGTCTTCCTGCCAATGAGAATGAGATTGCTATATCCAAACATATGGCAAAAAATATTATCTTGGGTTCCACAAAAAACTCACAATTTACGACTCCACTTACTGAAGATACGGTTCTTGGCAAATACATCTCATTGTATGCTGGTTATAATAGTAGTTCAAAAAGAATAAAAATTGTTGGCATTGTAGATGACAAAATATCCTTTGAAAAATACGAGGGTAAAACTGATGATGAGTTGCAAAAAATCACAGGATTGAGCGATGCTATTTGTGCGAGTTGGGCGGCCGTTGGTTATGTTTGTGAATCGTATATGAAGCAAATAATTGACAATAGTTATGTAGATATTTATGGCTACCTTTCTTCATCAACTAGCAATAACAATTTTTACAAAGGGAATATTTACAACACTTCATCCTGCCTAAATATCATTGAATCTAGCCAAATATACAATGGCGAATTATATAATTTTGAATATTATCAAAAGGACAGTGAATTCTTTGTGAAAGGATCAATAGAGAATGGTTCTTCATATTATTTCCTTTACACAGATGATTGCTACTACACTTATAGTGATTCAAGCACAAGCATTTCTAAATATGACTATGATGGAAAGTATTTGGAGCCGGTTTTTATCTCTGAGTTTAAATATTCATTGGATTCTAATCACATTCCAACAGGTTTCGAGAAATTAACGAATGCGAGAACAAACACATTAAATTTTCTGATGAAAAAGAAACTTACTTACATAAAGAGTGGGAATATAAATGCGGATGGCTCCATTTCTTTGAGTGACAACGAAGTCATTTTGAGAAAAGATTTGTTCAGTGACACTGAAATCGAAAGTATAAAGAAAAAGATTGATGCTGGGACTTTGACTTATGGAATGTATAAAAATTATCATTCTAGCGATTCTTCAACACCACCAATTGTTTCGCTTAAAGTTGTTGGATTGATGAAAAATATAGATTCAACAAATTCACGAGAAGTGAGATATATTGTGTCAAGCAAAACGGAAGAAACGATAAAAAACAGTGTTGGTTCATATAATTTCATTTTATCAAATCTGAAAGGCTCAAGAACTGATGAAAAACTTATCAAGGATTGTGAAACATTCAACTCATCTGGCGAAAAATTCACCATTCAAAATGAAGCAACAATGATGCTTGATATGTTTAACTATATCATTATAGAAACTGCAAAAGTGCTTGTGTATATTGCAATTGCATTTGCTGTGTTTGCTGCACTTCTTTTGATGAACTTTATTTCAACATCAATTTCTCACAAAAAGCGAGAGATTGGTGTTTTGAGAGCACTTGGTGCAAGGGGGAGTGATGTGTTTGGCATTTTCTTCAATGAGGCTCTTATCATTGCATTTATAAACTTTGCATTATCGACAGTTGCAACATTTATCGCTTGTGCACTGATAAATAAAGCAGTTATCAATGGGCTTGGAGTGTCAGTTGCTTTGGCAAGTGTTGGCATTCGACAAATCATACTGTTGTTGTGTGTGAGTGTCGGTTCGGCATTCTTGGCAAGTTTCATTCCAACAATGAAAATTTCTAGGAAGAAACCTATCGATGCAATTAACAATCGTTAGATATCATAAAAACATATTGATTGTAAAAGAAATCCAACTATCAAAAAAAATAGGGACATTGCATTTGCATTGTTCCTATTTTTATGTCATTAAAACTCAAAAAATTACTATTTTGTTTCTGATAAGTTGAAAATACAAAATTTAGTGCTTTTAAGAGTGGATATGGCGTTCCCAGCAGGACTCGAACCTGCAATACCGACTTAGGAG
>CAZIRI010000028.1:0-10199 GCA_964541815.1 uncultured Lachnospiraceae bacterium
CGAATGCCACAAGATATTATTACAGCGAAACGGAGCCGACAGACACAACAAACAACTATTGGCATTATGACGCTGATGGAAACATTGTTGTTTGGACAAAATCCACAACTTAAATTTGAAAATATCAAAGAAAAATCACTCAAAAGAGTTTGGGTGATTTTTTGTTGTTAAAAATGGATGATTTTTATTAAAAAATTGGTGTAAATACAATAAAATTAAGGTAATTTTTTGTGAAAAATAAATAAAAATTGCTAAAATTATGGTAAATTGTTCTAAAAAATGAGGGTGA
Organism: uncultured Lachnospiraceae bacterium; assembly: GCA_964541815.1. Classification (GTDB taxonomy): domain Bacteria; phylum Bacillota; class Clostridia; order Christensenellales; family UBA1242; genus Caccovivens. The sequence goes on from CAZIRI010000028.1 coordinate 290, forward strand.
TAAACAAAAAAATAATTTTTGTGATATTATCCAAAATTTGTGGATGGATGTTTGAGTAAAAAAAAGTGAACCTTGTGGGGGTTCACTCAAAATTTTATTTATTTTCTGTTTGTTTTGATTTCTTTTTGCGAGATTTTTTCTCTTTCACAGGTTGAGATGTTTCTGTGGCGGGTTCTTTTTCCTCGCCTGTCGCTTCAACTTGTGATTTGTCTTTTTTCACTGCGATAGGCAATTCTTCGTCCATGAGCGTTATGCTTGAATCTTTTTCTCGCTTAAACTTTGAAAAAGCGGATGTGAATTTGTCCCAAAAAGCATTCCATGTTTCCGATTGTGCCTGGAAGAATTTTTTCTTTTTCAACCAGTTGATTGCATAGACAACTCCACCTGCGAGCAGTGCAGAACAAAGCAGAAGTGTTGCAAAGGTGACAACAACTGGGAAACTTAATGCTGTGATTCCGAAGAATTTCCCCATTGTGAAGATTGCGGTGACAACACATGCGGTTGAAATTCCGCAACAAATTGCCTTAAACCAACTGAATGGCACACAAAGCGAAAACAAGTTGACAAGTCCGATTGCTGGAAGAAGCATTGTGCAGAGTGTCACATATTCTTCACTATTCAAAGTTATTCCGCCCTCATAGAGCAAAATGACTGTGAGAATGTTTGTGAACAAAAGCAGTGACCTTGGAATTGTCCGCTTGAACACCTGACCAAAGAAATTTCCTTTGATAGGTGCCGAATTTGGCTGGAATGTCATCAGAACGGATGGCAAACCAATCACAAACATTTCAAGAATAAGCATTTGCTTTGGTGTGAATGGATAGGAAACACGAAGAATCAATGTCGTCACACAAAGAATCATTGTGAAGAGTGTTTTCATCAAATAAAGCACTGATGATTCTTGCACATTGTTTATGACCTGTCTTCCCTCTTTCACAACCGCTGGCAATGCGGAGAAGTTGCTTTCCATAAGCACAAGATGTGAGATGTTTCTTGCAACTTCGCTCCCGTCAGCCATGGCGATTGAGCAATTTGCCTCTTTCAAAGCGAGAGTGTCATTGACACCATCTCCCGTCATAGCGACAATGTTTCCTTGTGTCTTTAATGCTTTGACAATGGCATGTTTTTGCTCTGGTGTGACACGCCCAAACACCGTGAATTTGTTTGCAATTTGTGAAACTTCTTGCAAACTCATTCCTTCAAGAGAAATGTATCTTTCAGAACCCTCAACACCAACTCTTTTTGCAATTTTTGAAACGGTGAGTGCATCATCTCCTGAAATGATTTTGATTTCAACTTTGTTGTCTTTGAACCATTGAATTGTTTCAACAGCATCTTTTCTTATGTGGTCTTCCAAAACGAAGAAGCAAATAAGTGTTCCGTTTTTTCCAGCGTTTTTCTCGTTGTATTTGTTTTTGTCTTCAACAAGAGCAATGACACGATATCCTTGTTCCATATACGAGTTCATCAGTTCCCGTTGACTGTTTGTGACTTGGCAACCAATAAATCCAACCGCACCGATGTAGTATGTCTTTCCATTTCGCAAAGTCGTTGCGCTGTATTTTCTTTGAGATGAAAATTCAATAACTTCCGTTGCGTCAGGCACCAAATCTTGTCCAAATTTGTCAATCAAAGCAACCGATGTCGCATTTAGATATTTTTGATTTGCCATAACACTTTTGACAATTTTTTCAATTTTTTCAAGTTTTGCACCATTTTGTGGTTCAACTTGCACAACATTCATTGTCCCGTCAGTGATTGTTCCTGTTTTGTCGAGGCACAAAATGTTTGCTCGTGCAAGCATTTCAATGGAATATATGTTTTTGACAAGGGTTTTCTTTTTTGCGAGTTTGATAACTCCAACTGTGAGTCCGATTGTGATAAGCAGATACATCCCTGCGGGAATCATTCCTTCAAGAGCACCGCTTGTGTTTGTGATTGTGCTTTTGATTGTTGAATCAGTTGCAAAATATTCTTTGAAAAATGTCATCACTCCAATTGGAATCAAAAGCAAAATAATAACTTTAATCAAACTGTTCAAATCCTTAAACAAGTTTGAAGTTTGAGGCTTGAAGTCCTTTGTTTTTTCTGCAATTGTTTGAATGTAGTTGCTTTTCCCAACTTTGTCAACTCTTGCATAACAAAAACCTGAAACAAGGAAACTTCCCGCGAGCAGAGTGTCGCCAACATTCTTTTTGATTGCGTTTGACTCTCCCGTCAACAAACTTTCATTTGCTTCAACCATTCCGTCAACGACAATGCAATCGGCAGGAATTTGATTTCCGTTTTCAAGCATGATGATGTCGTCAAGAAGCAAATCTTCACAGTTCACTTCGAGTTGGATGCCCATTCGAACAACTTTGATTCGTGGCACGGACACCATTGACAATTTTTCGACAGTGTTTTTTGATTTGACTTCTTGAAAGATTGAAATTGCAGTGTTTGCAATGACAACAAAAAGGAACACCAAGTCGCTCCAAGACCCAACACACATCAGTGCAACAGCAATCATAAACCAAATGAAATTGAATATTGTGAATATGTTTTTTGCAAAAATGTGAAAATATGAGTTTGAAGTTTTTATTTTTGTGTCATTAACCAAATGATGTTCGATTCTCTCATTCGCCTGTTCTTCCGACAATCCATGTTCTATGTCTGTTTGATAACGAACGATAGGAATATTTTGAATTGTCGCCTCAACTTTTTTTCGTTTTTTATGCTTCAATTTTTTCATAATAAAATTTTGCTCTCCTAACTACTTGATACAAGGTATATATTATAACATTTACAAAACAAAAGTCAAATTTTATTTGACATTTTAGCAAATTTGCATTAAATTATAAGAAGAAAAGAGGGGTTTGCGATGTTTATTGAAGTTTCAAGCGGTTTGAAAAAATTGTCAAAATATTTTCCTGAAAATTTGTATGTTGTTGGCGGATATGTTCGAAACAAACTTTTGGATTTGCCGGCAAACGATGTTGATATTGCAAGTTCAGTTGCGATTGATGAGGTTGCAAAAAGACTTGAGGGGACGAATTATTCAGTCAAAGTGAAAAATTTGAAAACAGGTTCACTTTTGATATCTTTTGGAAATGAAAATTTTGAATACACCGCATTCAGAACAGAAATTTATGGCAATGACGGCTCGCACACACCAACAAGAGTTGAAAACACGAAAGATATTTCAAAAGATGCGATGCGAAGAGATTTTTCAATAAATTCGATTTATTACAACATAAACAAAGATGAAATTGTTGATTTTTATCATGGAATTGTCGATTTGAAACAAAAAATAATTCGTTGCAACATAAATCCCGACGATGTCTTCAAAAATGATGGAGAGCGAATTTTGCGACTTGTTCGCTTTGCGGGAGAACTTGACTTTAAGATTGACAAAGGCACACTTTCATCCGCAATCAAACATGCAAATAATGTCGAAAATTTGCAAGGGCAAAGACGATATTCAGAACTTGAAAAAATTTTGTATTGCGACAAAAAATACAATCTAAATAAAAAATCTTTGAAAAATGCATTAAATTTGTTGAATATTTTGCAAATTTGGAAATATTTTGGCATAAACATTTCAAAAATCAAATTTGATATGGTTGAAAAAGTTGAAGACAGATTTTTGGGTCTTTTGATTGATATTGTTGACACGACAAAGCCCGAATGCCTTGAAGAATTTATACGCAATTTTTTGAAAGAAAATTTTGCTTTTAGTGAGGCTTTGATAAAGAGAGTGTTTGTCAACTTGGCGGGATATTATTATGCACTTTATGGAATGAACAACAAAGATTATTTTTTCAAATTCTATCAAGATTGGGCAAATATCAGTTCGCTTTTGGAAAAGAAATCAAAAAGAACGCAAAATAAATACAACTTTTTTTATAGATACATCATTGAGCATGGGCTTGTCATTCAAATTGAAAATTTGGAGATTGATGAAAATGATATAAAGAAAAAATTTCCAAAAATTGACAAGCGTTCCTATGACAAAATTTTGACAAATTTTTGGAGCAAAGTTTTTGATGGAAAAGTTCAAAACAGTAAAGACGCTCTTTTGAAAGAAATTGAGAAAAACTTGCAAAATATATAAAAATAGCATAAAAATTTGCTATTTTTTTTGTTTTTTCATAATTTTTTTGATATTTAGCATACTATTGATATGAAAAAAAAGAAAAATAAAAAGAAAAATGACAGGGGTGCTTTTTGGTTTTTGGGGACGGCACTATTCTCTGTTTCAATTTTGATTGCGTGTCAATTTTTGTTTTCAAACACAAATTATGACAAACAAATATTTGGAGAAAACACAAAAATAAATGGGCTTGATGTTGGTGGAATGTCAATTGCCGAAGCGGAAAATGTTGTGTTGACTGATATGTTGAACAGCAAAAACGAAATTGAAATTGAACTTTTATATAAAGATAAATCTTGGACTTTGAATGGACAAGATTTTGAGGTTTGCAACAATTTGAAACCCGTTATTGTTCAGTTGTCAAAAAAAGATGTTGGTGGGGAAGAAAATGAAAATGATTTTCAAATTTCCTATGCAAAAGTTTTTTCAAATATCGACAGCAAAATTGATGTGATTGTTGATGAAATTGAAAGGGAGGAAATTCTTCCATCATTGATTTTCAATCCAAATTCAGATGAGATTTTTTCAGTTGATAATGGACAAACAAAACTCTCTGTTGACAAAGAAAAACTTAAAAGTGAAATTGACAATTCATTGTCTTTTGGGGTGAAAGCAAAAATTGAAATTCCTGTGGAAGAGAGTGAGTTGTCAGTTGACTTGGACGAATTGAAAAACAGTGTTGGTCTTCGCAGTGAATTTGTGACATCTTATGCGACAAGTTCCGCAAATCGAAAACACAACGTCGCAAAGGCACTTGAAAATTTCAATGGAATGATTGTTCAACAAAACGAGACCGTTTCTTTCAATGGTGTGACGGGTGACAGAACTGAAAATAATGGATACAAAAATGCACGAATTATTGTTGGCGGGACTTATGTTGATGGTGTTGGCGGGGGAGTTTGCCAGGCGTCAACAACTCTCTACAATGCACTGCTTCTTGCGGGTATAGATATTGATTCTGTAAGTCATCACACATTGCCTGCGTCCTATGTTCCGCTGTCGCTCGACTCAATGGTGTCAGGAGATTATTCTGATTTGGTCTTCACAAACAATTTGGATGTGCCACTGTATATCAAAACTTTTTCAGATGATAAAAATGTTGGTGTGCAAATTTATGGGCAAAAATTAGATGACGGAGTTGAGATAAAAACAAGAAGTGAAGTTGTCGCAATTTTGCCACATAACGGAGATTTAATTGTTTCAGATGACAAGGGCGAATATGAAGACAAAATTTTGTATAAGGGTGAGTATTTGCGATTGAAATATCCACGAGAGGGTTATGAAAGCAAGGCTTATTTGCAATATTTTCGCAACAACGAACTAGAAAAAGAAGTTGAAATTCGGCATGATTTTTATCAAGCACAAGATGGCGTTGTGATTGAGGGTGTTGAGGATATCGTTGAGGGAATGACTGTTCCTGAAAGCAATGTAAAAATTATCACACCACAAAAAGTGACGGACAACGATTTGAAAAATATAAAAAACAGACTTGAAAAAACAAATCCAAGTCAGTTTGGACAATAAAAATTGCTAAAATGCATGCTCTTGTGCATAATAATGATATATGAAGAAAAAAGAAGAATTGTCAAACAAAAAGAAAATTTTGAGAGTGATTTTTGTGTTTTTTGTGATGATTTTGATTCTTTCTTTTTTGTTTTTTATTTTGAAAGTGACGGGTGTTTGGGAAAAAATTAATTCGGTTGACAAGGTGAGAGAGTTGATTTTGTCAATGGGGTTTTGGGGAAGATTTATTTTTGTTTTGTTGCAATTTTTGCAAGTGACATTCATTCCATTGCCATCGACAGTGACAACACTTGCGGGTGTTTTGGTCTATGGGCCACTGGAAGCATCTTTTTTGAGTTTTGCGGGAATTATGCTGGGGAGTGTTTTTGCGTTTTTCTTGGGGCGAAAATTTGGACGGAAGTTATGCTCTTTCATGGTTGGGGAAAGCGTGTGCAAAAAATGGACAAAATTTTTGTCGGACGGGAAATACACATTTTTTATAATGATGCTTTTTCCAATGTTTCCAGATGACATTTTGTGTCTAGTTGCAGGACTGACGGAGATGACGTGGAAGTTTTTTGTTGTCACAAATATTATTGCAAGACCGATTGGGATTTTTTCAACTTGTTATCTAGGCAGTGGGCAAATAATTCCATATCACGGCTGGGGAATTGTTGTGTGGATTTTGATTTGTATTTTTGTTGTCAGCCTGCTTGTGATGTCATACAAATATAAAACTCAAATTGAAAACTTTGTGATAAAAATATCAAAAAAGAAAGAAAAATGCATAAAAAAGTGAAAAAAATATGCAAAAAAATGTGTTTTTTGTTATTTTTTGATTTTTAACAACATTCCTGCATGAATTTGCTTTGGAGAAATTTTGTTGTCAAGCAAAATTTTTATTGGGTCAACTCCGCTTTTTTGTGCAATTGTTTTGAGATTGTCTCCGTCCTTGACTTGATAATATGGAAAACTTGTTTTGATTGCGGTCATTTTTATCTCCTTTTTTGGAATATATTTTTATTGATGCTTGTAAATTACAATATATGAAAACAATATTAAAAAATGTCGCAATAATAACACTTTTCTCTGTTTTAACAAGGTGCTTGGGTTTCCTTTTTAGAATTTATTTGTCGAGAGTTGTTGGGGCGGAAGCACTGGGTATGTATCAAGTTGCTTTGTCGGTTTTTCTTGTTTTGCTCACTCTTGTTTCAAGTGGTTTCACTTTGATTATTTCAAGAATGACAGCAAGTTTTCGTGTGACTTCTGACAAAAAATCGATTGCGAGTTTGACAACTTCAAGTCTTTTCGTTGGGCTGTTTGTCAGCCTTTTCTTGTGCATAATTGTTCTTGTTTTTCAAGATTTGTTTGCAACAATTTTCACGGATGAGAATTGTTTGTGTGTGCTTATTATTTTGTTGCCGTCCTTGGTTGTTTCTGCACTTTACAGTGTCTTCCGTGGCGTGATGTGGGGTTGCGACAATTATTTTGGACTTTGTGTTTCTGAATTTTTTGAACAAATTGTGAAAATTTGTGTTTGTGTTTTGCTTGTCGGGACGGGTTTAAGTGCGTTGCAAAATGCAGTTTCGGTCGCATGGGCATTCACGATTTCAAATGTTGCTTCTGCAATTTTTGTCGCTGTTTTGTTCTTTGTGTATGGTGGCAGATTGGGTAAACCGACAAGGATTTACAAAAGCGTCATAAAGCACTCTGCCCCAATCACGGGAGTTCGTTTTTTGAGCAGTTTCATTCAACCTATCATTGCAATAATTTTGCCTGCGGTGCTTGTTTCGATTGGTTATTCAACTGGACAAGCAATGGAGTTTTATGGGGTTGTGGTTGGCATGGTTTTGCCGATACTTTTTTTGCCGTCAACACTTATTGGTTCGCTTGCAACAGCACTTGTTCCTGACATCTCAATGGCAATGACAAAAAATGACAACAAACATATCGAAAACAGGGTGAAATCTTCGCTTAAATTCACTCTTTTTATCTCTTTTTTGGTTGTTCCAGTTTTTGCGAGCATTGGGGATAAAATTGGAATTTTTCTCTATGACAATAATTTGAGCGGAGTGCTTTTGCAAAATGCTTCATGGCTTGTTATTCCGCTCGGAATCACAAATATAACATCTTCAATCTTAAACTCGGTTGGGCTTGAAGTGAGGTCGTTTGTCAATTATGTTGTGGGGGATATTTTTATGTTTCTCTCCATACTTTTTTTGCCTAAATACATTGGAATAGGTGCGTTGATTGTTGGGTTGGGTGTGTCACTTGGTGTTGCATCAATTCTCAATATTTTTATGCTGAAAAGAAAACTTCACATCAAATTTGAGACGCTGAAACCTTTGGCAATTTTCTCTCTTATTTCAATCGCAGTCGTTTCATGTGTTTCGTTTGCAAGTGCATTTTTGTCATTTGTCTTGCCCCTCTTTTTTGATATTGTTTTGTCAACACTTTTGTCAATATGTTTGTTCTTGCTCTTTTGCTCGATTTTTGGGCTTGTCGATTTGTCATTTGTGAAAGGGAAAATAACGCACATTGCAAAAAAGAAATTGATAAAAAAAGCAGAAAAGTAGATTTGAAAGTTTTGTTGAAGAAAATATTTTGGAAAAAGGTTTGGAAAATAATTTTTTTTGTGTTATAGTGAGAAAAGATGAGTGCTTTGCATTCAAATAAAGAGAAAGGGAGAAAACTTATGAAAAAGATGAAAAATTGTGGGGGGGGGTATAGTAAGCAGAAATTAGTGCTCGTTGCGGGCGTTGTGCTTTCAGCAGGACTTGCACTTACAGGATGTGATTTGAGTGAAGAACTTCAAAAAGATAAAAATGAGAGTGGGGACAGTTCCCAAAGTTTTAGCATAACTTTTGACTATGGAAACGATATCAAGACCACACACAAATACACGAGCAATGACACATACAAGCCAGATATCCCACAAAAAAAAGGGTATGATTTCAAAGGTTGGTATTTGGGAGATAGCGAAACACCATTTTCTTTTGAAAATTTGGATTTGGACAAAGATTTGACTTTGACGGCGGTATACACACCAACGGTCTACAATGTCAAATTTGAGTTGAATGGCGGAACGGGTGCAGGTTCGCTGACATACACAATTGAGAGTGATAAAGTGGTCTTGCCAACACCAAAAAGAAATGGCTACAATTTTGACGGTTGGTATGAAACTGAAAACATTTCTGAGGAGAGTAAGATTGTTGAAGAGATTTTGCAAGGTTCAACAGGCGATAAGACTTTCTATGCGAAGTGGACTGCCAAATCTTATACAATCACCTACAATTTGAATGATGGGACACCTGCCATAGGTTCGTCATACACAATTGAAGATAATATCACATTGCCAACACCAACAAGGAACGGGTACACATTCGACGGTTGGTATGAAACCGAAAATATTACAGATGAGAGCAAGAGTGTTGAAAAGATTTTGCAAGGTTCGACAGGAAACAGAGTTTTCTATGCGAAGTGGAGTCTTATAGAATATGCAATCACATATGAATTGAATGGTGGTGAATTTGCTGGAAGTGCGGTGAAGTCATACACAATTGAGAGTGATAAAGTGGTCTTGCCAACACCAAAAAGAAATGGCTACAATTTTGACGGTTGGTATGAAACTGAAAACATTTCTGAGGAGAGTAAGATTGTTGAAGAGATTTTGCAAGGTTCAACAGGCGATAAGACTTTCTATGCGAAGTGGACTGCCAAATCTTATACAATCACCTACAATTTGAATGATGGGACACCTGCCATAGGTTCGTCATACACAATTGAAGATAATATCACATTGCCAACACCAACAAGGAACGGGTACACATTCGACGGTTGGTATGAAACCGAAAATATTACAGATGAGAGCAAGAGTGTTGAAAAGATTTTGCAAGGTTCGACAGGAAACAGAGTTTTCTATGCGAAGTGGAGTCTTATAGAATATACAATCACCTACAATTTGAATGACGGGACGCTTGCCGAAGATGCGGTGAAGTTATACACAGTTGAGAGTGATAGAATTGATTTGCCGACAAATGTGACTCGTGCGGGATACACATTCGACGGTTGGCTTTTGAATGGTTCAGATGCAACGGCAATTGAAAAAGGCTCAACGGGTGATAAGACATTCTATGCAAAATGGGATCTCATAACTTATACAATCACCTACAACTTGAATGATGGGACGCTTGCCGAAGAGGCGGTGAAGTTATACACAGTAGAGAGGGAAGACATCTCATTACAGACACCAACCCGTGCGGGCTACATATT
>CAZIRI010000029.1:0-8846 GCA_964541815.1 uncultured Lachnospiraceae bacterium
TGTATGATTTGCCAAATGTGCAAACTTACAGCAAAATCATCATCACAAAAGACTTTTTTGAAAAGGGGTCTGCTCCTATTTTGGTGAAAAGACCTGTCGATGAAGTCGCTGTGTGAAAATAATTTCCATTCTTATCAGAATTTTGATTGACAAAGATTTGGAAAAAGGGTAAACTAGATACGATGGTTTACTCTTTTATTTTTCGTCAAAAAGGGGAATCATCTTATAGGGGGAGAAATATGAACATGATGATGTTAAGTTCTTCCGCTGTGATATCTGGTATAGTTTCAGGCATAATATGCCTTATTATTGGAATTGTTGGGGGATATTTTTTGCAAAAATTTCTTTTCAACAAAAAAATTGAAAAAAATAAGTCAAATGCAATCAAAATTATCGAAGATGCATATGCGGAAGCAAAGACAATAAAAAAAGAAGCATCTCTAACAAGCAAAGAAGAGGCTCAAAAGTTGAAAGACCAAGTTGATGCGGAAGTTAGGGAAAGAAGAAACGAAGTTGTGAAACTTGAAGAAAGGCTCAATCAAAGAGAAGAATATATCGAAAAAAGAGAACTTTCAGTTGATAAAAAAAGTGAACAACTTGACGAAGAAAAGAAAAATGTCGCCGAATTGAAAGAAAATTTGGAAAAATTGAAAGGTGAGCAAGAAGAAGTTAAAAATCAAATTGTTGCCAAACTTGAAGAAACGGCACAAATGACAAAACAAGAAGCAAAGGATATGCTTGTGTCAAAAATGACTGCTGATGCACAAAAAGAAGCGTTTGGAATTGTCAAAAAAATTGAAGATGACGCAAAAAATGAGGGCGAAAAGAAGGCAAAATGGATTATTGGACAGGCTATTCAAAGATGTGCAACCGAAACAACAAGTGAAATGACAGTGTCAGTTGTTTCCCTTCCAAATGACGAAATGAAAGGGAGAATTATTGGCAGAGAGGGCAGAAATATTCGTGCCATTGAAGCGGTGACTGGGGTTGAACTTATTGTTGATGACACACCAGAAACAATCACAATTTCTGGGTTTGACCCAATAAGAAGAGAAGTTGCTCGCAGAGCACTTGAAAAACTTGTTTCAGATGGAAGAATACATCCATCCAGAATTGAAGAAATTGTTGAAAAAATGCAAGCGGAAGTTGAGAAAATTTGCAAAGAGGCGGGCGAAGAAGCATGCAACGAAGTTGGAATTTTCAATATGAATCCAGAGCTTGTCAAAGTGCTTGGAAAGTTGAAATACAGAACAAGTTATGGGCAAAATGTTTTGAAACATTCTGTTGAAACATCCATTCTTGCAGGACTGCTTGCCACTGAAATGGGAGCAAATGTCAAAATTGCAAAGCGTGGCGGACTGCTTCACGATGTCGGCAAGGCTCTTGACCATGAAATTGAAGGCACACATGTGCAAATTGGTGTTGACCTTGCAAAAAAATATGGCGAAAGTGAAGAAGTTATTCACTGTATTGAGGCTCATCACTTTGGGGTTGAATTTAGAACTCTTGAAGCGGTTTTGGTGCAAGTTGCGGACGCAATATCAAGTTCAAGACCTGGGGCAAGAAGAGATAGTTTTGAAAACTATGTGAAAAGACTTCAACAACTTGAAGAAATTGCAAACGGCTTTAAGGGTGTTGAAAAATCATTTGCCGTTCAGGCTGGGCGTGAGGTGAGAATTATTGTCAAACCTGACCAAATTTCTGACAGTGAAGCAATGTTTATGGCAAAGGAAATCGCTTCAAAAATTGAAAATGAAATGCAATATCCTGGACAAATTAAAGTGAATGTAATTCGTGAAAATCGTTTTGTTGAAACTGCAAAATAGGGGGGATTATATTGGAAGACAAAGAAGAATTAGATGACTTGAATGTTGTTGAAAATGAGAAGAAAAATGAAGTTGACAAGTCAATGGAAAAAATCAGTTTTGCTGAAAAAATAAACAAATGGTGCAAGAGTCTAACTTTCCAAAAAGTGATGACTTGTGTTGCTTTCTTTTCAATTCTTGTCATCGCTGTTATGTTGATTTTGAATTTGATTTTGAAAGCACACAATCCTGCCGTTGCATCAGTTTTTAGATGTATTGGTGAGTGCCTGTCTTATATCATTTGCATCACATTGGCTTTTGCTTGGACACGAAAAAAGAAAATTGGCTGGCTTGCGACGTGGTTTGTCGCTGTGGTGCTTATTGCAGTGATTTATATTGTTGCACTTGCTGTTTAGGGGCTGAATATGGAAAAACAATCTACAATTATCACACTCGTTGCATTTGTCTTGGCGGGGCTTTTTGCTCTGCTTGAAAATGCATGGGTTGGATTCAAATACTTCGTTCTTTCTGTGCTTTTGCTTCTTTCGATTTATTGGGGAGTGATAAATATTATCAAATATTTTACCTCTTTCAAAGCGGAATTGGAAGAAGAATATGGTGTTTTTCGTGCAAGAAAAATCACTGAATTGAGAATCACAAGCGAAGATTATGAAAAAAATGAAGAGCAATATCGTCAGTTATTCAAAAAATCACAAATCAAAGAAAAATTTTTGAAATGGTGTGTGATTTTGATTTGTTTTGGAATTGCTTTCGCATTTTTAATGGCAATAATTTTGATGTAAAAGGGCGTCACAACCCTTTTATGTTTCTTTTTTGCTTTACTTTTGTTCGACTTTTTTGTTATACTATAAAACATAGGAGATTTTATGCTATCAAAAGTTTTGAGTTTTGGTTTGAGTGGAATTGACGGATTTTTCGTTGATATTGAAACTGATATAACGGGCGGAGTTCCTCATCTTGAAATTGTTGGGCTGGGCGACACTGCTGTCAAAGAATCAAAGGACAGGGTGAAATCTGCAATAAGAAATTCGGGTTTTGAATATCCTGTGAAACACTACACAATCAATTTGGCTCCCGCTGATGTGAAAAAAGAGGGGCCTTTGTATGATTTGGGCATGGCTGTTGGCGTTTTGTCTGCGTCAGAACAAATCAAAACGAAAAAATATAAGGATTTTGTCTTTTTGGGCGAATTATCCCTTGACGGAACGGTGAAAAAAGTGCGTGGCGTTTTGCCTATTCTTATCTCCGCTCGTGCAATGGGATACAAAAAGTTTATCATTCCAAAGGAGAACGCACAAGAAGCAAAGTTTATTTCTGATATTGATATTTATGCATTTTCATCACTTAAAGAAGTTGTTGATTTTTTGAATGATGAAATTGTGAATGTTCCAAAACTTGAAATTATGTCATATGATAACATCATAAAATCTTCGACAAACAATTTGGATTTTGAAAATGTGAAAGGGCAAGCGGTTGCGAAGAGAGCACTTGAAATCGCTGCTGCGGGTGGGCATAATGTCTTGATGATTGGCCCTCCTGGGAGCGGGAAAAGCATGCTCGCAAAGTGTTTTTCGGGCATTTTGCCAAACATGACCTTTGAAGAGGCTCTTGAAGTGACAAAAATTCATTCCGTTGCGGGAGAACTCGATTTGAAAAAGGGAATTGTCATGGAAAGACCTTTCCGAACACCACATCACACCGCAACTGCAATAAGTTTGACGGGTGGTGGACTGCACAGCAAACCTGGGGAAATTAGTTTGGCTCACAATGGTGTTCTTTATTTGGATGAATTTCCCGAATATTCAAGGCACTTGATTGAAACATTAAGACAACCACTTGAAGACGGGGTTATAACGGTTGCAAGAGCAAATCAAACAATCACTTATCCGTCAAGTTTCACTCTTATTGCCAGCATGAATCCTTGCCCATGTGGGAATTATGGCTCAAAGGAAAAGGAGTGCAAATGTTCTCCTGCTCAAATCCACAAATATTTATCAAAAATTTCTGGGCCAATTATGGACAGAATTGACATTCAAGTTGAGGTTGACAACATTGTGTATGCTGATTTACATAACGACAAAAAAGAAGAGCCAACCGCAAGCATAAAGCAAAGAGTTGACAAGGCAAGACAAATCCAACTCGACCGCTTCAAAAATTCGAAAAACTTTTGCAATGCAAAAATGTCTGTTCCACAAACAAAGAAATTTTGCAGTTTGTCCGTGGAATGCCAAAAACTTATGGAACAAGCATTCGCAAAATTGAAACTCTCTGCAAGAGCGCATGACCGTATTTTGCGTGTTGCAAGAACAATCGCTGACCTTGACGGAGAAGAGGCTATTTTGCCACAACACCTAGCGGAAGCAATCTCATATCGTGAACTCGACAGAAAATATTGGAGCGTGTGATGTTGACTGAAAAAGAAAAACTTGTGGTTTTGCTTTCACTGTATGATGTTTCAAACAAAAAGCAAGAACGAATTTTTGAAAAATTTGAAGATGTTGAATCCGTTTCAAAGGCGGTGGGGAGTGATGATTTTCAAAGTGAATTATCTTCCGCTGAAATTGAAAAAATTGTTGATGAATTTGATGAAAACAAATTTAACAATATCGTCTCAAACATCGAAAATGCGGGTATAAGAGTTTTGACTGTCTTTTCAAAAGATTATCCAAATTCTTTGATTGATTTGCCTGACAGACCAATGATTTTGTATGCAAAGGGCGATTTGTCGCTTATAGAAAAAGACACTCTCGCCGTTGTTGGAACGAGAGTTCCAAGCAATTATGGAAAAGTTGTTGTCGAAAAATTCGTTGGGAAACTTGCTGAATCAGGCTTTGTGATTGTGAGTGGACTTTGCTATGGAGTTGATGAAATTGCACACAAAAAGACTTTGGAAGTCGGTGGAAAGACCATTGCAGTTGTTGGCAGTGGGTTCAACAAAATTTATCCAGCGATAAACGCACATCTAGCAAATGAAATCGCTGAAAAAGGGTTGCTTTTGTCCGAATATCCACCTTCATACATTGCGAAAAAATATACTTTTCCAAGAAGAAATCGAATTGTCGCAGGACTTTCAAATGGGGTGTTAATTCCAGAAGCGGGGCTGAAAAGCGGAACGGTCTACACAAAAGATTTTGCTTTGGAATATGGCAAAGATGTTTTTGCTGTCCCTGGGAGCATTCTCAATCCAAAGAGTGAACTTCCAAATCAGTTGATAAAAACTGCACAAGCGGAATGTGTGGTTGATGCGGATGATATAATAAAATACTATGGAAAAGAATTTTCAAAGGAGAAAAAGACCGTTTCTGTGACATTTGATGAGCAAACAATTTTGGATTTGCTCGCCGATGGCGAGAAAGTTTTTGATTATTTGGCAGAAAAATCACAAATTCCTGTCAAAACTTTGAATGGATGTTTGACAACTTTGGAAATTCGTGGTTTAATAAAGAAATTGCCAGCACAAACTTATGCGATAATATAAAGGAGTTATATATTTTGAAACTTGTTGTTATTGAAGCCCCTGCAAAGCGGGAGACATTAAAAAAATATTTGGGAGATGGTTATGAAGTTTTTGCAACAAAGGGGCATATTCGAGATTTGCCATCAAAATCCTTTGCAATTGACTTAAACAATAACTATGAACCACATTATGAAAACAATCCCGACAAAAAAGAATTGATTACTGAACTGAAAAAGAAAGCAGGCAAAGCAAATGAAGTTCTGCTCGCAACCGACCCTGATAGAGAGGGAGAAGCGATTGCGTGGCACGTTGCAAATGTTCTAGGGATTGATTTGAACAAGCAGTGCAGAATTGAATATAATGAAATATCAAAAAATGCCGTTCAAAAAGCACTCACAGAGCCAAGAAAAATTGATATAAGTTTGGTGAATGCGCAACAAGCAAGGCGTGTGCTTGACAGAATTGTTGGATACAAATTATCTCCAATTCTTTCAAAGAAAATTGCACCAAAATTGTCCGCTGGAAGAGTTCAGTCAGTTGCACTTAAACTTGTCGTTGACAGGGAAATTGAGATTGAAAACTTCAAACCAGAAGAATATTGGACAGTGACTGCGGAACATGAAAAAGCAGGGACAAAATTCAAGTCCGTTTTGTCGAATTTTGGGACAAAGAAAATTAAACTTGAAAACAAACAGCAAGTTGATGATGTTTTGAATGTGATAAAAAACAAAAACTTTGTTGTTGAAAGCATAAAGAGAACGAGTTCAAAATCTCATGCACCAGCACCTTTCACCACCAGCACAATGCAACAAGACGCAAGCAACAAGTTGGGGCTTACCTTGAAGAAAATCACTTCTTGCGCACAGGAGTTGTATGAGGGTGTCGAAATCAAGGGCGAAGGGAAAATGGCGTTAATCACATACATCAGAACAGACTCCACAAGAGTTTCTGTTGAAGCACAAAAGGCATGCCTTGAATTTGTCGCTGAAAAATATGGAAAGGAATATGTTCCAGCAAAACCAAATATTTATGCAACAAAGGGGAACGCACAAGATGCGCACGAAGCGATTCGTCCAATTTCGTTGAAAATGACACCTGAAATGGTGAAAGATTCTCTGACAAAAGAGAATTACAAATTATACAAATTGATTTATGAAAGATTTGTTGCAAGTCAAATGGCGGAGGCAGTTTATTCAAATGTCAATGTCGTTTTGGATGTAGAAAAATACAAATTCAAAAGCACGGGGAAAACTCTTGAATTTGCGGGATTTACGGCAGTTTACAAAGAATATACAGAAGAGGACAAAGAAAAAGATTCTGGAAAAATTCCAAAGCTGGAGGAGAAAGAAGAAGTCAAAGTTCTTGATATCAAGCAGGAGCAAAAATTCACAAAACCTCCAACAAGATTCAGTGAAGCGGGACTTGTTAAAATCATGGAAGA
Source organism: uncultured Lachnospiraceae bacterium (assembly GCA_964541815.1). Lineage (GTDB taxonomy): Bacteria > Bacillota > Clostridia > Christensenellales > UBA1242 > Caccovivens. The sequence continues at coordinate 6,725 of CAZIRI010000029.1, forward strand.
AAAAGGAATTGGGCGTCCTGCGACTTATGCTTCAATCATCACACTTTTGACGGCGAGAGAATATTGCACGAAAGAGGGCAAATATCTTGTTCCAACCAAACTGGGCAGGGATATTGTGGCGTATCTTGAAGAGTTTTTCAATGCGGTTATCAATGTCAAATTCACCGCACATATGGAAGAGCGTCTTGACGATATTGCGGAAGATAAAGACGAATGGCACAGTGTTGTTGACAGTTTTTGGAATGGCTTTAAGGGGCTTTTGGAAAAAGCGGATGCAAGCAGTGTGACAATGAAAGCAAAACCAATTGAAACAGATGTTGTTTGTGAAAAATGTGGGCATAAAATGCTTCTTCGAGAAGGGAAATTTGGAAAATTCTTGGGATGTTCAAACTTTCCAAAATGCAGAAATATCAAACCTTATGAAACCGAAGAGAAAAAACCTGTTTGTAAATGTCCAAATTGTGGAAAAAACATGTTTGACATCAAAACAAAGAAAGGAAAGATATTTTATGCGTGTGAAGACCGTGAAAATTGCAATTTGATGCTTTGGGACGTTCCAACTGGGGAGAAATGCCCAAAATGCGGAAAATTCTTGACGAAAAAGGGAAGACTTATAAAGTGTTCTTCTTGTGACTATAAAGAATATCAAAAAGAATATCAAAAGAGTTCGCCAGAGAAAAGTGAAAATTAGGCGAATGTGTTTGGAATTTGAAATAATGTGTGTTATAATTGCTTAAAAAATGGAGAATTTTATGGAGAGTATGTTTAGAGGCACAACAATTTGTGCTGTGAAAAAAGACGGAAAAACTGCAATTGCAGGTGACGGACAAGTGACAATGCAAAACAGCATTGTTTTCAAAGGAAATGCGAGAAAAGTCAGAAGAATATACAATGACAATGTTGTTATTGGCTTTGCGGGGTCAGTTTCTGACGCTTTTTCGCTTTGTGAACGATTTGAGGCAATGTTGAAAAAGTTTGCGGGCAATTTGATGAGAAGCGCTGTTGAACTCGCTCAAACTTGGAGAGATGACAAGGCGGGCAGACAACTTGAAGCATTGATGATTGTTGCCGATAAAAATCAACTTCTTATTCTTGATGGGACGGGAAATGTGATTGAACCCGAAGACGGAATTTGTGCGATTGGCTCTGGCGGAAACTATGCCTTGGCGGCAGCGAGAGCGCTTGTTCAAAACACAGACTTCACGGCAAAGGAGATTGCTTATAAATCCCTTAAAATTGCGAGTGAAATTTGCGTTTTCACAAATGACCATATCATTGTTGAAGAATTGGATGCAGGAGGGCAAGCATGAACTATACACCAAAACAAATTGTAAACGAACTTGACAAATATATTGTTGGGCAAGCAAAAGCAAAAAGGGCGGTTGCCATTGCTCTTCGAAATCGATACAGAAGAAGCAAACTTCCAGCCGATGTTCGTGATGAAATAACTCCAAAAAACATCATTATGAGCGGACCAACAGGTGTTGGAAAAACTGAAATTGCGAGAAGACTTGCAAAATTAGTTGGTGCTCCATTTGTGAAAGTTGAAGCAACAAAATACACCGAAGTTGGTTATGTTGGGCGTGATGTTGAAAGCATGGTGCGTGACCTTGTTGAAGTTTCTGTTCGAATGGTCAAGGACAGAAAAAAGAAAGAAGTTGAAAACAAGGTTATGCCGATTGTTGAAAACAAACTTGTTGATGCAATTTTTGAAAATCGCCGTGTCAAAGAAGTTGAAGTAAACAAAAAAGATTTGCTTGATGAACTTCGCTCTGGCAAATGCGATGAAGAGATTGTTGAAGTGGTCGTTATTGAAAATCCAAAGCCAATGATGCCTTTGGGTGACGGTGCAATCAATTTGGGTTCAATGTTTGAGGGATTGACACCTCCAAGACATAAAAAGAAAAAAATGTCAGTCAAGCATGCCAAAGAAGCGCTCTTGCAAGAAGAATCTGACAAGATAATTGACAATGACAATGTCAATGAAGAGGCAATTTCATTGGCGGAAGAGCAAGGAATTATATTCATTGATGAAATTGACAAAATTATTGGCAAAAGTCAAACAACAAGTAGTGCCGATGTTTCAAGAGAGGGTGTGCAAAGAGATATTTTGCCAATTGTT
>CAZIRI010000030.1:0-7291 GCA_964541815.1 uncultured Lachnospiraceae bacterium
TTTATAAAAAAATATGATATTTCTGATTTGGAGATAGAGGATATGTTGGAAATTGCTCCAATGCTGGATGTCACAACATATGATGAATTCAAAACAAATGTTTTTCTTTTGGTGGAATATGGATATCCATTGTCTGATTTGGATTTTTTGATGCTCAGCAATCCAAATATGTTTGCAGAGTCTGCTCGGGACCTTAAAGCCGATTTGGAAAAATTGAAACAAAAATTTGGCGATGTTGAAGAACCTTTGAAAAAAGGGATATATGATATATAACAAATTTTGTTAAGAATTCATAAGTAATTTTTTACAAATTTAACACCTTCTATGGTTTAATTGTCGTAGGAGGTGTTTTTTTTGGCGAGTATGGACAAAAATTAAATTGGTATATACTGAATTTAGAAAGTGCATTCAATCCTTAATAGAAACAAAACTCCTTAAAGGGATAACGAGATAAAAAGTAATTTTTATAAACACCAAATTAGTAGTAGATACACTAAACGAAGTGATCTAAAAAAGAAATAGTGTGCATGTACTTATCTTATATTCTGGCCAAGGAATTAAATACATATTTTACAAATACAATGCGATTTATAAATTCAATGGGATGATCCTTAATGTAAATAAACAAAAGGGAGATAAATCATAAAAAACACTCAACAATCAGTTTGAAGCGAATTAACTATTTAGCAAGTCAATTATAGCTTGTTTCTTTTTCTCATTGCATTTTTTCAGTAGTGAAATAATCTCTTTGTCCTTCGGATATTGAGTGATATCATAATAAAACATTTCTTCCAGCGAAGAACCGCATGCATCAGCAATGTCGGAAATTACAGAAATCGATGGTTCAAAATTTTTTCGATACTCCAAACGATTTATGTAAGATTCATTTTTGCCAATTCTCAAACTTAATTCTCGTGCAGATAAATTTGCTTTTGTTCGCACCGCACTGATACGCTCAATAATTTCCACTAATTTCATAACATCCTCTTATAACAATTGTAGAATATTCAAGACTTATACTACTAGGATGATATTTTTCAAAATTGATGTAAAAATCTATAAAGTATAGACTTATTTGTATATATTCGTGATTTTTGTTGACTTTCCACACCTTTTATTTTATAATAAATAATATTGATTGCACAAAAAAGGAGAAATTTTTATGAAAAAAAGTTTTTTGAAAATTGTCACAGCAGGTTTAGTCATGTCTTTTACTTTTGGAATAAGCGGTTGTGATCTTCAAAATAAGAACAAAACAACTGAGTATAGCGTTGAAAATTGCGAAAGCACATATACAGTCAATGATCCTTTCTCTATTTCAGGAGCAAAACTAAATATAAAAGACAAAAAAGGCTCTGAAACAGAAGTTGAAATCACTGATGATATGATCAAATCAATGCCAGACATGTCAACGTCGGGAACAAAAAATGTTATTATAGTCTACAACGGGAAAGAATACATTTTGACAATCAAAGTTGTGGATTCAAATGTGTCTGATTATCAATTTAGTGGATATGATTCAATTTATGATATTAATGAAGATTTTGATATTTCAAAGTTGAAACTCTCTATTGACTATGAAGATGGCACCACATCGGAAGTTTCAGTGACTCAAAGCATGATAAAGTCAATGCCAGATATGTCAACAACTGGGACAAAAAATGTTCTTGTTCGCTATAATGGGAAATCATATAATCTTTCTTTTGATGTAAAAAACACCAAAGATGAGATGATGCAAAAAATTCAAGAATTTATGAAAACGTATAATTCTGAAAATGTTAAGACAACTGGAATAAAGTTGAGTGTTAAAGGAAATGCAAAATATCTCAAAGATAGTGCCGAAGTTGATACAAATCTTTGTGACTTTACAATTGCGGATACAGACGAATTGGGTGGATATAAAATTTATCAAAAATCTAAAGGGACACCTTATGTTTTTGTTAAAGAATTTTCTAGCGAGGAAGAACTTGACAATGACAAATCATATATCGATATAATGGCTGATGTGGATTATATTGTTTGCAAAAAATATCCTTCTGGTTATAAATTTGAGCGTAGTGCTGATATTAAATGGATGTTGAGAGGAAATGAGGTTGAAGTTTCTCTTGATGATATCTTAATAAATCCTATGCAAATTATAGAGACATTTGAAGATGGAAGTGAATATAGGACAATTTTTGATGCAAAGCAATCAAAAATGATGTATAAAGCACTCACAAATTCTGTTGTGAAAAACACGATGGATGTTCAAAAAGGAGATATTCTTTCATCAAAGAACAACTTGATTGCTCAATTAGATATCATCAAAATATTGCAAGATTTTTCTGAAGAAGTGACAAGCAAAGGTTTTTATAACTACTTTGTTAATGATGTTTTTTTAGCAAGTGATGATAGTGTTTATGTTGAGGAAATAAGAGATCGCATCACACAAATGTTTAATATCACCGATTCAAAAACAATAAAAAAATTGGATAATGTATTGATGGATGATATTCAACTAATTCGAAATAATGAACTTCAAGATTTGCAAACTTCATATGATATGATTGTTGAATTGAATGATATCATTCAAAGGTCAAATGGCGATAGTTCACTTTTGAGTGAATTGGATGTAATCATTTCAGGAATTGACAAACAAGATGAACATATGATTTCAAAATTTGTTTATAACTTAAAATCATTTGAAAAAATTTGGATTATAACAAGTGGAACATATGTAAACGCAGATAGTTTAGTTGAAAAATATTATGTTGCATTGAAGTCTTTTGTTGAAAAATTTGAAGACATCGACACATATAGAGATGATAATGGTGCGTTTGCCGTTAAGACATTTGTTAACGATCTAATTGATGATTTGAAAAAGATGGATAACGTTGTCGAGAGTTTCGAAGAAAAAGATTATGTCAGCACAAGTGGTTTAATACAGCGTAATATTGTTTCATTTGTGAGAATCGCTGTTGAGAATTATATTGAAATGTATGATGCGGAAAAAATTTCAGATATCCTTGGCCAACTGGTTGAAATATTGCCAGAAGGTGATGATTATACACAACTAGTGAATGATCTTAGAGATTGTTCTGGCATACTTTACACTGCATTGACGAAAGATAACAATGATTTTGTTGAAATAATCAAAGAACTTTGCGATGAATTGAATTTGGATAAAGATTATTATATAAATCAATACAATGAAGGTCAATTAACACTTTTTGTTGATGTGTTTGATAGATATGTGAGTGCACCTGATGCAGAAAGTGATAAGAATGGCAAAAGTTTGAATGTGTATAATTCTTTAAGAGAGTGTTGTGAGTATCTTGACGAAACAGTATTTGTAAGCAAAAGCGTGAATAGCGAAAATTTGTTAAAAAAAATCAACAATATTGCTGTTGCATTAAATGAGGCATATTCTTCTTATAGTGAAAGTGATGATGAATATGTATATGAGAAAGTTCTCACAGACATCCTTGCTCAAATGACAAAAGATGAAAATTATAATGTTAATATCAAGAGTGTTATTAAAGAATACAAAACTGAAATAAGAGATTATGTGACAGAATATGTGCTTATAGCATTGGATATTGATATCAATGATGGTGAAGCAAAAAATGCTCTTGCAGGAATTATTGAAGAGTATTTGAATGCATATGTGGAAGAAGACAAATTTGAGTTTGGAGCCCTTCGAAATGATTTGGATACATTTGTTGACACTTATTGCACTGAACAAATGCGAACCTATGCAAAGACAGTTGTTTTGTTTGGGGCATCAATCATTCAAGGAGAATCTGATGAACTTGCAACAAAATATTTGCTTAAAGTTTTGGATGTTGATGGGGAGAATGAAACAGCATATAATGCACTTTTAGAAATTGTGAAAATGCATTCAACAAATTATTCTGACGGAGAATTTGAGTTTGATGAGTTTGTTGATGATATGTATGAATTTATTGATACATATTGCACAGAAAATGTAAAGATTTATAAAGAATCAATAGTTATTTTGGGATCTTTGCTCGAAGATTTGAATGTGAATAAAACAAATGTGTTTGAGAAAATCAATCAAACTGCAAAGAAATTGTATGAAGCTTATTCTGATGATGAAAACAAATACAAATATGAGCAAATGGTTTTGGATATCCTTGCCCGAATGACAAATAGTAACAATTTCAATGAAAACATCCAAGATATTGTAGCAAATTACAAGGATGATGTGAAAGAATATGCAACAAAAATTATGTTAAAAATATTGAATATCAATAATAATGACACAGAACTTTATAGCAAAGCAAAAGAAAGCCTTGATACTATTTTTGAAGAGCATTTGACTGCATATTCAAAAAATGAACTTGTTATTGGTGATTTTGTAGCGGATATGAGCACATTTGTTGACACTTATTGTGAAAATGATGTGAAAGTATATGCGAAATCAATTGTGATTTTGGCGACATTGATTGTAAATGAAGGGCAAGATATTGACTACAACGAATTATTTGGAAGTGTTGAGTTGCCAAAAGAGATTAAGGATATTGACTTTAATAAATTGATTAAAGAAACATTAAAAGATAAAGATACTTATGATATACTTGATGTTCAAGGTGTTGAGATTGATTATGTCACTGATGAAGATGGAAATATCACGAAAGAAATTTTGACAGTTTCATTAAATGCTAATTATGATATCTTATTATCATCTATGGATGCAAAAGCGACTCTCACGGTTGTAATAAATTTCTAAAAAAAGATATTCCACCACGAAATGGTGGAATATTTACTTTAATAAGGATTGTAAATGTTAAAAATTAAAAGATTGTATAAAAGATACAAAGATAAAGAAGTTCTAAAAGGTGTAGATTTTCAGGTTGAGCAAGGTGAAATCAAGGGCTTGATTGGTGTGAATGGGGCAGGAAAATCGACTTTGATTGAGTGTGTTTGTGGTATAAAAAAATTTGATGCTGGTGAAATTTTAATAAATAATGTGAATATTATGGACAAAAAGAATAAGCAAAGAATCAAAAGTATCATTGGATATATGCCACAAACTTTCAGCTTGTTCAATGATTTAACGGTTGAAGAAAATTTGGGTTATTTGTGTGCGGTTTATGATATAGACACGAGCAATGTTCAGAGAGTTGTTGATTTGTGCTTCTTAAATAAATACAAGGGAACGATTGCAAAAAATTTGTCTGGTGGATATAGACAACTTTTGTCAATGGCTGGGGCGATTATTCATTCCCCAAAATTTCTGATACTAGATGAGCCGACAGCCTCAATGGATCCCATTTTTAGGAGAAAATTTTGGAGAGTTGTTAATGAGTGTAAAAAAAATAACGCAACAGTTTTGGTCATCACTCATTATATGGAAGAACTTGTCGAATGTGATAATTTTGTTTGTTTGGCGGACGGAAAAGTTGCTTTTAATGGGTCGTTGAATGAATATAAGCAAAATGGTGTGCTAAACATCGAAGAAATATTAAAGAAATACACAATGAAGGGTTGATATGTGGAAGAAATCAAAACAATTTTTTAAGCTTGTTGGATATGAGACAAAAAGAGTCGCAAGAAACAAATTTGTATTTGCAATGTTGTTGATTTTCTCTATTGTTTTGCTGTTGATTTTGTCATTCGTTCAAGTTAACACACGCAGTTATCCTATTGCTGTTTACACGGATGGTGTGAATCTTGAAGAATCTGGAGTAGTTGATCTTATAGAAGAAAATCTTGCAACAAGTAAAATCACATATGTTGATTCGAAGCAAGAGGGCATTGATATGATAAAAACTAGTTCTGCTTGTTTCTTTATATGTTTGGTTGCTGGTGAAGATGAAGATGATCAGACGACTGCCATATTTTATTACGACCAATCCAATTCAATAGGTAGAAGTGTTGCATCAAGTTTGCAGGATGCAAAAAACAAATATACTTATGAGGCAACGAATGAATTTTTGTCTAATTATGGAATAACATTGAATGAGACTTATTTTGATTTAATAAGTTTTGAGTCAGCAAATGAAAGAAAAGTTTCTTTAAGACAAATGCCATTTGCAGTTGAAGTCGCTTGTTGTGTGTCAATCATTTTGATGCTTGGGGTCGCATATTCGTTTGCAAGAGACAATGAAACACAAGTCAGCAGAAATATTTCATACATTCCCGTGGGAGTTAACCGATATTTATTGTCAAAGATTGTTCCATATTTTGTGCTGGGGATATTGGAAATTTCTGTGATGTATTTGCTGGGAATGCTATTTTTCAAAATTCATTTTCAAATAAATTTGTTGCTAGTGATATTATTGTCATCATTTTTTATTTTGGCAGTTATAATGCTTGGGCTGTTATTTAGTTTATTCAAAAGCCAAATAGCGACAATTTCGCTTGATATGCTTGTCGTTATTTTACCAATATTTATTTCTGTTGTGGTTTATATTCAAGCATGTCCAATTTATATTCAAATTTTATTGTATTTAATCCCAACAACACCATTTATAACTTTTCTTAATTGTATGATGTTTAATGGAGTTGTGTTGTGGTGGAATATTCCGATATTTATTTCACAGATAGTAATTTATTATTTGATTGCAGTTTTCGTTATGAAGAAAAGAACTCAAGAATAATTCTCGGACTTTTTTTGAGTTGAAAAATGTCTCAACTGATTAGAAATAGCGGGTTTTTAAATATGTATGGATTTAATTAAAAATTATTTTGCTTTATACAGTAAAATGAAAAAATATATGCTATAAATAATAAAACATAATTAGAAATTTACATAGTTTGGAAATAGTCTTAATTTAGTTGTAGGTTAAATGAGATTATACGATGAATAATAATTTTGTTGATACAATAGGTATGCATATTTTTATGAAGAATCAAATAAGACAAATTTAGAGAGATGCAAGAATTTTATAAAAAAATAGGAAGCAAAGCAAATTATTATGTTTATTGTGAGGAAATAAAGCAATATATATAACTTAGTCAATCTCTTATCGATTCTTATAGGGAATTTAATGAAGTTATCGACAAAAGCATTGATAAAATTGTAGTTTTAGACAATGGTCCAAGCAAAAATTGTGCTATTGCAAAATTTAATCAAGCTCATTACTCATTAGGTCTAAATCAAGATGCTTATAATATTTTGGATTAGTTAGAAATAATAGAAAAAATAATAGAAGAAGGAGTGAAGAATGTTGTATAGTGACAGGAGTAAGACCTGCTTTGTAATCGCCTAAGCATGAATTTAGGTTACACTATCTTTGCGATTTAAGGATACAAGTTCACGCACAATCCATAAATAGCCTGGTGG
>CAZIRI010000031.1:0-7032 GCA_964541815.1 uncultured Lachnospiraceae bacterium
TGATGATGTGGGCGGAACAACAAATCCATATGGGACAACAAAGGTCGTGATTGAGGGGATTTTGAAAGATGTCTTCAAAACTCACCCTGAAATGAATATCGCACTTTTGCGTTATTTCAATCCAATCGGGGCGCATCCATCGGGCTTGATTGGAGAGTCGCCAAATGGGATTCCAAACAATTTGATGCCATATATCACCCAAGTTGCAATCGGGAAAAGAGAAAGATTGAATGTCTTTGGAAATGATTATGACACACCTGACGGCACGGGAGTGAGAGATTATATTCATGTTGTCGATTTGGCTCTGGGACATATTGCCACAATGAAAAAATTGCACAGCGGTTCGGGGCTTGTTGTCTACAATTTGGGAACGAGCAAGGGGACATCCGTGCTTGAACTTATAAAAGCATTCGAAAAAGCAACAGGTGTGGAAATTCCATATGCTATTGCTCCACGCAGAGCGGGTGACATTGCAGAATGTTATGCGGATTGCTCAAAGGCGGAGAGAGAGTTGGGATGGACTGCAAAAAGAACGATTGAGAATGCATGTTGCGACTCTTGGAAGTGGCAACTTTATTCAAAAGATTTGAAATAAAAACTCGAAAGGGGGAAATATGGAGTATTCAAAATTTATAAAGCGTGATGTTGCGTATGAATGGTTTGTGAGTTATCGAAAACTTGTGATGACCGAAGCGGACAAAAAAAACTTTGACAACGCATTCACAATTATGTGTGAAAGGGCGATTGACGGCGACAGTGTCGCACAAGATTGTGTCGCATACTTTTTTAACAAGGGGTTTGATGACCTTGCGCAAAACTATGACCTGTATATGTCTTGGGAAATTTTGGCGGGGGCAAATGGAAACGAATTTGCTTTGGAAAAACTTGGTTTTTTCCTTGACCCTGCGATAAACACGATTGTTAACGACCAAGAAATTTTGGTTGAAGCGATGAAAAAGGGAAATATAACAAAGGAAAATGCACTTTCTGTTATTGGCAATTTGATTTGCGAGTCCGTTGTTGACCAACTGAAAATTGACCCATTGAAACTTATCAAGTTTGACACGAAACCTGTGGAGTTTTCAAGTGTTTTGCAAAAAAAATATGACAACGCAATAGAACAAGGTTTTGAAAGTGTGATAAAATTTTTGTTAAGTTAGCAAAAACTTTTCGATGTCAAAACTCTTTGCAAAAATTGATGAAATTTCGACGATTATTTTGTTGCAAAATTCGATTTCGTCACTTTTGATTGACAGACACATGAGTTTGATTGACAAAAGATTTTCAAGCGACACCAAACACAAAAAACATTCATTTTGACGGGCAACGCACCTATATTCGTGCGTTGCTTTTTTGTTGAATTTTTCTTGAATGCTTTTTTGAGCATTTTCCAAAACGCCAAACAATTCACTTGCATTCAAAATTTTTTGCATTTGGATAAGGCACGACTTCATTTTTGAAATCAAAATCATGATTTCATCAACAAGCATAGAAAATTCTTCTTTTTGAAGACTCACAAAAACAAATCCCTTTTGTTTGAGATTGTTTGCATATGCTTTTGCGAGTTGTTCGAAACTGTCGGGCAACAATTCGTCATTATATTCCATACAATTTTTTATGAATAAAAAAAAGAATTTGTCAAAAATTGTTATAAAAAAACACAAGCATGTTTTTTGCCTGTGTTTTTTTTATTCTTCACTTTCAAAAGTATTATTGTTGCAATTGAGAAAGTTTGTCAAACAACTCTTGTGCGATTGTGTTGCAAATTTCTTCATTTTCACCCTCAACCATAATTCGAATAAGAGGTTCAGTCCCGCTTGGACGAAGAACAACACGCAAGTTTTCGTTTGTCTGTTGAGCATGAGAAATCATCTCTTGCAATTCTGGATTTGAGCATAAAGTGCTGTCTTTGTATTTGAGTTTGTAGTTCAATTTCCCTTGGAAAAGTGGGTGATATAATTTCAAAGTTTCTTCAATATCAATCCCGTCAGCAATCATATTGCACATTGTTATTCCAGACATAAGTCCATCAGAGCAAGTGCCGAAATCGCCAAAACTTATATGACCGTTGTCTTCCGCAACAAGATTCAATCCCTTGTTTATCATGATATCTTGCAAAGGTTTTCCACCAACAATATTCACTCTTTCAACATTGATACCCAATTTTTTAAGTGAAAGGTCAATCCCCATGTTTGTGACAAGATTTGTTGTGATTGTGTCGTGTTTCAAAATGCCCTTTTTGTGATAGTAATATGCATCCAGAAACATCATTTCATCGCCTTCAAGAATTCTTCCACCTTGATAAACGGCAAGCATTCTATCTCCGTCCCCGTCAAAAGCAAATCCAATTTTTGTGTCAGGATTTTCTTTCATATATTTGACAAGATTTTCAAGGTGAGTTGAACCGCAATCACGATTTATATTTGTTCCGTCACTTTCGGTGAAAATCGTTTCAACAGTCGCACCAGTGAGTTCAAACAACTGTCTTGCGACATGATAAGTTGCTCCATTTGCACAGTCAAGACAAATTTTTGTGCCGTCTAGTTTTTGCAAAATCCCGTTCTTTTCAATGTCAATAAATGCTTGTTCATAGTCAACAAATTGTGGCTTTTCCGTCGTTTCAGTTTTTGGATAAGTGGACAAATTGTAGAAAATATCTTCAATTTCTTCCTCTTCTTCATCAGTTGTGTAATCGCCAGAGTGATTGATAAATTTCAGTCCGTTATATTCACTTGGATTGTGACTTGCTGTTATCATAACACCAAAATCAGCATATCCACGCTTTATCAAAACATGCACAGCAGGTGTTGGCAAAATGTGTGCGACCTTTGGAGCGATTCCCACACTCATCAAGCCCTTGCACACTGCTTCAGTCAATTGTCCTTTTGACACTCTTGTGTCAGTTGCAATCATGATTTGTGGGTTTTCAATTTTTCCTTTTGTGAAAATTCCAAATGCAGTTGCAAGTTTTGTTGCGAGGTCAGTTGTAAGGTCAACCCCAAACACACCACGAACGCCGTCCGTTCCAAATAATTTTTCTTTCATAATTTTCCCCTTTATTTTTATGTTTTTTTATAAAAAAACCACATTTTTGTGGAATTTTTATATAAATTTATATTTTTTCAAATTAAAAGCAATATTTACAGTTGTTTTAGAAATCAGAGAATGGATTTGATTTCAAGATTTTTTTGTTTCGAAGTTTGATATCATAATAAATTGCTTCTGTGTCAAGGTGTTTGTAAGAGCCAACTTCTTTTTTCGCTTCCAAGACATGGAAGAATGGCACTTGGTCGTTTCGTGTCCCTTGCAATTTCATAGGGTCATATCTAAACAATTTCACGACAGCCGTTCCAAATTCAAGTTGCCCCAGTTCATAAGATGTGATAAGTGGACGGGTTGTTCTTTGAGTTGAAACGCTTGTAGATTTGTTGTCGGATGAGAAGTTGTCCCTTGCTTCGCTTGTTGACACATTCTTTTCTTCACGCATAAGTTGAACTTCACCGCAAAGTTTTGAGAAGTCGTCCCTTGTCTTTTGGTCATCTGTTCCAAGGAAGATTGTTGCATTGATGTTTCCAATGATTGTTTTGGCAGCATCAGCACCATATTTGGTTTCAATCTGTGAATATGACTGCACGACAATTTCATACAAAATGTTTCTTCCACGGGAAACTGTTATCATGCTGTCAAATTTTGGAATTGGTGGCAAGTTTCCAAATTCATCAAGAATGTAGTATACATGTTTTGGAAGTTTTTGCCCTGGATATGAGTTTGCCTTGTCAACAAGACGCTTGTATAGTTGTGAAATGCAAAGAATTGCAAGATTGTATCGCTCTTCCTTATCATCAGGAATGACGAGATACATAACTGTTGGCTTTGATGTGAAGTCGTCAAAGTTTATATCGCTTGCAGAAGTCAAATAGGAAATACCCATATCGCTCATGAATGAAACTTTTCCGTTCAAAACACCGATATATGATTTTGTTGTGTTTGGTGCGTTGTTGATAACGGCAGATGTCAAACTTTGAACATTTGATGTCGCCTCATCACGCCCTTTCAGAAGATAATTTTTCACCGTTTCAAATGGAGCATCGGCATCAGGGTCTCTGTATGTTGCAATTTTATACAAGTTGAAGAAATTGAATTTTTCTTTGGTCATTCCAAGTTCAGGAATCAAACTGTCTTCAAGCATTGCAAGCGAAACACCATACAAATAATCTCTTGCACCTTCTTCCCATGTTGGGTCGTTTGATGACTTTGAAACAGGGCAAATTGTGTTGCAAATTTCTTTCAATTCGTTTTGTGCGGTGTCGCAATAGATTTGTTCCGCACTCTTCACTGCTGTTCGAACATCTTCTTCTGTTGGATATGCAACCCCCTCAAATCCATACCATGTTTTTCCATAGGTCTTTCCGCTTATTTCCTTAAATCCTGCGGCAGCAGGCTTTGTTCCGTTTGAACAAACTTTGACATTGTTTTTGCACTCTTTTCCTTGGTGAAAAACATTGTATGCATGTTCCATTGGATTCCATCTTGTCGAAAGGAATGGGTCACGTAAATCGATTTTGATAACTCTGTATCCCTCTTGCTCAACAATACGACTTGTTTTTGTGTATAATTCTCCCTTTGGGTCTGACACAACCATACAAGGTTTTTCAGCAGAGTGAGCGAAAATTCTTATTGTTGGAATGAAGACAAAACTTGTTTTACCTGAACCAGTTGTTCCGATAACCATACAGTGATATTCGTCTTTCATCGCAATTTGATACTTTCCGCCGTCATAATAACTTCTGAAAACAATACCTGTCTTTTTTAGTGATGGAAGTTCTGACCAAGATGTCGCAATCAAGCCGTATTTATTTTTTATTTCTTCAGGTTTGAGCCATTTTGCATCATATGACAAATCCATTGTGTCGCCAGATGCGGTCGTTCCTGTTGTCTTTTCCGAACTTATTGCTTTCTTTGGTTTGTTTAGAATTTTTAATGCAAACGCAAGAACAACTCCTACGCCAGCACCAACAAAGACCCAACCACCAGAAAAATTCATGAAAGCATCAACAATTGTTGACGAATCTTTCACAACAAAGCAGTCAAGACAAGCCCCGCCCACATAACCAACAATTGCAAAAATGATAAGTTTTATAAAGAAATTTTTTCCACTAGTTTTTTTTGCCATATGAACTCCTATTATTTTTATATTTTAATGTATAAAGAAAAAAAAATCAACTATAAATCAACTATTTGAAAAAATTTTCGAATTTTAGTTGACAAATTTTTTCTATAATGGTATATTGTGGATAGTTGAGCGTCCATAGTGAAATTGTCATCACACAAGTTTCCGAAAAGTGATTGAACATGAGCGTAAGTCTTCTCAGGCGTCTGTTTCTCGACCTCTGCAATTTCCATCTTGCGTCCATAGTGAAATGGATATCACATAAGTCTTCGGAACTTAGATTTCGGGTTCAAATCCTGATGGACGCACCATCGCCCGATAGAAAGGGTAATCTAGCGATATAAAAGTCGCTAGATTTTTCATTATCCCACAAGAATTTGTTCCAAAATCAACATAATCTTGTCAAAAACAATTTATACAACATTTTTTGAAAAAAAACATCAAAATTTTTGTGAAAAAATGCGTTTTATATAGAGATTGTTTATTTTGCAAGGAAAAAAAGTTGTTTTATCACAAAAATAGGAGTGTTTATTTTTTTTGGGGATTTTCTTGTGTGCTGGGGCGGGGATTACATATTTATTTGCAAGTTTGGAATAATATTTTGGAATAATGTGGCGAAAAAGTTTTGTTTTTTTGAAGAAATTTGTTATACTCAAAAAATATAGGAGAGTTTTTATGAAAGAAAAGAAGAAAATTTCCGCAAAAAAGAAATTGGTTTGTTTGGCAATGGGGGGGGTATTGCTCACCAGTCCAATCATGCTCACAGGATGTGAAGACGGCGAGGATGGGACGGTTATAAAATCTGGGGAGAGTTATACCGAATTTACTGACGCAAAAATTGGGGACTTTTTTATTGACACAAATGATTATATCCTCTATACAAAGACCGCATTGGGCTGGGAAATTGTCATGGAAAACTATGGCAGACCTGGGACTGATGGTGAAAAAGGCGAGACGGGCGAGCAAGGCTCAAAAGGTGACACTGGTGCCGAAGCAAACAACATTGAAATGCAAGTTGATGACGGGAATATTCAATGGAGATACAAAACTGGCGATGATTTGACATGGAAAACATTGATTGAGGTCTCAAAACTTAAAGGTGATGATGGAGCAAATGGAGCAACGCCATATGTGGGAGCGAATGGCAATTGGTTTATTGGCGAAACTGACCTGAATATACCTGCGACTGGGACGGCAGGCGAAGACGGCAAAGCAATTGAAATACAAAAGACTGACACAGCAATTCAATGGAGATATGTTGGCAGTGATACTTGGACGGACCTTGTGGCATTGTCAACATTGAAAGGTTCTGATGGGGACAAGGGTGCTGACGGGAAGTCTGTTGAAATTGCAATCAATGACGGAAATATTCAATGGAGATATGTTGGCGATTCAAACGAGTGGCAAACACTTATATCCACAGCCAGTTTGAAAGGTGTGAGTGGGAATGACGGCGTGACACCACATATTGGAGCGAATGGCAACTGGTATATTGGCGAAACTGACACAAAGACAAAAGCCTCTGGCACTGACGGGAGAGAAGTTGAGTTGCAAGCGGGCAGTGAATATATTCAATGGAGATACAAGGGTGCTGAAAGTTGGACCAATTTGATAGCAATTTCTGCATTAAAGGGTTTGGACGGAGCAACTTGGTTTACGGGGGATGAAGTTTCAGCAACAAATTCAACAACAAGTGTTGCGAATGCAAAAAATGGCGATTTGTATTTGAACACAAGCACATATGACATTTTCAAAAACAACAATGGAACATGGGAAAAAGTTGGGAACATCAAAGGTGCTGACGGAGCAAAAGGTGACGCAGGTGCGACTGGCGTAGGAATAAAGAGTGTTGAAAAGACCGG
>CAZIRI010000032.1:0-6938 GCA_964541815.1 uncultured Lachnospiraceae bacterium
CTTCACCCGTTTCGGCAGTTTGATTTTCTTCACTCTTTTCTTCCCCAACACCTGTAATTGTGGTGCCGAGTTTTGTTCCGCATTTTGGACAATGCAAGTCAGTCATTTCCAGTTTTGCTCCGCAATAATCACAATATCTTTTCAGTTCTTCTTGTTTTTGAATTGTTTCGGTGTCCAAATTTGTTTTTGCACTCCAATTTTCCACCCAGCGACCGCTTTTTGCAACATCAATGATATACAAAATCGCCCCAAGCAAAATAATTGCATCAAAAACAACATATAAAATAAACTGTGATTGGTGTTCTTTGAAACTGTTGTTGCCCAAAAACAAGATTGTCACAAAAACGGCAAAAACAAAGTTTATTGCGCCCAAAAACGATAGAATAATTTCAAAAACCTTGCTCGCTTTGTTTTTTCGCCCGCCAATCAAACTCAAATTGATGATTGAGAAAATAAATACCAAAATTGTGCATATAATCATGCCAATAACAATGCCTGTAAACAGTGCTATGTTTCCTGAAATCGCATTAAGAATGGTAAGCACAAACAACAAAACACATTCACATGCAAACAATATGATTGATGAAACAATTCCAATAATCGAAGCGATTCTCCCCTCTTTTCTCATATCTTCAATCTCCTTACACATGTGATTATAAAAGAAAAACAAGCAAAATGTCAAACAAATTGCTTGTCTTTTTGTTATTTCTCTTCTTTATTTTCCTGTGTCCCGTTTTGCTTTTTAAGTTCTTCCAAAATGCCTGAAAGCAGTTCTTCTTGTGTTGGTGGAACAGGTGAATTTGCTTTTGCCAATTCTTCCTCCGCCTTTTTCTTCTCTCTCAATGCCTTTGTCGCTGAAATCACCGCTTTGTGGTCTTTCATGTTGACGCCTTGTAATTTCAACTCTTTCTTTTCCGCTTTTGTTGGTTGTGCGTCACCCGCTTTTTTCAAATAACCTTGTGCGCTCATTGCAACTTTCAAAATGATAAAGAGTGTGAGTGCGATAATCAAGAAATTCAAAATTGCGGTGATAAATGCACCCCAATCAATGTATATACTCTTGTCCAAATTGACAGTGCCAGTTTCGTCCGTGACCTTGCTCAAAAATGTGTATGCCCCTTCAAGTCCGTTTTTGCTCCCGCTGACAAGCATCAAAATCCAGTTGATAAAAGGCATGATAATTTTGTTTGTGAATGCCGTCACGATTGCACTGAATGCACTTCCGATGATGACACCAATTGCCATATCAAGAATGTTTCCACGACTGATAAAAGCCTTAAATTCGTTAAAAAACTTTTTCATTTTTTCTCCTTATTTTTATTCATATATAATAACTCAAAATTTTTGTCATCGCAAGTATTTTTTGAAAAAAAATAAAAAATTGCAAGAATTTTCACAATTTTTGCAATTTTATTAAACATTTTTGAGCAACATTTCACACATGCCAAGTTGATTTTTTGTTATTTGATATCTAAATTCAACCGTTCTTGATTGTTCATCTACCGTGTATCCACCAATCATTTGAGCAACATTTTTGTTGCTGATATACAACCCGCTTGTTGGAAGTTTGTCCGTTGATGAAGTCAATCTAAACACAATCACATCTCCCGCCTTGACTTCTAATTGAACTGTTTCAACTTTTTCACTGAGCAAGTTGATTGTCTTCCAGTCATTTGTGCCTTCAATTGCAATAGATGCCCCTGCAATGTCAGTCAATTTGAGAATTTGTGTGTCTGAAAAAGCGATGCCAATAGCAACATTTTCTGTGTATTCAACAAAGTTGTCAAATGAAATTTCAGTGTTTTTATCTGGGGTTGTAAATTCAAGTTGGCACGTTATATCTTTCCCATATAAAAATTTCAAAGTGTATTCCCTTGACAAGTTTTTTCCTGACCATTTTTCGTCCGACGATTCAACAGTTTTGTCCACCTTTTTTGACATAAACTCCGTCAAGTCAAGCCAGTCTTTCAAGTTGATTTCGTCCGTGGTTTCTCCCGATTTGATTTTGATTGTGAAATCGTCCAACTTATATTCACTATTCAAAACATAATTGCCGTCAATTTCATTGCATACATAATGCCAAGAAAGTGTTTGCGTGTCGCCAGACAAAAACGTCGCATTTCCACTGTCACTCGTTCCATAATCTCCAGCTTCCCCGCTCGCATTCACAGTCGTCACAGATGCATCAAACTCTTCCTTGATATTCAACTTTGTCTCTGTCATTGTTTTGCCATCGCTGTATGTGATGCCCGAAACATTGACAAAATATGTCCCCACACCCGACAGTGCGCCATGCTTTGCCTGATACACAGGATCTTGCAAAGAATTTGAAGAACTTGCAACTGTCATATATTTTGGAATGGTATATGTGATTTTATCCTCGGATACGAATTTTTGTTCAAGTTCCACAGTGTTGATGCTAACTTTGATGTCGTCAAAATTTGCCAAATCAAGTTTTTTCGTGATTGTGAGTTCACCATCTTCAAAGTAGTTCAAAGTTTCGGGTGTTGTCACGCTGTATGTGAAATTGCTCGATTTATCAAATGTGAAATCTTGAATACGCAATTTCGAAAAATCAATTGTGACATTGTTTTCATTTGCAAAATCGAACGATTCAGTCTGCCCAACCAAAACAATTTTGTATGCACCATACATATAATAAACTCTGCACTTTCGCTCGTTTTTCTCATTGGAAATTTTGACATCGATTGAACTTGCATCAATCAAATTGTGATTTGTGACAATTGCACCATAGTTGTCTTGAAGTTCGAAAGTCAAATACAAATTTATTTCAAAACTTGTCCTGTTCGTCAGTGACAATTCAGATGTCATTTCATTGTTGAGTTCTCCCGTCACTTTTTGAACTTTGTGCTTGTCTGTTTTGCTTTCATCAAAACTCAAATATGCACTTGACAAAACTGTTTTTATGTTCTCTGCATACTCACCCAAATAGTCCGCATTTTCCACATTGTTTTCATCATAATCAATGAAATTGACTTTCATCACAGGTTTTGATTCTTTCACTCCGCCAACAATAATTGTTGTGTCACTTTTTACAACCGTCTTTATTGCACCATATTCCAAGGTTGTTGCTTGTGACTCAATCGCATCATATCCGCTTGTGTGAGTGCTTACACCCTTTTTCTCAACCCCATTTTGCGACCAAGTCAAATCGTCAAAATCCACCCCATATTGTGTCGCTGTCAAAACAATTTTAAGTTGGGTCCTATCTGAAAACTCATACAATCCACTTTCGTTTGCTTCAAGCAATTCTTCTTCGCCATTGTCGACAGAATAAACTTCAAAAGTGCAATATTCTTGACTTTGTTCGTCAAGAGCAATTGACACCGTATAATCACTTTTTGAAGAGCATGCTGAAAGTGACACTCCCGCAAAGAGAGTGAAACACGCAAACAAGAAAAGTGAAAGCACTTTTTTCATAACAATCTCCTTTATGCTAGTATAACACAAAAGATATTTTTATGTCCAATAAACAACAAAAAAATATGCAAAGTTTTCATTTGCATATTTTCGTGTTAATCAATTTTTTCAATGTTCATATAACTGTTTGTGTATGTGACATCCGCACTTGCTGTTGTTGTCAAAGCAACTGTCGAAGCATCCGCAACAGTCACAACATATTGTCCCGACAAGGTTGTTGTTGAACCCGCTTCGCTTGTGTGCAATGTCAAAGCAACTTGTGTGCCGTTTATCGTAAGTGAAATTGATGGAACAGTTGCGCCTGTGCCAGTTGCAGTCGCACCATAGTCAATCACATAAGTCCCCGCAGAAAGAACAACATTGTTGTTTGCTGTGCTTAACACGATATCCGATTGTCCCGTTGGTGCTTGTGCCGTTGCTGAAAGAACGGGTTGTGCATTCACCGCACTTGCTGATGCAAATCCCGCAACCGCTTCAACACTGCCCGTGGCACCAGTCGCCCCAGTCGCTCCAACTGCACCAGTCGCCCCAGTCGAACCTGTCGGACCTGTGACACCTTGAACACCTTGCGGACCTGTGACACCTTGAATGCCTTGAACACCTGTCGCTCCTGTCGGACCAATCGGCCCAGCGGGACCCGTGATTCCAATTCCAACAGGGATTGTTCTTGTCACATAGATTGGATTTGAGTTGCTTGAATTCCCACAGCAACATCTATTTTGTGTATACATATTTTTCTCCTTTGCTCACTTTCAATGTATGCAAAAATGAAAAATTTGTGAAAAAACATAAAAAAATTACTTTTTTGATAGAAAAAACAACATTTTTTTTGAAAAAAATAAAAAAGTGACACTTTTTATAGTGCCACCCAAAATCCAAAAATTTCTATTTGCCAAACTCTTCTTCCTTTGCACTTTTCGATGCAAAAATTTCAGAATCTTTCATGTAATACACATATTGAACGTTCCATTCTTCGTCACTTCACAAGTTTTCTGTCGCAAGTTTGGTCAAGCAAATCTTGCAATGTCACACTTTCAAGATATGTGTTTATCAAATTGTTTAACTTGCTCCACACACCAATCGTGTCGCAACTGTCCGCCTTTGGACATGAAATTTCTTCCACGCAAGTTGACACTTTCACACTGTCGCCCGTTGCATCAAGGATATCTTTCACAGAAATATCTTTCGCAAGTTTTGAGAGTTTGTATCCACCATTCACCCCACGCATACTTTCGAGCAAACCATATTTTGACAGCATTGAAACAATCTTTTCAAGATATTTGACAGAAATTTCTTGCCTTGTTGCAACATCCGCAAGCGACACAAAATTTTTGTCACACCTTGCGATGTCCGCCATAACCCGCACCGCATATCTTCCCTTTGTTGTTATCTCCATACATATTCTCCACTTTGATTATATCACATCTTTTCAAAAAATAAAAGAAGTTTGAAAATAAAAAAGGAAGAGAACTCTTCCTTTCCAAAAATTACCATGCCTTTGTGTATAAATCAACAAAATCTTGAACAGTTGTTTCTCTTGGATTTCCTGGACGGCAAGCATCTTCCATTGCCTTTTGTGCAAGCATTTCAAAATCTTCTTGCTTTGCCCCAGTGTCTTTCACAGAGATTGTGATTCCAACTTCTTTCGACATTTTTCGAAGCATTTCAACAAGTGTTGCAACAACCTTTTTGTCGTTCATTTTCTCCGCTTTTTTAACATTCAAAGCGACAAGAATTTCTCTGAATCTGTCTGCACAAACTTCTCCATTAAACTCCATGACTGTTGGAAGCAAAATTGCATTTGCGACACCATGTGGCACGTCATAAACAGCACCCAATTGGTGAGCCATTGAGTGAACAATGCCAAGTCCAACATTTGAGAATGCCATTCCTGCCATATATTGAGCGATTGCCATTTGGTCAATTGCATATTTATCTTTTTTGTTTACCGCATCAGGCAAATATTGCATTATCATTTTGATTGCTTGCATTGCATAGGCATCACTCATTGTGTTGTGTGCTTTTGTTATATAAGATTCAACCGCATGAGTCAACGCATCCATACCTGTGGCAGCGGAAAGAGATTTTGGCATAGTTGACATCAACTCGCCGTCAACAACTGCAAGTTCTGGAATGCAATTTGGGTCAACGCAAACCATTTTAACTTGTCTTTTTTCGTCTGTGATAACATAATAAATTGTCACTTCTGATGCTGTTCCCGCCGTTGTTGGAAGAACAATCATTGGCATTGACCTGTTTTTTGTGTTTGACAATCCGCACAAAGAAACAACATCATTTCTTTCTGGATTTGTCATCAAAATTGCAACACCCTTTGCCGTGTCAATAGGAGAACCGCCACCAACTGCCAAAATAAAGTCCGCTTTTGAAGTTGTGCAGGCTTTGTATCCGTCAAGCACATTCTTGATTGTTGGATTTGGCTTCACTTTTGAATAAATCTTGTATTTGATTTTTGCTCCATCCAAAATGTCTGTGACTTTTTTTGTCACACCCGCATCAACAAGTGCTTGGTCAGTGACAATAAATGCCTTTTTATACCCTCTTTTCTTGATTTCTTCGGGCAAGACACTTCTTGAACCTGCACCAAAATAAGTTGTTTCATTCAAAATAAATTTTTCCATTTTTTTCTCCTTTTCAAATTCAATGAGAGTATACCACACTCAACCCTGCATTTCAAAATGTTTTAACAACTTTTTTCAAAAATTTTTATCCACAAATTTTGACAACTTATCCACATTTCAAAGAAAAATTTTCTTGCAAACCTTAAAAACAAATTTTGAGTTGTCCACAAAAAATATTTTTTTATCCACAAAAAAATCAATCGAATATTTCGATTGACTTTTTCTATATTTTTCTTCCGCAAGATGTGCAATAATCCGCCCCTTCATCAATTCTGTTTCCACAATATTTGCAAAACTTTTTCACTTTTTTCTTTTTTGTTCCAACCCCAAAATCTTCCGAATTGTAAGGATTGTGATTGGATTGTCTTTTTGGAATTTCAATGTCATCCATGTATTTATCTTCAAACATGTTCGAATCTTCAACGACCTCATCAATATGGTCAGTTTCTTGTATCCTATTGTATCGCTTGATATTTGCGGTTGCAATCCAAATGATAGGAGTGAAAAATAGGCATGAGCCACCAGCCGAGCATATATAAAACCCGACAAAAGTTATGACGGCGCCAGAACCCTCAGCATTAAGCGCAGACACTCCCAAAAAGAGCATCAAGCCACCCACAACCAAAGCGCTCACACCAAGAATCAAAAAGACTTTCACCACCTTTGGTATTTTTGACTTTTTTTCCTCTGGTTCATCATCTCTTTTGTCATCATATCTATAATCGTCCACTTTGACCTCCAAATTTAATCAAATTGTATCATTTTTTTATCACCCATGTCAATGAAATGCAAACTTTTTGCCCAAAACAGCAAAAATTGCAATATTTTTATAAAAAATCAAAAAATTTCAAAAAAATA
>CAZIRI010000033.1:0-4749 GCA_964541815.1 uncultured Lachnospiraceae bacterium
ATCACAATACCAGCGAGCGTGACAAGTATAGGAAATTATGCATTCAATGGTTGTTATCGTTTGATTGCAGTCACCAACATGTCAGATTTAGATATAACAGCAGGTTCAACGGATAATGGATATGTTGGCTGTTATGCAAAATTTAT
Source organism: uncultured Lachnospiraceae bacterium (assembly GCA_964541815.1). Taxonomy (GTDB): domain Bacteria; phylum Bacillota; class Clostridia; order Christensenellales; family UBA1242; genus Caccovivens. The sequence continues at coordinate 147 of CAZIRI010000033.1, forward strand.
TCACAAATCACTTAATGTTGAAGCCAAATATGAGGAAAGTAATGGGGTTTCTTATTATATATATAATGGTGAAAAGATTGCTGTTTGTGCCTATAAATTAAGTGGAACGACATTGACACTTGATTCAGACTGCACAAGTATAAATCAATATGCATTCAGCAGTCCATCCACATTTGATATTTGTTCGGATTTGACCTCAATCACAATTCCAAGCGGAGTGACAAGCATTGGAAATTATGCATTCAGAGATTGTTCAAAACTTGCGAATGTCATATTTGAAGAGGGGAGCCAATTGACAAGTATAGGAAATTATGCATTCTCTGGTTGTTCAAGCCTGACGTCAATCACAATACCAGCGAGTGTGGCAAGTATAGGAGATTATGCATTCTACAATTGTTCAAGTTTGACCTCAATCACGATTCCAAGCGGAGTGACAAGCATTGGAAATTATGCATTCTATTGTTCAAGTTTGCAATATAATATATATGACAATGCTAAATATCTAGGTAATAGTGAAAATCCATATTTGATTTTGATGAAAGCAACATCTATCAATATAACATCATGTGAAATAAATGGAAAGTGTAAATTTATTTATGGTAAAGCATTCAATGGTTGTTCAAGTTTGACAACAATCACAATTCCAGCGAGTGTGACAAGTATAGGAAATTGGGCATTCGAAGGTTGTTCAAGTTTGACTTCGATCACAATATCAAGCGGAGTGACAAGTATTGGATATAGGGCATTCTCTGGTTGTTCAAGTTTGACTTCAATTACGATTCCAGCGAGTGTGACAAGTATAGGAGGTGATACATTCGAAAATTGTTCAAAACTTGAGACTGTCACATTTGAAGAGGGGAGCCAATGCACGAGCATAAATCAATATGCATTTTATCGTTGTGAAAATTTGACATCAATCACAATTCCAGCGAATGTGACAAGCATAGGAACATGTGCATTCGCTGGTTGTTCAAGTCTGACATCAATCACAATACCAGCGAGCGTGACAAGTATAGGAAATTATGCATTCAATGGTTGTTCAAATCTATCAACTGCGACATTTGAAGATGTGAATCGTTGGTATGGCTATAGTGATTCAACTTTCACAAATGGAATAAAACTAACTTTGACGGACGCCGCACAAAATGCAACATATTTGAAGTCGACATATTATAATTATTATTGGAAAAAATCCACAACTTAAACGCTCAAAGGGATTGTGGAAAGATGTTCAAGAAAATAGTGAGAAATCACTATTTTTTTGTTGGGGACGGCGGTGTCGACAAAAAGACAGAATTTGTGACAAAAAATGACAAATATTTCTTTCAAATAAAAAACATTTTTGTGTTATCTTGACAATGCGTGTGCTTTAAGCAACGACCATTGGAAAGGAGATGATTATGGAAGTGACTTCAAAAAACAAGACGGCAATATATTTTGCTGACAACACGGAAGATAAAAATTTGGTAGATTACTTTATGAAAAAAGACAATTTTGATGTTGTTGGCACGAGTGTTGACGGAAATGTGGTTGTTGAAGATGTTTTAAGATTGCAACCAGATGTTTTGGTTTTGGAAGTTATGCTTTCAAATCTTGATGGATTTGCGGTGCTTGAAAAGATAAAGGAAACGAGTGAAAAAATGCCAAAAATTTTGTTTGTGTCAAATTTGTCGCACAGCGGATTTGTGACAAAGGCAATGCAAGCGGGTGCGAGTTATTTTATGCTGAAACCCGTTTCCCCAGAAAATTTGGAAAAAAGAATAATTGACATGGCAAGCAGTGCCGAAGCAAAAGTTGACGCACATCAACTTGAAGAGAGAATTTCAAATATATTTATAAGTATAGGGATTCCTGCGCATATAAAGGGTTATCATTTCTTGCGGGAGGCGGTGAAACTTGCGGTGCAAGAGCCAAATATAATTGGTTCGATAACAAAAAAGTTGTATCCCACAATCGCTGAAAGGTTTGAAACAAGTTCGAGCAAGGTTGAGCGGGGAATGCGTCACGCAATCGAAGTCGCTTGGAATCGTGGCAAAATTGAAAATATAAACACAATTTTTGGATTGAAGATTTACAATCGCAACGAAAAGCCAACAAATGGGGAACTTATCGCCCTGATTGCTGACAAAATGATTATGGATGTCTAGTTTTTTTTCATAATCTTCATAAGTAAATTAAAAAATTTTCAAAATAGATATTGAAAAATAAAAATTGATGTGTTATAATGTGATTACTTATGGGAGGTTATTATGGCCAAGATTACAACAAAATGTATGGTTATTATCGGATGCATCGCTCTTTTTGCGATGATGATTGTTGGGGTGGTTTTTGCAGTGAACTATCAAAAACAATCAGAAATTGAGTTGTATGTTTATCAAACTGATGTTTTGGAAAACTCAAAAATCGCCAATTGCTCACTCACTTTTGACGGCAAAAATGTTGAATTGACGGACGACAAAAATGTTGCTGGTTTGAAAACTGCAAAAGTCAGTGCAAGCCATGTCAAAGAAGTCAAACTTACTGCAAATGGCTATGGATATCGTTTTGTGGGTTTCTATGCTCTTGATTATGAGACATACAAAGCAAATTCAGAAAATGAAAATACAAAAGATGAAAATGTCAAAGCACTTATCAAAGAAGACATCAGCGTTTCTTTCAGAGCATCAAAATATGACAAAATCACTGCAGTTTTTGTGAAAGAAGATGTTGAAGTGAGATATTCGACACAAACAACCTCAAAGGGTGACATTGCTAAAAGTGTGACAGAAAATGTATATTGTGGAGACAAACTCAAAACTGTTGCAGGGGGTGACAATGACAACACAAAAGTTGAGGGCTACACAACAAACAAATATTCATTCCTTGGATATTATTTGGTTAAAGAGTCTGAATTGAACGACCCAACGGCAGTCTACGGTGAGGGCACAGTGACAAAAAATGCTGAAGATGTGTATATTTTCAGCGGAAAGACATACAGCACTGTGGATGAATGGTATGAAGTGAAAGATTCTTCAACTGAAAGATTGTTTTTGCGTGCAGCATGGGGAGAAAACACACCTATTAAAGTGACATATTCAATTGCAGACAATGATGCCACAACGGATAAGATAGTAAGCACGGTTAAGGGTGCTGACGGAAAAGACTATACAACATATTCTGGAACATACACAATGATGGATCCAAATGTTTTGTTTGTTGAAGTGATAAACAACAAATATCCAGGAGGAAATGTCACAAGTGAAAATTATTGTTGGAAAGAAAAAGACAGCGGAAACTACTATGAAATTGGTGGAGTTTACAATATAACATCCGATATAACTCTTCAACTTGTTTCTAAATCTAAACAATAAAAATAAAATTTTTTGAAAAATTTGCGAAAAACAGTTGACACATGCTCTTTTCTTGTGATATAGTAAAAGAGCATTGAGGAAGTTTAGCTCAGCTGGGAGAGCGTCTGCCTTACAAGCAGAGGGTCATAGGTTCGATCCCTATAACTTCCACCAATGACAAAGGAATGGCTGAAAAAGCCATTCTTTTTTTGTTGATTTTTGTCGAATGTTGGTGTATAATGAACTTGTATACAAATGAAAAAAGTTTTGATTATTGTGTTTTCAATTATTGCAGTCTGTGCAGTTGTGGGGGTGTCTGCATACTTTATTTTTCGTGACAACAGTAAAGAATTGACTTTGTCGGTTGAAGATTGTGAAGTTTCTGTTGGGGGATATTCAAAAATTGGTTATTCTTGCTCTGAAAGGGATGCATCGATAAGTTTTACCACCATTTCAAGCGAGATTGCGACAGTTGAACTTGTTGACCATGAGTGGAAGGTTTTTGGTGTTTCAAGTGGCGAAACGAAGTTGATTGCAGTGGCAACATACAAAGATTTTCGTTGCAGGAAGACTGCGACGGTCAAGGTTGTCGGCGGTGATGTTGATGACGGGAACACTGAAACGGGTTCGGGCGAAGAAGAAAGTTTGGCTGATAAAAGCGGAAAAACTGGGGATGAAACTCAAAAAATCGCACCAACAATAAGTATAAATTTGACGAAAGTTATGAATTGTGAAATTGACAATGACTTAAAAAAGATAACGATTTCAAGCGGGAAAACTGCCATTTTTTCAGTCATCTTGGAAACATCTGGAAATTCTTCTGGGGAAATGGAAATCACAAGTCATTCGGCTGACGGAAGCGGATTGACTTGTGATAGGTCAAAAGTTATGCCTCAAGCATATGAGTTGGCAGCGTCCACCGCTGGTTCGTGGACAATAACTTTTGTGATAAATGACACTTACACCAAATCTTATACAGTTGAGTGTAAATAAAAAACGAAATAATACCTAGAAAAATAATGGACAATGCAAATAAGAAGCGAATGCTATAAAGTCGACAAACTTTTATGGCTCAGTTTTGCATTGTCTTTTTTATTGACTTCAAAAGTTGTTGATATATTTTGTTGAATAAAGTTGGTTGATTGTGGTGTGGGAATTTTTGGGAAATTGGCAAAAAAAGGGTGGAATTGAGAAAAAGGAGGGGAAGGCGTTATACACGCGGGATAGTGGTGCGAAAAAAGAGAAAAAATTTTTGAAAAAAGTTAAAAAACTTT
>CAZIRI010000034.1:0-3838 GCA_964541815.1 uncultured Lachnospiraceae bacterium
TCCAAATCAGAAATATCATATTTTTTTATAAAATCCACAATTTTCTTGTCCATATCTCACTCTTTTCCCCCTTTATCTTTTTCTATTGCCTTTATTTCATTTTTATTGAAGCCAACAATTTCACCTTTAGGCAAAATTTCTTCCATTTTTTTTAACACACCAGGTGTAAATGGGTGTTTTTTCATTAAATCTTCACTTGAAACTTCATCTGTTTTATATCTTTTTTTAAATTTTTCCTCTTCTGTAAATAAATTATTAAAATCAGGTTTTTCTCTAACAGAAAGAATATAACACAATCTAGCATATGTTTTACGCTCATTTTGAATTGCCCAACTAATATCCCTATCAATCAACTGCTCTCTATCTATCCCTGCACTTCTGACAATAGTATATCTTATCTTCAATTTGTTTGCTGGTGCACCAAATATCATTGGATAATTAATTATATATTCTTTTGGAAGTCTTATATCAGACATTTGTTTATGCTTTTCTTTGACGGATCCTTTTTTAAGTTCTAGAAGTTTAGGGAAAACCTTAACCATTTTACCAAACTCTTCCTTGGTTAAATCAAATTCTTTCATAAAAAATGTTCCCTTCGCTTGCACCAAATTCTTTTTAAAGCTTAAAAGTCTAGGTGACTTCCGAACTATTTTGTTAAACTCTTCTTTGCTTAAACCAAATTCATCCATATAAAATTTTTTCTTTTCTTGCACCAAAGCTTCTCTATAACCTAGAAGTTGCGGAAAACTCTTAACCATTTTGTTGAGTTCTTTTTGGGTTAAACCTAGTTCATCTATGCAAAATTTCGCTTTATATTTCACAGAATCTTCTCTATAACCTAAAAGTTGAGGGGACCTCTTAACCATTTTGTTGAGTTCTTCCTGGGTCAAATCAAAAGTGTCACGATATAATTCTATTTTTTGTTCAACATCCTTCTCAGACATACTCCTCACGTAAGATAAAACTTTCGGTCTTTTCTTTATCTCATTCATTGTAAAACCAAAATATTTTATCAACACCTCATCACTTTTCATTTTTATATCACTCTTCATATAATCTCCTCCTCATCTCACAGTTCATTATACTTCAACTTTTTCCTTTCTGTCAAGAAGTGCAAATTAAAAAGAAAAGATTTGTTTTTTTTGAGAAAAATGCAAAACATTTAACATTTTTTTGAAAATATGTTAAACTAAACAAATGAAAAATTTGGTCACAGAAATTCAACAAAAAAGAAAAGCATTTCAAAAGCAAAATGAAAACAAAAGTCACACATTTTTGTTTGGCACTGGAAATGTCATGATTTCATCGCCACATGGCGTCAATCAGGTTCGACTGGGACGACCAAAACGGGCGGAACTTGGAAGCATCGCCGTTGCATTATATCTTCAAAAGCGGACAAATTGTCACTTAATTGCAAAGACAAAAAATTGTTTTGATGATGCAAATTTTGATGAACACTCCGTCTACAAAACTGAACTTGAAGACTTTATAAAAGAAAATCACATAAAATTTTTGATTGACATACATGGGTTGCGAGCGACGAGAGAATGTGATATCAATTTCGGGACTCACCTTGGCAAAAACATTTCAACAAATCCAACTTTGTTTGACGAACTGAACAATTCGCTCACACATCAAGGGTTTGTCACATGGATTGACCAGCCGTTCATGGCAGGCGGAAACACAATTTCTCACTCAATGAAACGGGCGGTGCCGTCTTTGTGGACAATTCAAATTGAAATAAATTACAAACTCACCAACCTTTCCCAAAACAGCGAAAAACTTGAAAAACTTCTCACCACTTTGACAGATTGGATAAAAAAATTGAATGAAATTTCCTAGTGGAAAAACAATAAAAACAGGTTTATTTGAATAACGATATAAAAAAGGAACTATGCATTTTTCTCAAAGTTCCTTTTTCAAAAATATAATAGGTCATTTATTCAAAATTTCGAGCCAATTTTTCACAACAACATCTTGTGTGCTTTTGTCATAGTCGCCACCATGCCCGCAGTGCATGATTTTGTATTGTGAATTTAAGATTGTTTTGAGGGACTCTTTCATCTGTGATTTGTCCCCGCCATACAGATCCGTTCTGCCAATATTACGCTCAATCACGATATCTCCAACAAAGATATCTCCTTGCACAAAAAATGCCATATCGCTTTTTGTGTGTCCGCCAAGAGTTTTGTATTCAACATCAAAACTTCCAACTTTCACAGTTCCATTATTTTGCAAAAAGACAAAATTTGAGAAATCCCAAAGCAAAAGTCTGCCTTTTCCGCCATTGAAATCGGCATTTTTCAAATATTCTTTCGCCCCTGCACTTGCATAGACCTTGCACCCAAAGGCATTTTGATATTGTGACACATACATAGCGTGGTCATAATGAGCATGAGTCAACAAAATCCCCTCAACATTTCTGTTTTTCACTGCATTTTGAATTTTGTCCAATTTCACTCCCGCATCGATAATTATGCAAGAACTCCCATTTGAAACAACAAAAACATTGCTTCCAAATTCATTGCTCACATATTTTTCAACCATGATACGCTCCCTTTTTCAAAAAAGAAGGGCAACTCCCTTCTCAAATGTGGCAGGGGTGGAAGGAATCGAACCCTCCTCTGGAGTTTTGGAGACTCTCATTCTACCGATGAACTACACCCCTATATATTTTGTATAATACAATATTTCATCCAAATTGTCAACAAAAAATCAAAAAAAGACAATGAAAATCAAAAATTGCTCGATTTTTCAATATCTTTTTTTATAGAAATTTTTGTTTGCGAAAAAAATTTGATTACTGTCTCCCTATCAGCATTTTCAACTTTTTCTTTGCTCTCACCGTCAAGCGTAATGCCCAATTAAAATGTTTGAGAATAAAAAACTTGATTTTTTGCTTTTTGCTCTCATATTTTTTGTATTTTTTGCGAAATTCAATAAATTCATCAATAAATTTTTGATTTAGAGATTTATTGTTTGCAGAAAATATTCTTTCTTCCACCCACCAAAAAGTGCTAATCGCCCGTCTTATTGCATTAGGTGCCAAATTTGGATAAAATTTTTCAGTGTCCGCAATATTCTTTTTGCTTGCCACAATAAAATCAAAAATTTTTTCATCAACACTGTTCATAATTGAATTTTGTCTTATTCGATAATTATACAAATATTTTGAAATATGCATTGCTGATGAAATATTTTTCATCATTTCCGCAAGGATATACAAATCTTCGGCATTTATATTGACAGGAAATTTGACATTTTTAAACACCTTTCTTTTATATAATCTGCACCAAACCGCAACAGCATATTGTAAAACATATTCATAATATTTTTCTGAATTTTCAAAAAATATATCTTTTTTTTACCTCTATAATGCGGTCTATGTTCACCTGACTGCTCAAAAAACGCCATTATTTCACAGGACACAACATCAACATTTTTCTCTTTCAAATTTTTCAGCATTTCTTCCAAAAAATTTGGCTCAATCCAATCATCGCTGTCAACGAATGAAATATACCCCCCCTACAAACACTCAACCCCGCATTGCGAGCATCTGAAAGCCCGCCATTTTTCTTGTGGATAACTCTCACTCTCTTGTCGCTTTTTGCATATTCATCACAAATTGCAGGACAATTGTCTGGACTTCCATCATCAACCAAAATCACTTCAAGATTTTTGTATGTTTGAGAAAGAATGCTGTCAACGCATTTGTGAATATATTTTTCAACTTTATAAACTGGGATGATAACACTGATAAGTTCGTCCAAAATCAAATTTCCTTTTGAAAATGTATAACACAATTTCAAAAAATTGTCAAACAAAACTCACATAGTGC
>CAZIRI010000035.1:0-3724 GCA_964541815.1 uncultured Lachnospiraceae bacterium
ATTTTGCGGAAGAACCCAATTCTTCTTCAATTCGCAAAAGTTGATTGTATTTTGCAACTCTGTCCGTCCTTGATGGCGCACCCGTTTTGATTTGTCCAGCATTTAGCGCAACAACCAAATCAGCAATAGTTGTGTCTTCCGTTTCTCCGCTTCTGTGAGAAACAACTGCTGTCATTCCCGCACTTTTTGCCAAATTTATTGCTTCAATAGTCTCTGTCAATGTCCCAATTTGATTGAGTTTTATAAGCACTGAATTTGCCACACCAAGCTCAATTCCTTTTTTTATTCTTTCAGTGTTTGTGACAAAAAGGTCATCGCCAACAAGTTGAATTTTCTCGCCCAGTCTTTGTGTCAACTTTTTCCAACCGTCCCAATCTTCTTCCGCAAGAGCATCTTCAAGAGAAACGATTGGATATTTTTCAATCAAGTTTTCCCAATATTCAATCAACTCATCACAAGAATACTCTTCTCCCGTTTTCCAGAACAAATAATTCCCCTTATGCCCAATTTTTGATGCCTCTTCAAACATTTCAGTGGATGCGGAATCAATTGCAATCCCAAAATCTTTTCCAGCGACATATCCCGCCCTTTCAATTGCACTCACAAGAAATTGCAAAGCCTGCTCATCATTTTTGAGATTTGGAGCAAATCCACCCTCATCTCCAACTGCCGTTGAAAGTCCTTGCTCTTTCAAAACGGATTTAAGACTGTGGAAAACCTCAACACACATTTTTAGACATTCTGAAAAAGTCTTCGCTCCAACAGGGACAATCATAAATTCTTGAATATTGACTGAATTGTCCGCATGTTTTCCGCCATTCAAAATGTTCATCATTGGCATAGGTAATGTGACAGCATCGCTTCCGCCCAAATATCTAAAAAGAGAAAACCCCAAAAAATTTGCAGATGCTTTTGCCACAGCTAAAGACACACCCAAAATTGCATTTGCACCCAGTTTCCCTTTGTTTTTTGTGCCGTCAAGTTCAATCATTGCCTTGTCGATTCCCTCTTGGTCAAGAGCGTTCATGCCAACAATCGCATTTTTTATGATTGTGTTGACATTTGAAACAGCCTTTTCAACGGATTTCCCGTTGTAATTTTTCTTGTCGCCGTCACGCAATTCAACCGCCTCATAAGAACCCGTTGAAGCCCCGCTTGGAACGCTCGCTCTGCCCATAACTCCACCTTCAAGAAAAACCTCAACTTCAACAGTTGGATTTCCACGAGAATCGAGTATTTGTCTCCCTTTCACATCGACAATTTCAACAAAATTAATACATTCTTTCATTATTTTCTCCTTATTTTATGAAAATTTCAAATTAAACAAAAAAAGCAAAGAGCGTGACTGTTGCAACACGCAAAAATTTGCTTTTTGTTTGCGTTTTTCAAAATCAATGAATATCCAAAAGGTCAAGAACCTCTTTAATTTTCAACATCGCCTCATCCATTTGTTCTTTTGTGTGAGTTGCAGTGTATGATGTTCGAAGCAAAGCAAAACCCTTTGGTGTTGCTGGCGAAACAACTGGGTTGACATAAACTCCTCTTTCCAAAAGCATTTTGCAAGCCTTGAAAGCCTTTTCGTCATCGTATGTGTAGATAGGAATGATAGGAGTGGTGCAGTCAATAATCTTCACCCCCAACTTTTTAAGTCCTTGACGCATATAGGCACTTATATCAAGAAGATGTTGAACCCTTTCAGGTTCTCTTTTCAAAATTCGAAGTGCCATCAAAGAAGACCCTGCTGATGCAGGAGTGATGCTTGCAGCGAAAATATAAGGGCGGGAAGTGTGTTTCACATATTTAACAACTCTCTTGCTTGATGCCATAAAACCGCCCAAACTTGCGAGAGATTTTGAGAAAGTTCCCATAATGATATCGACTTGGTCATCAAGTCCAAAATAATTTGCAGTTCCTTTTCCGCCTTTGCCCAAAACACCAAATCCATGAGCATCATCAACCATGACTCTTGCATTGTATTTTCTTGCAAGAGCGCAAATTTCAGGAAGTTTTGCAATATCTCCTGACATTGAGAAAACACCGTCAGTGACAATCAAAATTCCCGCTGTTTCAGGAATAGATTGAAGTTTTTGTTCCAAATCAGCCATATCAGCGTGGTTATATCGCAACATTTTTCCATAACTCAATCTGCATCCGTCATAGATGCTTGCATGGTTTTCCTTGTCGCACACAACATAATCTGAATGCCCAACAACCGCACTTATAATTCCCAAATTGCTTTGGAAACCCGTTGGGAAAGTCATGACAGCCTCTTTTCCCAAAAATTCTGCAAGTTCATTTTCAAGTTGGATGTGCAAATCCAAAGTCCCATTCAAAAAACGAGAGCCTGACACACCTGTCCCATATTTTTTTATTGCATCAATGCCCGCTTGTTTCACTTCTGGATGAGAAGTAAGCCCCAAATAATTGTTTGAGCCAAGCATAATCGTTCTTTTCCCCTCCATTTGAACAATGGTGTCTTGTCCGCTTGTAAGTTCGTGAAAATAAGGATAAATCCCCTCTTCTTTCACAATGTCGTATGCTTGTTTTTTCATCATTTTTTCAAAAATATCCATAATAATTTTCCCTTTATAATTTTTTTATGCATTTTAATTATACAACATTCAATCGAGAAAACAAAACAAAAATGCACAATTTCAATTTTTTTTGCAATTCATGCAAATTTGCAAATAAAAAAATCTCTAAAAACCTAGAAATTTTGAAACGGATGTTGGCACTTGTGATTAGCCAAAGCCAGGGAGCAGTTCATCTGCGGTCTGGGCCCGACAGGGCGAGGACCTTGGGTCCGATTCCCAAAAAAAATAATAAAAAATGACAGGAAAATCCTGTCATCAAGTGGAGCTGGTGGTGGGAATCGGACCCACGACCTATTGATTACGAATCAATTGCTCTACCCCTGAGCCACACCAGCATGATAGGTGCATCTGCACCCACACAAATTGTTTATTCTTTCACGCTTGCAAGTTTGAAAGAAACTTTCTTTTCGTCTTCATCAATCGACAAAACTTCAACATCAATCTTGTCGCCGACTTTCACAATTTCATAAATTTTCTTTGTTTTGTCCTCTGTTGCATTTGAAATGTGCAAAAGTCCAGTTGCACCATTTTCAAGTTTGACAATCGCACCAAATTGCAAAAGTTTGACAACCTCTCCGCCATAGACACTTCCAACTGAGAGTTCCTTGATTCGAGTCAACTTTGGGTCTTCCATAAGTGCTTTGAGAGAGAGTTCAACTTTTTTGTTCTCTCTGTCAACACCAACAACCTTGAATTGTTTTTCGTCACCAATTGACAAATAGTCGCTGACATTTTCAACTCTGTCAAATGAAATGTTTGAAATGTGCAAGAAGCAATCAACACCCTCAACTGAAACAAAAGCCCCATAAGGAAGAATCTTCACAACTTTTCCTGTCACGATTTTGTTTATAAAGATAATATTCCAAAAATTATTTTCAAGAGCCACTCTTGTTTGTTCTTGAAGAAGTTTGACACTTGCCACAATTGTTTTATTTTCTCTGTCAAGTTCCGTCACAACCGCTTCAAATTGCTTGCCAATCAAGTCATTGAAGTTTTTGACATATTTTTCTGAAACTTGGTCGAATGGCACAATGATTGAATAATCTCCCATTTTTGACAACAAGCCATTTCCTGTGCCCGTTGCAACAAAAGTGAACTTGCTCCCCAATCTCAAATTGTTTGCATTTTGA
>CAZIRI010000036.1:0-3718 GCA_964541815.1 uncultured Lachnospiraceae bacterium
AGTTCAGACAAAACTCATTCAACTATAATTTACCATAAATAAAATTTTATTGCAATCGTTTTTGCAAAATTTTTGACAATGCAAATTCCAAATCTTTATCTATTGCAAGATTTCTGCACATTTCATCCATGTGTTGATTATGTTCAAGGATTGATTGTTTTTTTTCCAAATCCAAACTCCTGTCGTATGGAATATACACACTGCTTCCCGCAACTTTATAACTCAATCGCAACAAATTTGGGTTGTATTCTTTTTTAATTTTTCTAAAAGTTGGGTCAACCAAAATCCATTTATCACCATAAAAGCATTCACAAAAATAATGCCCCATATGATGTTTTGCTTCACCATTTTGTCGAAATTTCAAAAACCAATCATCTTGTGCTGTGTGTAAAATTGTGGTTGGAATGCCTATCTGGCGAGCGAATGTTGCAAATAACAAAGCATAATCCGTGCAACCCGTCATTTTTTGACTTTGCCAGAGTTCTTTTGCAGTATGTTGAAATTTGTGGTTCTCGATATATTCATCGTCACCAAATTTCGTCTTTGTATGTATCCAACTAAGCAGACTGTCAATCTTTGTGATGTCCACACCTTTTTCACGCTTGCTGTTATAATCACACAAAACTCTTTCCAGCACAAACTCGTCGTCAAGAAATGACTCTGTAAGTTTCCCGCTTGACAAATAAAAATTTTTGTCATCATCAGTCAATCTTCTCATTTCACACCCCCTTATTTGATATATTGCTTAATCGGTTTTGTTGAGTGGCCGAGCAATATGTTTTCAACGACTTTTGTTGGTTGATTGTGGATAAATTGGGTGTTAAACTTGACAAGTTTTGTTATTTCAAAAACTTTCAAAGTTGGATTTGTGCTGTTTTTTTGCTTAATTTTTGCGTTTTTGTTTTGTATGAATTCCGTTTTCCTCATTCAATCCCTCTGTATTTTCAGTTTTTTTTACAGACACTATATAATCCTTGTATGCAGTGATAATTTCTCCCGCAACTTCATCTGGGGTGAGATTTTTGCTGTTTATCACAAAATCATAGTTTTGCAAATCTTCGAGGTTGACATCATATAAATTTTGGTAGCGTTCCACTTCGAGTTTTCGCCTGTTTTGCAAAGTCTTTTTTGCGTCATCCAAATTTGTATATTTCTCAAAGCCTTCTCTGTCGGAATTTGCGAGTCTTTCCGCCATTGTGTCGTCGTCAAGGTCGACATACACTTTGAATGAATCAGGAATAAAATGCCATGCAAGGCGACTGTCAAACAAATACTTTTGCCCACTGTATTGCACACCCAATTCCTTTATCTTATCATCAACAAAATTGTCGAATTGTGGATTTTCGGCACACTTTTTGTTGAATTGCTCAACACTCATGCCTTGTTTGTCCGCTTCTTGCTTGAAAATATCTCCAACAGCGATGTGTGTGAAGCCAAATTTTTCACAAATAATTCTTGCAACTGTTGATTTTCCGCTACATGGTTTTCCTGTGATTGTTATTATCATAAAAATTTATCTCCTTGACAATATGATAGCATAAAAAAAGTTTTTTTCAAAAGATTTGTGTAAAAAGATTGAAGTTTTTTGTCAAATGTGTTAAAGTATATGTAAATATGGAGGTGCAATGATGAGGTCATGCGAAGGAATCGGAAAAAATGTTGAACAAGCAATAAACAATGCTTTGTTGGAGTTGAAAGCATCACGAGATGATGTTGACATCAAAATTTTGAGCGAGGGCGGATTTTTGAAAAAGGCGAGAGTTGTTGTTTCAATTTCTGAAGATGCTCTTGACAAATATGAAATGAAAGACAAACTTAAACAAGCACTGAGTGATGAGGGGAATGATGAAGATTTTGCGGAAAATTTCATAAAAAACAAAATTTCTTTGGCAAAAAATGAAGAAAAAGACATTCCAGAAGAAAATTTGACACAAGAAAATTCGGAAATTTTGACTGAAACAGTTGAAGAAACGGAAGATGATGAAGAAAATGTTGTTTCAGAAGAGCAAAATGAAGAAATCGAAGAGAAAGTTGAAAGAAAAAAGATGAAAGCGGAAGATTTTGTTAATGGACTTTTGAAATCTCTTGATTTGCAAGGCGAAATTCAAAAAAGTGAGAATGACAGGGTTGAAATATACAATGTCACAGGCGAAAATGTCAATAAATTGATTGGTTATCATGGCGACTGCTTGAATGCATTGTCGCATATCATGTCACTCACTTGCTGTGGAGAAAACAAAAAACATGTTGTTTTGGATGTTGAGGGATATCGAAAAAAGCGTGAAAAAACTCTGCAAGAACTTGCAAAAAGAATTGCGGACAAGGTCGCAAAGACAAAAAGATATCACAAATTTGAGCCTATGGAGCCAAGGGAAAGAAGAATCATTCACTTGGCACTTCAAAATGATGACAGAGTGACAACAATCAGCAAGGGCGATGAGCCACACAGATATTTGATGGTTTTCCCAAAAGAATATGATGAATAAAGATGGGTGAATTAAAATAGATATTTTTAGATAGCCATTTTTTTTGCATTGGAGTTATCCCTATGATAAAATAAACGATATGCTAACAAAAATTTTATTTCTTATTCACGAGTCAAGTGATTGGATTAGCGATAAAATTGATAATGGCAACCACCCAAATATACTTGATTAAATAAACATAAAACAAGCCGAGAATTTCTCTCGGCTTGTTTTGTCGCATGGAAAAATGCTGAAAACAGAAAATTTCTCAAGAGGCATTATCAAACATCCGCACAAAAATTTAAGTTGTGGATTTCTTCCAAACAACAATGTTTCCATCAGCGTCATAATGCCAATAGTTGTTTGTTGTGTCTGTCGGCTCCGTTTCGCTGTAATAATATCTTGTGGCATTCGTTAAAGATGTATTACTTGACCCAATACTAATTGAACTCCATTCATCCGCAGAGCCTAAGTAATAGACCGATGTAAGGTTTGAGCAACCATAGAATGCATAACCTTCAATACTTGTCACACTTGCTGGAATTGTGATTGAGGTTAGGCTTGAACAATCTCTGAATGCATAATTTCCAATGCTTGTCACTCCGCTTGGAATTGTGATTGAGGTCAGGCTTGAACATTCATAAAATGCATAAATCTCAATACTCGTCAATTGACTCCCTTCTTTAAATGTGACGGTTGTAAGTTTTGAGCAATAAGAGAATGTATATTGATTTATACTTGTCACACCCGCTGGAATTGTGATTGAGGTCAAACTTGAACAACCAAAGAATGCATAATTTCCTATACTTGTGCATTGGCTCCCATCTTCAAAGGTGACATTCGCAAGTTTTGAACAATCAGAGAATGCAAAACTCCCTATACTTGTCACATTCTTTCCTATTGTCACACTTGTCAGATTGTCAAACCCATAGAAAGCACAATACTTTATTTCTGTCACAGTGTCTGGAATAACAATCTCTGTCACTTCTTGATATTCTCCATTTTCATCTTTCATATAGAAATGACTAGCATAACTCATTGGATTTGAATAACTATTATCAAATGTGATATTGCACCAATCTACTATTGTTCCATCATAATACACAGCCTCTAGTTTGTCGCAACAATAGAATGCATAATTTCCAATACTTGTCACGCTCGCTGGGATTGTGATTGAAGTTAGACTTGAACAACTAAAGAATGCACCATTTCCTATACTTGTGCAGTCTGAATCAAGTGTCACGCTTGTCGCA
>CAZIRI010000037.1:0-3594 GCA_964541815.1 uncultured Lachnospiraceae bacterium
TGGCCCTTGGTGATGGGACAAGATATGTCACAGACGAAAACATAAATGTTTTGAACAATACTGTAGTTGTGCCAGAGCCGTCAAAAGAAAGTGGTGCAAGTGCGGAAAGGGGTGAACAGAAAGTTGATGAGTCTGTGAAGACGCCACCAACTCCAAAGGAACAGACGGAAGAAAGTGAATCTGGCGATGACTTTTCAGATGTAGTCACGAATAAAAATGAAAAAAGGGGTGTTTTAACAGAAAAACAAAGTGTTCAACAAGATATTTTGAATGAAAAGAATCAGGGAAAATAAAAGCAAATAACTTTGCATGTTATTTGCTTTTATTTTGTTTTTATCAATTCTGGCATATCTGGAATTTTTTTGTCAGCACTCGTGTATGTTGATTTGTTGTAAACAATTTTGTTTTGTTGTTTGATTCTTTCAACAACTGGATAAACATCTTTTTCAAATTGTTCAATAATACCTGGATGTTTGTTTACATGATGCATCATTCTATCATGCATTTCCTTGTCATTGCTGTAAATACACAAATCAAGACAATATCTAAATCTTTTTGTGAGATCTTGCATTTTTTGGGGGTCAGGAATGCCTTGTGAGTTTTTTGTTTTTTCGAATTCTTCTTTCCAATATTCTGGATCTATTGCAAGGGTTCTTGCCAACATTGTCCCTAATGAAGTAATTACATTGGTTTCGGATTGGGAATAATATGCAGTCACTTCTTTCCAAAAGAATGGGTCATAGTTGCAAGCCTTGTCACAACATTGAATAAAATGGGCTTTCTTTTCATCAGAACATTTGATAAAATGCCCTGGATTATTTTCATCATTCCAACAATATATAAAATCTCTTTCAATGCGTGAATAGTCTTCTAATTCTTCTACTTGAGCGGGAAATTTTCTTCTATCTCCTTCTAAAAAAATCATTAAACCAGGAGTTTTTAATTTGTAATAATATTCTGGCATTTCACTTCGAGTGCTTGAGTATTTCACTATATACATATTTGTTTTCCCCTTTTATATTTATACTGTTTTTATTATAAAATAAAATAGATTTATTGTCAACAACGGCATTTGAAAATTTTGTATTTTTATCCCATTTTTTACCAGATTTATATGAAAAACAAGCAAATTGGGGGTATTTTTTTGAAATAGGTGTTATATAACAATAAAATTTGATAATTTTGTGCGATTTTGGCAATAAATTTGTTATGCAAAAGTCTTGTGTGATGAAAAGTGTTGGTTTTGGAGCGGTTATTCTCACTTTGAGTGGGTTTGTATGCAAACTGCTGGGGGCATTTTTTCGTGTTCCGCTTGTCAATTTGCTGGGGGTTGATGGTGTTGGAGTTTTTCAACTTGTCATGTCAATTTATGCTTTTGCACTTGTTTTGGTGTCGGGCGGGACAACTTCGGCTTTGTCAAAACTTGTCAGTCGTGCAAGAGCAAATGGGAAAAATGCTGAAATTGAATCATATTTGAAAATTGCACTCTTGTGGGCTTTGGGATTGGGTTTTGTTGTGGGTGTTCTGTTTGCACTCCTTTCAAAAGCGCTCGTTTCAATGCAAGGTGTTGGAAATTTTGAAAATTTTTTGCTTTTTGCGCTTCTTTTGCCATTTGGAGCAGTTTTGGCAGTCTTTCGTGGATATTTTCAAGGCTTTGGAAATATGCTTCCAACGGCGATAAGTCAAGTGATTGAACAAACCGTCAAATTCACTGCGGGACTGCTTTTTGCAATGCTTTTTGAAAAACATTTTTCAGGTTTTGGTGTCTTTGGTGCTTTGTTTGGGATAACGATAAGTGAGTTTATATCTGTGATTTTTCTTTTGATTTGCTTTTTGAAAAAGAATTGTGAAAAATGTGGAAAAGTGGATAACTTTTCGAAAAAATTTTGTGAATATGGGAAAATTTCTTGGTTTTTGACAATTTCTGCTTTGGTCGTTCCTTGCGTCAGTGCATTCGATTCGCTTGTTCTTATATCCAGACTGGAACTTTCGGGACTTGATAAAGAAACTTCGCTTTCGCTTTTTGGTTTGCAAAGTGGTGTGTGCGGAACTTTGTTGAATTTCCCGCTTGTTTTTTCTGTGGCAGTGGCAAGTGCGATGTTGCCAAATGTGACGGTGCTTGTTGAAAAAAGTGCTGTAAATGGGCAAATAATTGCAAAATATTTGAAAATTTTGATGTTTTTTGTTCTTCCTGCAACTTTTGGACTTGTTGCAATCTCAAAATCTTTAATTCCAATTCTTTTTTCAGATTTGAGTGAAAAGTTTGTCGAAACGGCATTTTGGCTCTTGCTTTTTGGGGGCTTTGCAACAGTGTTGACGGCTTTTATGCATTTTCTGTTTGTGTTGCTACAAGCATACAACGAATTCCGCTTTATTTCGTTGATTTCTGTTGTCGGCGGGGCTGTGAAAATGTGTATAACTTTCTTTCTGTCTTCCGTTTGGGTGGTGAATATTTTTGCTGTTGTGTTTGGAAATTTCGCTTTGACTTTTCTTGTTGTCATCTTCTCTCTTTTTCGATTGAAACAACACATCTCTTTTGAGATTCCATACAGTGAGATTTTCCCTGTTTTGTTTGGCACACTTTCAATGTTTTTGGTCGCATTTTTGTTTGTGCAACAAAACCCATTTTCAAATGTGATAAATGTTCTTGTTGCAACAATTTTGGGTGGATTAACCTATCTTGTCTTTTCAAGTTTCGCATTTGTGAAATTCTTCAAACAAAAAAATTGAACAGTTGATTTTGATATTTACTGCATAAATATATTGTTTTATTTTTGTATTTATGTTATTATATACACAATATGAGTAAACTAGATTTTTCAAATTGCCCTTTGATTCTCGCTCCAATGGCGGGTGTGACAGATGTCGGATTTCGGTCTTTGGCATCTTCTTTTGGTGCGGACGCAACTGTGACTGAAATGCTTTCGGCTCGGGCAATGGCTCACAATCCAAAGAAAACGGAGTTTATGACGCTGACAACTGACGAAGAAAAGGTCAAAATTGCTCAAATTTTTGGACATGAAGATTTTTATATGAGCGAAGCGGTGAAAAGTCCTATGCTTGAAAAATTTGATTCTTTTGATATAAATATGGGCTGTCCCGCTCCAAAAATCGTGAAAAATGGCGAGGGGAGTGCGCTTATGGACAATTTGCCACTTGCAAGCAAAATAATTTCGGCGGTGAAAAATTCGACAAGCAAACCTGTTTCCGTCAAATTTAGAAAAGGAAAATCCACTCAAAATTTTGCGGAATTTGCAAGAATGTGTGAAGAGAGTGGTGCGGATTTTGTCACTTTTCATGCAAGAACGGTTGCACAAGGATATTCAGGACATGCGGATTATGAAGCGATTGCAAAAGTCAAAGCAATCTTGAAAATTCCTGTTATTGGAAATGGCGATGTTGTTGATTTGGCTTCATTTGAAGAGATGAAAAAAACGGGTGTCGATGGAGTTATGATTGGTCGTGGTTCAATGGGCAAACCTTGGATATTTTCAGAACTCAAAGGCTTGAATATTGATGTCAATAAATATGAGGTCGCAAAAAAACATGTTGAGATTTTAAGACGACACTTTGACGAAAATTGGCTCAAATTGT
>CAZIRI010000038.1:0-3302 GCA_964541815.1 uncultured Lachnospiraceae bacterium
TATTATGAAAAATCTGGTCGTGTTCTTTTCCCATGCGGGAGAAACTTATTTCCCTGACGGATATAGGGTTGTTGAAAAAGGAAACGCAAAAATTATTGCTGAAAAAGTGCAAAAACTTTTGCAAGCGGATATTTTTGAGATAGAAACTGAAAAAACTTATCCAATTGGATACAAAGAGTGCTGTGATGAGGCTCTTTCAGAACAAAAAAATGGAGAACTCCCGAAACTAAAAAAACATTTCAGCGGGATTGAAAGTTTTGACAAGGTTGTTATTGTGTATCCATGCTGGTGGGGGTCTATGCCACAAGCGGTTTTCGCATTTCTGAATGAATGCGACATGTCAGGAAAAACAATTTATCCAATTTGCACTCATGAGGGCAGTGGACTGGGGAAAAGCGAAAGCGATTTGAAAAAAGTTTGTCCAAACAGCACTGTTGTGGGTGGGCTTGCAATTCAAGGAGCAACTGCAAATTCTTGCGATGAAAAATTGAAAAAATATTTTGAAGAATAGCGTTGCGGGACAAAAATTTAAGGAGATACATGAAAAAATTTTATCAAAGTGATATAAATGAAATTTATGACAGTCTTGACACAAGTTCGGACGGTCTGCCGACTTCGGTCGCAACAAAAAAATTGGAAGAACAGGGAGAAAATGTTCTTAAAGAAAAAGGAAAGAAAAAACCTATAACAATTTTTTTCAATCAATTCAAAAATATGATGATACTTCTGCTCATTCTTGTGGGCATTGTATCGCTTGTCTACTCAATTGTAAACAAGGAAAGTGTTGTTGAATCAATTGTCATCTTTGGGTGTGTTTTGATAAACGCTTTCATGGGCTTTTTCCAAGAAATTAAGGGTGAAAACGCAATTGATGCATTGAAAAATCTCACCGCATCGACAATCAAAGTGAAAAGAGACGGAAAGTGGTGTGTTGTTGACACGGCAAAACTTGTTGTTGGGGATATTATTGCTCTTGAAGCGGGCGACAAAGTCCCTGCTGATTGCAGAATTATTTCTTGCGTCAATGCAAAAGTTGATGAATCAATTCTCACAGGTGAAAGTTTGGCTGTTGACAAAGATGAAGTGGTCATTCGCAAAGATGTTATGCTTCAAGACAGATTTAACATGGTCTATTCGGGGACGAGTTTGACAAATGGAAGAATTGAGGCGGTCGTTGTTGCGACTGGGATGAACACTGAAATTGGTGCAATTGCAAGCAATTTGGACAGAAAAGAGGAAAAATTGACCCCTCTTCAAGTCAAAGTCAACAAAGTGAGCGGTTTTATAACGATTATTGCATGCATTCTCATTGCGATAACTTTGTGTTATGGAATTATAAAGGACATGACTGTTATGTCAATTATAATGTTGTGCGTGTCAATGGTTCTTGCTTCCGTTCCTGAGGTTCTGCCCGTTTCAATCACGGCGACACTGACAATCGGTGTTCAGCAAATGGCAAAAAAGAAAACGATTGTCAAGCAAATGGCTGCCATTGAAACTTTGGGGGCAACACAAGTGATTTGTTCGGATAAAACTGGAACAATCACAACAAATCAAATGACACTTGTTGAGATTTATGCAAATGACAAAACATATTTGGATGTGAAAACTCAACATTCAAATTTAACGATGTTAAACAATATTCTTGCCTTTGCAAATGACACAGAGTCGCACTCCAAAAATAAGGGTGAGTTCATTGGCGACCCAGTTGACATTTCGTTGTCTAAATATTTGTATAATTTGGGCAACGATTTGGATAAATTGCGAATTGAGAATGAGAGAGTTGGAGAAATTCCATTTGATTCAACTCGAAAAATGATGAGTTCGGTCAATAAAATTAACGGCGAATGTGTGATGTTGAGCAAGGGGAGTTTGTCAAGCATACTCGAAAGGTCAACAAAATTTTTGAAAAATGGCAAAGTTATCAAGATAACAAATGCGATAAAGAAAAAATTTATAAACAAAGAAAGGGCAATGAGCAGAAAATCTTACAAGGTTCTTGCTTGTGCCTACAAAGATGTTTCTTGCAAAAAAGAATATGACGAAAAAGACGAGTGTGACTTTGTTTTGGTTGGGCTTGTTGGCATGATGGACCCTCCAAAAGACGGAGTCAAGGAAGCAGTTCAAAAATGTATAGAAGCAAAAATGAAGCCTATCATGATAACTGGCGACAGCCTTACCACAGCACTTGCAGTTGCGAAAGATGTTGGAATTGCTGACAGCAATCGACAGGGCATTGAGGGAAAGGTAATTGACAATCTCACCGATGATGAACTTGTGAGTTTTGTCAAGAGATACACTGTTTATGCGAGGGTCACACCTGAACATAAAGTGCGAATTGTCAGAGCATTTCAACAAGGTGGGAAAGTTGTTGCAATGACGGGGGACGGCGTCAACGATGCACCCGCAATCAAACTTGCAAATGTTGGTGTCGGCATGGGAAAATCTGGAACGGATGTGACGAAAAATGTTGCGGATATATTGCTTACAGACGACAGTTTCTCAACGATTGTCACCGCTGTTGAAGAGGGGCGAAGAATATATAACAATGTTTTGAGAACGATTTTATACAACCTTTCTTCAAATTTTGCGGAAATTTTCTTGATTTTAATGGGAATGATTATTTCTCAAAGCATAATTTCCCCATTGCACATTCTCTACATTGATTTGATTGCGGACACTCTTCCATCAATTGCATTGGCATTTGAAAAAGACTCTCCCGACTCAATGAAAAAAGAACCTAATGGTCTTTCAAAACCAATTTTCACTCCATTTATGAATGCATCAATCATCATCACTGCTTTGATTGAATTTGTTGTCACATTTGGGGTGTTTTTGGTCAGCAAAAACTTGTTTGGATACGAAATGGCACAAACTCTTGCTCTGCTTTGCATTGTTATTTCCGAATTTACTTTCACATACAATTGCAAGGAAATCAAGGGATTTAGTTTCAAGAAAAAACTTTTTGGAAACAAATTTATGAATTGGATAATTTTGGGACTGATTCTTGTGCAAGTTGTGTTCTTTATGACACCTATTGGCTCAATTTTTGGCTTGCAAGTTGTTTCATTCTTGCAATTCTTGGCGATTGTGGGCGTCAATATATTGGTGTTCTTTGTGATTGAACTTTTGAAACCACTTATGGCAAGAACTTTCATTGACAATCCAAGCAAATAACTTGAAAAGCATCCAATTTTGGATGTTTTTTCATTTTTTTATAAGATTTTGAAAAATGTTGTCAAATTGTTTGCAATAAAATTTTATTTATGGTAAATTATAGTTGAATGAGTTTTGTCTGAACT
>CAZIRI010000039.1:0-3071 GCA_964541815.1 uncultured Lachnospiraceae bacterium
GCCGTTGGTCGAAATGAAGAGATTTTGTCACCCATTGAAACAAAATCAATCCTTGACACAAACGAACATGACACAAAAGTTTATTATTGCTTCAATTGGAAAGATATTTCATATTTGTATTTTGAAATTGATTCGTCAGTCAAATCACAAACTGACATAACAGTCAATTCATATTCACTTGTGGTGTCATCAAAAAAGACTGAAGATTATTCATCAATTGGTTATGACGAAAACGAAACAACAATTTTGTCAACAGAACTTGTGCAAAACAATTTTGCAAAGCAAACATTTTCATATTATATCGACAAATCATCAGAAAAAAATGAAGACACAAACAGGGCATATGGAAATGACTATGGGCTATACAAATTTGATTTGAAATACACAATGATTGAAAATGGAGAAGAAGAAACTCACACACAAAGTGTTGGACAAGTATACATCGCAATCATTCCTGACAACATTGACAAAGTGATTGAAAATTTGTCAGAAGACGACCTAAAAAATCTAAGTTTGTTATACTCCGTTTCAAGTTCAAATCGACTGATGAACGCATATGATTTTTACTTATCGAATGAAGAACTGTTCAAATATGTCAACCCAAACTATATTGTTTGGAATGTGACAGGGCAAGACAAAGACAAAAATTATTACATTCTTTCGGACGAACAAAAATATTTGGACGAGAAATACAATTCATACAAAAGCATTTGGGACAACCAACTGCCCAGCACGCCATATGGAACAAGTTTTTTGTTTGACTCAAACGACATTGAGGGGTATTGGACAATACACTGTCACATATACAATTCGAAAGGGGAAAAAAGTTTGTATTTGCATGCGGACAACATCTCCACAGTCAAAACAAAACAATCGTTCAAATGGTGGATTATCATTCTTGTCGTGGGAATAATTCTTATCATCTCAACAGCGACAACAATAATAGTTTTGCTACTCAAAAAACACAAAGAGAACAAAGACATTCGAAGTGAATTATTAAATCAAAAACTCAAAGAAAGAAACGAAAAAGAAAAGGTGAAAAAACCACAAAGGCCAAAAATTCTTGAGAAAAAACCGAAAAAATAACGAAAAAATGCATATCTTTTGAATTTTTTTATTGTTTTTTAGAAAAGATTGTGGAAATTCGCCCCCAAAAAGTGCTGATAAACTTCTGTGTATTGTTCAATCATTTTGAGTGAAACATGGAACTCGGTTTCCTCATCAAACTTTATGTAATTTTTCAATCGCACAATTTCAAGTCCAATTCCTTCAATCGATTTGTGATTGGTCATATAGCACAAAACATTTTCTTGTTTCTTCCAAAAATATTCCAAATTATCCACCAAAAAGGCGATATTTCCATTGAGAATTTCTCCATTTTTTTCAATTTCTTCTTCAATCGAAATGCAATAATTTGAGACTTTATCAAAAGATGTGGAAACAACTTTATCTTCAAAAACACAAACGAAAACAAGTATCACCAAAATAATCACACTTGAAAAAACTCTAAACAACAAAGTTTTCATCCTTCCTCCATTTGAACAACCTGAAAATGCTCTCCACGATTTTGGAAATATATTGTTCCACTTTCGCAAATTGACAAAATCAAAACATTTTTCGTTTTTTCAATTTTCAACTGTTTCAAAATCTTTTCAAACTTTGTTTCGTCAAGCCCCGCAACAAGCAAGTTTTCTTTCAAAATTTTTCCGCCTGAAATTAACAAAATTGGCAATTCACTTTCTTGTGTTTTGATTTTCAAATCACCCACAGTCGCTGGCAAAAATTCACTTTTCAAAAGCACACTCATTTTTCCATTTGTTTCCATTATTGCATACTGCACTTGCTCCAAAGAAAAACAATCACACCCACGGAGCGCTTCAAAAAGGTCATCGACCGACATATTCAGTTTTTTGAGAGCCATTTCATCGACACCATTTGGATTGACAACAATCACAGGTTTTCCATTCAGCAGGGCAGAAAATTTGTTGCAAACTGAACTTAAAAATGAGAGCAAAAAATGCACCAAAACAAGAGCGAACGACGGCAACAGTCCGTGCATCACTGGCACTGAAACCTCCGCCATTGGGATTGTCGCCAAATCAGCAATAATCAAAGTCAACACCAACTCAAATGGTTGCATTTCGCCCAACTGCCTTTTTCCCATAAATCTATACAAAATGACGACGACCAAATATATAAAAATCGCCCTAACAACAATTGTGAACATACAAATATTATGCACAAAAACAAAAGAAATAGTGATTTTTCACTATTTCTTCAATTTTTTTTGAAAATATAAATTTATGTTGTGGAGTTTGTTATTGTTTTATTTGCAAAATCTGGCAAGTTCAATTCTTCAATGCTTGAGAATTTTTCCACACAAGGATATGGATATTCTTTTCCAGATTCTACCTCCACACAATGAAATTTAACAATATTATTCCCATTATATACAAATTTCATTTGCTTCTCACTCCCAACAGTTGGTGTCCATATTATTGTATACACTTTCATTGAGTTCTCTGTCGAACATGTATACTCCATTACACCATCAGAATCAGAGTCAAAGTCAGCAGAATTTACTCTTTCTTCAAGAGATGAGATATAATCTGTCTCTAAATAATTGCCACGGCTCAACACCTCATTAATCCCATCAACAACTTTATTTGTTGTGTCTGATTTTGAGCCCTTTTCATATCCACCGTCAACTTTTTTATATACATCATCTCCAACAATATATCCCATCGATGTTGTGGTCACATTATTTTCAGCGTCAATTTCAGAGACAATTATTGACTGATACACAACTCCATTTGCATCAACATAATACTTATAATCTCTTTTGATGCATTTAACTATTCCGCCTTGCCCATCTGTTTCTGGATCAACATATTGAATGGAAACTCCTGCCCCCTCAAATCCACCCACAGTTGAATCAATAACAAATGAATTGTCAGTCGTGTCAGCAAAGACGAAATCACAAAACTCCGTCTTCGTGATTGTCTTAGTCCACTTCGCATACAAAACTTTATTCCCTGTTGAGCCACTAGATATCTTTGTCACACTCTTGC
>CAZIRI010000040.1:0-2999 GCA_964541815.1 uncultured Lachnospiraceae bacterium
CTGACCAAGGAAGATACTTTTCCAACATATCAGGTTGTTCAACAAAATTTATATTGAGAATATTTTCAAATAATGAGGATATTTCATAATAGAAATATCCAAATCTGTGGATAACTTTTTGAATTTTTCAAAGGACAAAATCTGATTTTTGAAGTTTTTGAAATAATCCATATGTTCTTTTTCTATGTTTGTGACAACTGAAATTGTTGGATTTAGGCACAAAAAATTGTCGCAATATTCACATGCTTCCGTCACAAAATATTTGTTTGAGCCAATCGCAAAATTTTCTCCATTTTCAACAAGCAAACCGCCCAAGTGCAAAGTTGGATTTTTGCCCGCACTTTTCAAAATTTCATATATCATCGCAGTTGTTGTTGTCTTTCCGTGAGAACCCGCAACAGCAATAACATTCTCATAATCACGGCTCAACATCCCCAAAAATTCCCCACGAGAAAACATCTCTTTGTGTGAACTTTTTGCATAATCAAAAACAATATTCCCGCTTTTTATCGCCGATGAAAAAACAACAACATCACACCCGTCAATATGCTCTCTGACAAATCTTGTGTCCACACAAATTCCGTGCCGTTTCAACATTTTGACATTTTCACTTCTTTTCGCATCATAGCCACTCACACCAATCCCCTTTGCCTTTGAAAGAATCGCCAAAGCGGACATCGAAATTCCACCAACACCCAAGAAATAATATTTTTTCACATTTTTTTATATGTTTATTAAAAAATATTTGTTATTTTTCCAAATTTGTTTGTTAAAAATGAATTTTGTGATACAATATAATTATCAAAAATATAAAAGGATGGTAAAATTATGGAAATCACAAATGTCCGAATAAGAATCGTAAACGGAAACGAAAAACTCAAAGCATATGCTTCAGTCACAATTGATGACGCATTGGTTGTCAATGATATCAAACTTGTCAATGGAAAACTTGGTTATTTCCTTTCAATGCCAAGCAAAAAATTTGGAGAAGACCAAAGAAAAGATATTGTTCACCCAATCAAAACAGAAATAAGGGATGAAATGACAAACAAAGTTGTTGAAGCATACACAAAAGCCCTCCAAGAGAATGGGGAAGTTGCCGAAACTGCTCAAGAGTAAAAAATTTATATATCAAAAAACAACTCCAAATTCGAGTTGTTTTTTTTTATGCAAAAACGCATTTTTTACATCAATTTTGAACCGTCATCAGTTTTAACAACTTTCAAAATATTTTCTTCTTCGCCCGTTTGTGCATTTAGATAAATATAATATGTCGCACCATTTCTATTGCACTCAAACTCCCAGCACAGAACTTCTCTGTTGTAGTCAAGCGGAACAAGCGACAATCTTTTCATCACAACATCAAAAGATTCATCAATAAGTTTCTGTGCATCGTCAACTGAAAGTCTTCCACTTTCAACATTTCTCTCAACATGATTCGTCCAATATGACATCGCATCAAATCCAATCACATAACCATTTTTCAAATCAACTTTAATTTTCACCAAATCTGGATAAATCACAACATTATTTTCAAGTGATGCAAAATTGAAAAACATTTCTCCACCAACCGCTTCACTCCAAACAATTTGAAGATTTTTGTCACAGTTATTTTTTGCAAATTCACTGGCAATGTCTTTTGCGGAATTTTCGTCAATATTTACTTCATCAACATCTTGATTTCCATTTATCGTCAACAGTTTTCCGCCCTGTTTTGTCACTTGCACAAAAAGCACCTGCCCATTTGAATTTGTCAACCTAAAATTGTATGTTTCAAATCGCCCTTTCGCTTGCCCCGAATATTGAATGGTTGAAATATTGTCAAACATATTTTGCACAAATTCAAAAGCCTGCTCTTTTGAAATATTCTCACCAGACAAACCTTTCACTTCTTTATTCACAACCGAATCTGAAAATGGACCGTCATAAATCATGCTAGGATATTCAGTTCCATCACTTTTGATTTGTTGCAAATCCAAACTGAATTTATCAAAATCGCCATCCATCATGCGACTTGCCTGCGAAATGTTGTATCCATTCAACATTTTTTGAGACATATCATTCAAAAAAATTTTCATTTGCGTCAAACTGTCATGCATTTGCTCCAAAACAGACAGGTTATCCTCATCAAGATTTTCTCCACTTTCAATTTTTTCTTCAAGAATTTGTGTGTATCCCGACATTTGATTTATAAACTTCACACTCTCTAAAATTCCATCACCCGACAATGGCAATGCAGCAACATTGCTTTGCATTTCCTTTGCACCGGCAGAAATTTGTCTCAACATTTTTGCTTGATAATTTTCATCAATTGACGCAAGCAACTTGCTTATGTTTGTGTCAATCGTGTTCGCATTGTCCACAAGTTCATAATAATTTTTCTTATAGACATTTTCAATTTGCGTCGCACTTGCTGTCGCTTGATTTTTCTCTGAAAAATACATACATCCAAAAGTTGTTGATGTCACAGCCAAAATTCCAGTTGTCACTGCAAGTGCAATCACCGCACCTTTACTTGTTTTATTTTTCTTTTTCTCCGTCCTCATTCCACTCTCCTTATATCGCAAAAACATGACTTCCAATTGTCACTGTTGTTTGTCTGGAAAAAATCCATGAACTTGTTGCTGTGCTTGGGTTGTAGTAATACAACGCTCCATATGTAGGGTCCCAACCATTCATCGCATCACGGGCAGCATTGTATGCAGTTTGATTTGGCGACAAGTTTATTTGCCCGTCATCAACCGCAGTGAATGCATATGGCTGATAAATAACTCCCGCAATCGTGTTTGGAAAAGACGCACTTTTCACCCTGTTCAAAATCACGGCAGCGACCGCCACTTGCCCAGTATAACTCTCACCACGAGCCTCCGCATACACACATTTTGCCAAGAGTGACAAATCCGCATTCGATGTTGTGGCATTGTCCGTCGTGTCAGAAGAAAGGGTCATCCCAAGTGCTGACGCCGTCTTCTTTCCAACAATTCCATCCGCAGTCAAGC
>CAZIRI010000041.1:0-2960 GCA_964541815.1 uncultured Lachnospiraceae bacterium
ACCCTCACTCACTTCAAAATCGACTTTGAAATTGAGATATGCTCCGCCAATTTGCGAAAATGCGTATGTGGTATTTTCATTCCGTTCGTCAAAAACCTTTGGCAACCGTGCAAGGAGCGTCAAAACGCCATCGTCATGGATGCCGTAATTCCAATTTTCGTCAAAACTACCCAACAGGCAATCCCGTTGCTTTGCCTGCATGTTCAGAACTCTCAAATATTCATCCGTCACTGTTTCAGGGGTGATTTTTGAGCGATCTTCTTTGAATGGATCCCGTTGTTGTTGAACAATTTGCTCGTTTTTCATATAAATACCCTTACAACAATTATATCACAAACATTTTTCCTATGCAAACAAATCTCACAAAAAACATCGCAAAATGCGATTTTTTCACAAAAAAATAAAAACGCAAATGCGTTTTTATATCTCTCTGTCTTGCTCTTTTTTCTCTTCCACCTTTTTTTGTGTTGGTGCAACAATTTCTTCTGTTTGTTTCACTGTTTGGAGAACTTCGCCACTCAACAAACTTATATCTTTTCGAATCACTTCATTTGTCAAAAGTGCCTTGTATCCACCCGAACAAATCAGCACTTGATCCAAAATTTTTTTCAAAAGTGTTGGATTTTTGGTCACATGTGGGTCTTCGAGTTTCATTTCTTGCACAATTTCTTTGATTTTGTTGAAGATTGATTCGCCCTTTTCGCCCGATTCTTGCAAATCTTTCATCATTTTCACAACAAATTGTGTTTCCTTTTTGGCGTCAAGAGCCAATCTGTCACGAAGATGTGCAAAAGATGCGTTCCACTTCTCCAAAAATTCGTTGTATTCAAGTGTTGCTCCGTCTTCATCAACTGACCAAACATTCCAACGCTTGAAAACCTTGCTCAAAAATTGAGGGTTGCTCTCTGAAACAAATTCATCAAGCATTGTCGTGTGATAAATCGTGTCCTGCCCAATTCTCTTGTCTGTTTCAACAATTTCAAGTTTTGCATAGTCCATTCCCGTCCCAAACTGGAATGTGATTTGGAAGGTGAAAACAAGTTTTGGCATAACTGAAACAACAGTCATAACAAGCCCGTCTTTCTTTTCGATTTTCTTTGGCAATTTTATCAATGAGTCCGCAACTTGCCTGTCAATTTTGTATTCTCCATACACAGTGAATTCGCCCGCCAAATCGTTGTCCAATTTGATTTGATTATACACCGATTTGAGATATTTTTGAATGTTGACATCATTGTCAATTTGCGACTCTTTCAAATTTTTCACCGCATCAAAAGCATTGTCATTCGAATTTTTCACCGTGGCAACACCATTTTCAAAAACAATAATTCTTCCGTCCGAAGTTTTTATTTCTTTTTTATTCATCTCTTGATTATATCACATTATCGACAAAAAATCAAGACAAGAGCAAAATTTTTTACAGCTCGAAGAAAATATTATTTTTTCAAAAAAGTGATGCAAATTGCCTTGCTTTGCAGGTCATTCAAAGTTATTCCGTTCGCCTCACACTGCCCGCAATCGTTGAAAAGACAACACGCTCTGCACTTTATATCAATCGTCAAAGAGTCTCTTTGTGGCGCATACTCTGGCGGATTGTCCGTGAAAATTTTTTGAGTTTTGTCAACAACATTTTTATTTTCATCTTTTTCAAATTTGTCACACTCCCCATTTTTTTTGACAACAATCTCTTTCGCTGTGCATGTGTAGCGATTGTTGAACTTACACAAAGTCTTGCGACACCTAATATCCATGTTCACCCCTTTTTCCTGCAATTATATCCCAAACCTTGACAAATCAAACACTTTTGTTGTAAACTAAAAGCATAAAAGGAGAAGAAAATGAAAGTTGTTTTATTGAAAGATATCAAAGGAACAGGCAAAAAGGGCGAAATAAAGGAAGTTTCTGACGGTTATGCAAAAAACTTCTTGCTCAAAAATGGCTCTGCAAAAATTGCGGACAACACCGCACTAAACGAAAATAAAAATCAAAAGGTCGCAAACGATTTCCACAAGGCACAAGCACTCGCTTCGGCAAAAGAAGTTGCAAATCAAATCAAGGGCAAAACAATTTGCATGGAAATTAAATGCGGGACAAGCGGGAAAACATATGGTGCTGTCACAAACAAGGAGATCGCTGACGAACTCGAAAAAATCGGCATAACAATTGACAAGAAAAAAATTGAACTGAAAGAACCTATCAAAACATCTGGGGACTATGAAGTTGTCGCAAGAATTTATCCCGAAGTGACAGCAAAATTCACCGTCACAGTGAAAGCAATTCAATAAATTTGAAATCAAAAAAGAGCATTGCGAGATATCTCACAGCGCTCTTTTTTCAAATTTGTCATTAAAAAACAATTTTCACCTTAAATCCAATTTTTTCAAAAATTTTATCATCTTTCACAAAAACTTCGACTCTTTTCCAACTCTTTATCTTTCTCTTGCAGGCTCTTCTTTTTGTTTAGAATACTCTTCATACAATTCCCCAAAATTTTCTTTCAAAAGCCCCTCAACTGCCTTTTTTAACCTTTCATTTCTCGTATTCATCTTACTGGCAATTATGCTGAAATCATCTTTTGATTTGTTGTCAATAGCGTGAAATGCAATTGCTTCTTTCAAAAATTCCGCATGATCCTTGACATTTTCAAATCGATTTTTCATGTTTAATTCTAGTGAGTTAGCAAAAATTTCTGCATCCACTTTCAAACCATCCTCACCAAATTCTTTTGTGTAATCAAGGTTAGTGACCAAATAAAAGCGTGAAACAGGCAATCCGCTTGGATTTTTTCCATATTCTGGTTCTGTTCTATTTTCAGAGTTTTCATAATATCTTTTATTGACTTCATACATCTCATCATAATATTCTTTATCCGTTTTTCTTATTAAATACATAGGCTTCTTATCAGTTTCTTTTTCTGCCATAATATTTCTCCTTATTTTATATTTGGTGATTTTATCTCA
>CAZIRI010000042.1:0-2879 GCA_964541815.1 uncultured Lachnospiraceae bacterium
ATCTTTTATATCATCATTTTCAATGTCGACAAGTTGTGCATTCTTAAACAATTTTTGCATATAATTATTCCTTTTCAATATACAAGTATAACTCAAAATGAAAGATTTTCCAAACGAAATGAGCGAAAAAACATTTGCAAGAAAAAATGGGGGTTGACAAATGAAAAAAAATGGTTTATAATAGTCATATACTAAAAACGGAGGTCGAAAATGAATTTTGCAAACGATAATTTGTTTTCATTCGAAAAAGGTCACGCCCTTGACACAAAAATCTATGACAAATGGGTTTTGAAAGACATTTTGAGAGTATACTACAACATGCTCACAAGAAAATTTCAAGTTTTGTTATACAAATTCCTCACGAATGGGAAAGAAGCCATTTCAGAGGAAGAATATTCTCAACTCACCAAAGTTTTGAGGTCAATGTCTTCAAGAAACATCTCTTCAAAGACATTCCCAGCGGACTACAGGGTTGACTATGAGAATTTGCGAAAGTTTGAAATTTGTTCAAAGATGCCTACAGCAATCAAAATTTTTGATGATTATGTAAACAGAACAATCTTTGACAGTTTTCAAGCGGTTTACAAATACTACAACACATCAAAAACAACAGAACAAATCGCAAAAGAACTCAACATTCCCGAGGATGATGCGGCATCAAAAGTGTATTGCTTCAACAAAGGTTTCTATCACCTTTTGAAACTCAAATCAAACACTGCAAATCATCTTGTGTTCTGCATAAAGAACAACATCACACTTGAAGAGTTGTATGGATATGCGGACAAGTTGAAACGGGAAGAAACAAAAAAGAATTTTCTTGCATATTTGTCTTTGAAAGAACAGCCATTTGGCGAGCAACAAACCCGCCATCCAGATGGGACATACAAAAACTATCATTGGGACAGAATACAAACTCAACTTATCAAAGTTATTGAAGCGGAAAAAGTCGCTCAAGACGCATGAAAAAACAGGCAAAAATTTTGCCTGTTTTTTATAATTCGTCATCTTTTTCATCTTTCTTTGTTTTCTCAACATAAACATCGTCAACACCAGTTTCTTCTTCAACTGGTTCTTCTTTTTTCTTTGCCCTTTTCGTCCTTGGTCTATATGCAATCGCCCACAATCCAGGTGTCAAGAAGACTGAAGAATAGAATCCTGCAACAATTCCAATCATGATTGGGAATGCGAATTCCTTGATGTCAGAAACACCGATAATACTTATCATAAAGATCATAACAAAAGTTGTTAATGTTGTCAAGATAGAACGCATCATTGTCGCTTTGACAGCGGAATTTGCAACAGAAACATTGTCAATGTGCAATCCCGCAGAATATGATGTTCGAAGCATGTCACGCATTCTATCGAAGATGATAATTGTGTTGTTGATTGAGTATCCCAAAATTGTGATAAGAGCAGCGATGAATGAAACATTTATTTCAATTCTGAAAATAAGCACAACTGATGCTGTCACAAGAACATCATGAACAAGAGCCAAAATTGCGACAAGACCGCTTGTGAAACCGCTTGTCCATTGGAATCTGAAAATGATATAAATCAAAATCAAGATAAGTGCGACAAACAGTGAAATAAATGATTTCATCATAAGTTCTGAACTTGCAGTTGCTGATGTCATTCCACCCGTGCTGACGAGTTGTGAATTCTCTTCATTATCAAGATTGTCAAGTGTGACACTCTCATCGACGAAGCCAAACGCTTTCAACAAATCAAGTCTGATTTCTTTGTCTCTACTTTCAATTTCATCTGACGATATATCGCCATTTTGATATTTGACAATGACAGCGGAAACACCTTCAGATTCTTCTCCGTCAAATTCAATTGTCATTGTTGTTTTTTGATAAGTTGCAATTTTAAGGTCATACTTCTTCAAAACATCGGAAATCGTGTCTTCAATTTTTTGCGAATCTTTGTCAACATTATACTTTGAACCATATTCGCCACCCGCATAAACAGTGACATTTGAGCCACCCGTGAAATCAATCCCAAGATTGAACCCAATCGTGCTGAGCAAAATAACTCCGACAAGAATAATTGCCACTGGAGCAATCAAAAGCCATTTCAAATTGCCACAAAAGTTGAATTTCATGTTTTCAATGTAGTTGTCCACCGAAAACTTTCTGGATTTATTAAACTTATTCATTGCCTTGACCTCCCACAACAACTTCCGTTGCCGTTCTTTCAGGTCTCACTTGTTTTGGCAAATGCAATTTCTTTGCATTGACACTGTTGAATGGCAAATACCACTTCACAAAGCCACGAATCAAGACAAGATTCATGAACATTGAGAGCAAGATACCAATCAAAAGCGTGATTGCAAAGCCTTGAATTGACGCAGTCCCCAAAATATACAACACGATTGTTGTGAAAACTGTTGTGATATTACTGTCGAAGATTGGCCAGAATGCCTTTTTGAAACCAATTTTTGCTGACAAAGGAATTCTCTTCCCCGCCTTATATTCTTCTCTTATTCTTTCGTAGATAATAACCGTCCCATCGACAGCCATACCGATACTCAAAATAATACCCGCAAGCCCAGGCAATGTCAATTGAACCCCAGGGATTGCTTGCAAGAAGAAAATCATCAAAATGGTGTAGATAATAAGAGCGAATGACGCAAGCCAACCAAAGTCGCCATATCTCCACCAAAGAATAAGAACAATCAAAATCAAGCCGATTATTCCACCGATAAGAGCATATTTCAATGCTTGGTCACCCAAAGTTGCCGAAATAACACTGCTTTCAAGCAACTTCAAAGAAACATTGAATGTCCCGCTCATGATTTTGAGTGCATATGCTTCCGCTTCTTCTTGAGAATCCAAACTCCCACCAGAAATGAAAGTTGAACCTCCAACAATTTTGCT
>CAZIRI010000043.1:0-2650 GCA_964541815.1 uncultured Lachnospiraceae bacterium
AATCACAACAAAAACCAACCACCCACTTGCAACCAAAACCCAACACTCAGCCACCCGCTTTCAACAACCCCCAACAATCACCCAATACCCCAGGAACCTAAATCCCCAATTCACACAAAACCTCATCCCAAACCCAACAAAATCCCAACAAAACACCCAAACAAAAAAAAGAGAAGCAAAAACAATTTTTCTCCCCCAAAAACAAACACACAAAAATAATTGAAAAGACAAAAGATTATATTGGTGAATAGTTGAATAAAATGCATAAAACAACTCTGATTTGTAGTAAATCAAAGTCGTTTTTTTTATCTCTTTGCATCCTTAACCAATTCAAATGCGATAAATTTTCTATCTTTGATTTTTGAAAGGAACAACTATACCAAAGTATTCATATAAAAAAAATACGCACTCCTCAATTTCTCGAGTATGCGTATTGCTCTCTTTTGGTGGCCTGCTCGGGATTCGAACCCGAGACCCCTTGATTAAAAGTCAAGTGCTCTACCGGCTGAGCTAGCAGACCATATGGCAGGGGTGGCAGGATTTGAACCTACGAATGCAAGAATCAAAATCTTGTGCCTTACCACTTGGCGACACCCCTAAATTCGATGGTGGTGATTTTCTCCAAATGCCCCTTTGGCTGGGGTGGTAGGATTCGAACCTACGCAATGTTGGAGTCAGAGTCCAATGCCTTACCGCTTGGCGACACCCCATCGACCACCGCTTTCACGGTGATTATTTATATGGGGTGATCTAAGAGGATCGAACTCTTGACCTCCAGAGCCACAATCTGGCGCTCTCCCAATTGAGCTAAGACCACCACATGGTGCTCCCAGATGGATTCGAACCATCGACCTTTGCCTTAGAAGGGCACTGCTCTATCCAGCTGAGCTATGGAAGCAAATGGAGCAGATGAAGGGAATCGGACCCTCGCAACCAGCTTGGAAGGCTAGTGTTCTACCACTGAACTACATCTGCAAATGCTCTTATAGCATAACATTTATGCGTGCATTTGTCAAGA
Source organism: uncultured Lachnospiraceae bacterium (assembly GCA_964541815.1). Lineage (GTDB taxonomy): Bacteria > Bacillota > Clostridia > Christensenellales > UBA1242 > Caccovivens. The sequence goes on from CAZIRI010000043.1 coordinate 1,019, forward strand.
AAAAATTAAAAAAAACAAAAAAAGTCTTAAAAATTTTCATACAACGACTGTTTTTTGATAAAATCACAAAAACTTTTTACATTTGGCAATTTCATTTATAATTATCCAAATTTCAGCAATTTTCATTTATTTCTCACAAGGATTATCCAAATTTTATAACACAAATCGCAATTTTTTAACAAAAATCATCCCAATTTTTAACAAAAAAAATCACCCAAAACATCTTTGAGTGATTTTTCTTTGCTTCAATTTTAAGTTATGGATTTTGTCCAAACAACAATGTTTCCGTCAGAATCATAATGCCAATATTTGTTTGTTGTGTCTGTCGGCTCCGTTTCGCTGTAATAATATCTTGTGGCATTCGTTAAAGATGTATTACTTGACCCAATACTAATTGAACTCCATTCATCCGCAGAGCCTAAGTAATAGACCGATGTAAGGTTTGAGCAATCATAGAATGCAACCTCTCCAATACTTGTCACACTCTTTGGAATATTGATTGATGACAATTTTGAACAACCAGCGAATGCACAAGAACCAATACTTGTCAATTGACTTCCCTCTTCAAATATGACAGTCTCAAGTTTTAAACAACCATAGAATGCAGAACCTTCAATGCTTGTCACACCGCTTGGAATTGTGATTGTAGTCAAACTTGAACAACCACAGAATGCCCAACTTCCAATGCTTGTCACTCCGCTTGGAATTGTGATTGAGGTCAAATCCGAACAAATATCAAATGTGGATGGACTGCTGAATGCATATTGATTTATACTTGTGCAGTCTGAATCAAGTGTCAATGTCGTTCCACTTAATTTATAGGCACAAACAGCAATCTTTTCACCATTATATATATAATAAGAAACCCCATTACTTTCCTCATATTTGGCTTCAACATTAAGTGATTTGTGAATAAATTTTGCATAACAGCCAACATATCCATTATCCGTTGAACCTGCTGTTATATCTAAATCTGACATGTTGGTGACTGCAATCAATCTATTGCAACCATCGAATGCCCGATATCCTATATTTGTCACACTTGCTGGAATACTGACCTCAATCAAATCCGAACAACCATAGAATGCATAGTCACAAATAACTTTGCATTCTTCATTTATTATACAATATATTGAAGTCCTTGTCCTTGGTTTAACTAAAATCAAATATGGATTCTCATTATTTCCTAAATAATCTGCACAGACAGTTTTATCTGAATTATATGACAAACTTGAGCAGTCATAGAAGGCTCCACTCTTTACACTCGTCACTGTATCTGGAACTTCAATTGTTTCCAATGCTGAACACCTGTAAAACGACTTCTCTCCTATTTTTGTCAATTGACTCCCCTCTTCAAATGTCACCTTTTTAAGTTTTGTATTCCCATAAAATGCTTTTGAATCAATAGTCTTAACCGATTTTGGAATTACAACTTCTGTCACATCGCTTGCATATGTCGTCAATCCAGTGAGTGTTGTTCTTGAATTATTTTCATATGTGAATGTATCATACCACTTCGCTTCTATTGTAAGAGAGGTTTTATTCAAATTTTTGAACATATTTTTTGAAATGGAAACCACCTCACTCCCATCCAAATACCAACCATCAAACACATATCCTGCACGTGTCACA
>CAZIRI010000044.1:0-2254 GCA_964541815.1 uncultured Lachnospiraceae bacterium
AAAAATATCATCAAATGATTGAAAAGAAAAAATCATCAACTCCAAACGACAAAAATTCATGTAATTAATCACAAAATTTTATCATTAAAGATTAACTTCTTGCACCCTAGCAATGTTATAATTGTTCATATGAAACCATAATTTATTGTAAGATTGGATAAAATGAAAAAATTAGATTTAGTAAAACATAAAGACGATAGACTATATAAAAGACATAATTTAATTAAAAATACACATGGAATTGTAATTGATATAAATTATGATAATGCAGATGTCATATTCTTTAACTCGCATAATGTTGGAGATTGTGCGATTGTTAATGTAAAGACTACTGATTTAGATTTAGACACAGAAAAACTTCCAAAAGAAATTGAAAGCAAAGAAAAACTCTCGCTAATGGAAAACGAGATAAAAGATTATTGCAATAAAAGCAATATTCGATATATGGATTATTTCCACCACGAAGAAGATATAAATAACTCAAACAATAAGATATTGGGATATAATAACAAACAAACTTCAATGTTTGACTAAAATAAAACTTTGATTTTCGCAAAATCAAAAAATGTGTGATAATCAAAATCAGTCGCAAAATCAAAGGGAAATAATCAAAAAAAGGCTTTTCGTTGTACACGCACAATAAAAAAGTTGACACAAATGTGTCAACTTTTTTTATTCAAATTCACAATTATGCAAATAAAGTTATACAAAAATTTTATCTTTTCAAAAAAATGTTCTTTTTTTGAAAATTCACTAAATCACACTTACTTTGCTCTTTTTCTTTTTAGATAAGAACACAAATAGAATGCAGACAAATAGATTGCTATAAATGCGATATAGATAATCAAATACAATGCATATCCAACACCCAAAATGTCTTGAATGTCGCCATTTGGCATAAAGTATAATGGGTCTTTCTCGATTTTCAAGGCGTAAATTTCTAGAAATGCATACACAAACACACAAGCAAAACATACAAGTGTTTTCCACAAAGTTTTGACATCAAATTTCGTGAATTTAAGCGTGATAAGCGTTATACTCATTATAAAGATAATCGAATGCGTGACGATTGAATAAACATCATCAAACAGCAAATAATTTTCTCTAAATCCAACACTTGGATATGCAAAGAATATGATTGTGCATAGCAAACCAGATGTGCTTGCAAAATTGTAGAACCAATCTTTCTTTATCAACACACTCAACATCAATGCAAGGCAAGATATCGCACACCAAGGGCGGAACGCCAAAATATACAAGACTTTATGAAAATTGAATTCACTTTCTTTGCTCAAATTGACAACTCTTCTCGTTATCTCAAAAAACAGCAAAATCCCTGCCAAAACATAAAGCACAATCATTCGTGATTTTTCGCTTTTGTTTCTCATGCAAACAGCCAAAATTATCACTGTCGCCACACAAGCAATCAGTGTTGCTATGTGTAGCCCCCCCAAGGGGCACTTGGTTGGGTAGGCAAACTGCCCGTTAACCATTCTGTAAAAGTCATTTTTTCCTCCAAAGTATATTAAGATTTTGTTTTTCTAAATTTTCCAAAGAATGCTTTGCAATCCCGTGCGAAATTGCGGTGGTCAAATATCATGCACAACAAAAATGCAAGTGGTGTGACAAGAACAAACACAGGGACAATCATCCAAAAGAGTGGCCAATATTTTTCTTGTCCCGCATACTCTCCAACTGGCACCGTCTTGAAAATTGACGGACATAAGGCACCCAAAAATTCAAATCCTTCTGACGGTCCATAGATGAGAGATGAGTTTTTGAAATTGATATCAAGAAAATCACTGCTACGCAAATTTGTGAACCCCAGTTCGCTTTGAAACCACTGATTGAGTATGATAAATGCACACACTCCCAGCAGAAAAACGGGACACCAAATCACACGCTTATAACTCAATGTGTGCAATTTTGTCATCACCATAACAAGTGGCACCCCCCACAACATTGTGTGATGAATGTAGAAGCGGATAATATCTATCCATTCGCTCGCTTGGTCAACTTTTTGCATAGGTTCCAGCGGATATAATACTGCACCCAAGCCACCAAGTAGCCCCAAATAAAACATATAATCTTTTGCCTTGTCGCTCTTTGACAACAAAAAGAATGGGAAAAGAAGAATGTTTGCACCACAAATGTTGTTGAACCACGAATCACGAAGCCACCTATCTTTGTCTGTCGAATATGGAGCATACAAAAATTTTGTGAAATGAAGAACAACTCCAACAGCAAGAATGAT
>CAZIRI010000045.1:0-701 GCA_964541815.1 uncultured Lachnospiraceae bacterium
CGAGCGATTTGTATGATTTTTGCTATAATGAAATAAGAGAATAAAAAATTTTTGAAAAACAGTTGACAAATTTTTTCCATTGTTGTATACTATGGCAGTATTAAAAGTCTTCCGAAGACCGTAAGTGCGAAAGCATAAACACATTTGTGTGCTTACCGAGGAAAAGTTTGATAGTGATTTTTCATCTCTATAACTTTTCCAGGTTATAGAGATTTTTTATACAAAACACAAAATAAATTAAGAGGAGGGAAAGAAAAATGAGTGCTAATTTTGAAGCAAAGAAAGTTCTCGTTGAAGAAATCAAAGAGAAATTTTCAAAAGCAAAAACTTTGGCTTTTGTTGACTACCGTGGACTCACTGTTGCAGAAGACACAAATCTTCGAAGACAATTCCGTGAGGCTGGTTGTGAATATAAAGTCTACAAAAACCGCTTGATGTTGAAAGCACTTTCTGACCTTGGTATTGAGTGTCCTGCAAACTTATTGGAAGGCACCACTGCTGTTGCAATTGGTTATGAAGACGAAGTTGCTCCTGCAAAAATTGTGAGCGATTGCGTTGAAAAATCAAAGAAGATGGCTATCAAATTTGGAATATTGAATGGCGTTAGAGTTGATGCTCAAGACATCGAAGCACTTGCAAAACTTCCATCAAAGGAAGTCTTGATTGCAAAGTTGCTTGGAACTTTGAACAACACTGCTTCA
>CAZIRI010000045.1:711-1835 GCA_964541815.1 uncultured Lachnospiraceae bacterium
CATCAAGTTTGTGCAGAGTTCTGACAGCCCCAACAAGAGGGCTTGCTGTTGCATTGAATGCGATTGCAACAAAATAAATAAAATCGCATAATTAAAAAGGAGAGAAAAAAATGGCTGATATTAAAAATATGGTTGAAGAAATCAAAAAAATGACTATTGTTGAAGTTTCAGAGCTTGTAAAGGCTTTGGAAGAAGAATTTGGTGTAAGCGCTGCTGCTCCAGTTGCAGTTGCCGCTGCTCCAGTTGCTGGTGGGGCTGCTCCTGCCGCAGATGAAGAAAAGAGCGAATTCAATCTTTTCTTGAAAGAAGTTGGTGCAAACAAGATTGCTGTTATCAAAGTTGTTAGAGAAGTCACAAATCTTGGACTTTCTGAAGCAAAAGCAATCGTTGATGGTGCACCAAAAATGATTAAGGAAAACGTTCCTACTGCTCAAGCAAAAGAATTTGAAGCAAAATTCAAAGAAGCTGGCGCTGTTGTTGAATTAAAATAGTCGAAAAAATATATTTAATTTATTTTGTGTTGAAAAAACATCCAATTTTGGATGTTTTTTTGTTATGTGATTTTGTATCCATTTTGTTTTGTAAAATTTTTTCTTTGTGATATAATACTCTTGATTGCAACAAAATTTGTTTGCAAAATTTTTGAAAATAAGGAGAATTAACAGTGGAAATAGCCGAGGTTGAAAAACAAAAGGAAGAAGGAAAAAAGAAGAAAAAGAAAGGTGTGATTGCAGGTGTTGTGCTTGCGACAAGTCTTGCTGTCACGGCGGGCGTGACGGGTGCGGTTTTGTCCCGTGGCGGAAGAAAGGAAGAGTATTACATATATTTCAATGTTGGAGAATCGACAATTGAAAAAATCTCAAACACAGATATTGAGATTCCACAGGCACCCGTGAAAGCGGGATATGAGTTTGAGGGTTGGTATGAGGGTGACAGCGACACCCCATTTGATTTTGAGAATGCAACGTTGGATAGGAATGTGACATTGACAGCGAGATACAATCGCCAGACATACAACATCTCATACATTTCAAATGATGGGACGATTGAAGACGAAGCGGTCACAACCTACACAGTTGAAGATGAAAACATTGATTTGCCAACAAATGTGACAAGAGATGGAT
>CAZIRI010000046.1:0-1706 GCA_964541815.1 uncultured Lachnospiraceae bacterium
AAAGTTTTTTAACTTTTTTCAAAAATTTTTTCTCTTTTTTCGCACCACTATCCCGTGTGTATAACGCCTTCCCCTCCTTTTTCTCAACTTCACCCCATTTTTCGCCAATTTCCCAAAAATTCCCACACCACAATCAACCAACATTACCAAATAAAAAAAATGAATAAAATCAGATTTATTCATTCTTTTTTCTTATTTTTTGACGATATCTGGATATTTTTCTTTTATTATTTTCACGCAATAGTCCACGCTTTGAGTCACACTTGCCCGAGTTGTGTCCAAAATTATTGAATCAGGCAGTTGCACCAAAGCACCATGCTCTCTGTGCATATCCGCATAGTCCCTTTCTCTCAATTCTTTCAAAACGGTTTCAAAAACGACATCATTCCCGAGAGCCTTTTGGTCTTCATAACGCCTTTTCGCTCTCACATTTTCATCCGCCGTGCAGAAAAATTTGAACTGTGCATTTGGCAAAACGAAACTGCCAATATCACGCCCTTCCATAACCAAATTATGCTCTCGAGCATACTCTCTCTGCAACTCCAAAACTTTTGAGCGAATGCATGGAAATGGAGAAATTTTGGCGGAGAGCGAACTAATTCGTTCCGTTCGCAAGCCATTTGTGTAGTCAATCCCGTTTACATAAACATGCTCAACTTCGTCAATAAATTTTATATCAACATTGATTTGTTTTGCAAATTTTTGAATATATTTTTCATCGATTTTGCTTTCGTCGAGTTTCATATAGTCAAATGCGCAAGCTACACCACGATACAATGCTCCCGTGTCGAAGACATTAAATCCCAAACGCTTTGCCAATGCTCTTGCGATGGTGCTTTTTCCACTGCACACATAGCCGTCAATGGCGATGTTTATTGCCGACACAGGATTCAACACTTTTTCAATCACACCCAAGCAAAAATCAGCGGTTTCTTCCAAACTCATGTTCGAATTGTCCACAACAACACTTTCTGGCAAGGTTTTGAGCGAAGAATCCCCACGATTTGAGTCTCTGTCATCCCGTTCTTTCAAATCATTGATAACATTTTCCAAATCAACTGCTTTGTTTTGCTTTTTCAAGTCACCAAATCGCCTTTCGGCACGAATATTTTGTTGAGCGGTCAAGAAAAATTTGACATCCGCATTTGGCATAACAACCGAGCCGATATCCCTGCCCTCCATGATGCAATTGTTGTTTTTTGCAAAACTTTGAGCGACAACGAGATATTTTGCCCTTATTTCAGGAAAACATGCAATTTTTGACGCCAAAATTCCAATTTGTTCATCTCTCAAAAAGTCCGTCAAGTCCTTTTTGTTTACATAAGTGTGTTGCTCGTCTCCCACAAAGTCCACCTGCAAGGACGCACTCTTGACAAAACTTTTTATGGAAGAACTGTCCAACTCACCATATCCCATGTCTTTGTATGCATAGGCAAATGCACGAAAAATGGCTCCTGTGTCCAAAATTTTGATATTTTTGTCCATTTTTTTCGCCAACAACTTCACCAAACTTGTCTTGCCACTTCCTGCGTAGCCATCCACTGCAATATTTATCATTTCCCCTCCACTAAAAAGATTATATCACAAAGCAAAAACATCTCAAAACAAAAATCAAAGATTTCTCACAATTCTCCCAACATTCACCCCAAGCAATTTAAGTTGTGGATTTCTTCCAATAATAATTATAATAGTTCGACTTCAAATAT